>NZ_JBWKDT010000015.1:0-130240 GCF_056435785.1 Streptomyces sp. NPDC043870
CCCCCCCCCCCCCCCCCCCCCCCCCCCCCCCCCCCCTCCCCCCCCCCCCCCCCCCCCCCCCCCCCCCCCCCCCCCCCCCCCCCCCCCCCCGCCCCGCCTACCAAGAACGGAGTGAGGGGATGACGCGCGTACGGCACAGCCTGTACCGAGCCGCCGGAGAACCGATGCTGCGTGCCGCAGTGAACCTCACCGAGCCGAGCATGCCTCCCTGGCCAGGCCCCTCAGCCTCGCTCGGACAGTGGCGTGCGTGGCTGCGTGCGGTGTGGGACGACGACACCTTCCGGCACGCCGTAACCAGCGCCAGCCCGGATCTGGCTCGCCAGGTGCAAACAGTCCTCGACGGACGGTCCCCGGGACTTCGCCGGGTCCGACGAGCAGCACTGGCCATCGCCCGCTACGCAATCCGGTACGCACGTCGCCCTACCCCATACGGTCTCTTCGCGGGCGTCGCGCTGGTCGAGTTCGCCGACACGGCCGAGGCCCGCGTCGGCGACGAGCACCAGGCCGTCGCCCGGCCCGACCCGGTGGCGCTCGATGCGGCGATCAGCGGCTGGGAAGCAGACGGCGAGCGGATGGGCGACGTCGACGTGTGCGTCAACAACCTCGTCCAGCAGCGTGGCGGGCGCGTCTACGTCCCGTCCGAAGGCGCCTCGGAGTTCTCCCTTGCGCTGACGCCCGCGCTCAAGCTGATCCTCGACGCCGCACGCAGCCCGATCCGGTACTCGGTCCTGGCCGACAAGCTCGCCGCCGAGTTCCCGACCACGACCGCGCAGCACCGAACCGCGTTACTCGGACAGCTTCTACGCGTGCGGTTGCTCCGGTCGTCGCTGCGCGCACCCGCCACGATCGTCGACCCCACCGACACGTTGCCGCCCGCTCTGCAGGTGGAGGTCCGCGAGAAGACAGTCGCCCCCGACTTGCGGCTTGACGCCACAGTGCGGCTTCCGAACACCGTCCTGACGGAAGCGGCGACCGCGGCGACTGTCCTCACCCGGATCGCTACGCACCCCAACGGCATCCCGGCCTGGCGCCGCTGGATCGAGCAGTTCACCGAGCGCTATGGCGATTCCGCAGAGATTCCGCTGGGCCTGGTGCTGGACCCCGAGCAGGGCTTGGGCTTTCCCGACGGGTTCGGCCAAGTGTCCGAACCTCCCCGCCCCATGGCCCGGCGAGACCGGATCCTGCTGGAACTGGCCGGAACCGCCGCGATCGAAGGCTCCCGCTCCGTCCCTCTGACCGGCGCGATGATCGAAGAACTGGAGACCGCCGCGGGTAAGCCCACCGCCACCACGCCCCACCTCGAACTCGGCATGCGCCTCAACGCGCGCTCGCCCCACGCCTTGGAGCGCGGGAACTTCCGGCTCCACGTCTCCACCGTCTCCCGCTCGGCCGGCTCGATGACGGGCCGGTTCTGGCACCTCTTCCCGGATACCGGAGCGACGTACACCGACCTGCCCACCGCCGAGGCCGGCGCGGAGCTGGCCCAGCTCTCCTTCCACGCCGGACGCGTCCCGGCCGACCTGCTCACCCGCGCCCCGCGCGTCATGCCCCGGCTGGTGAGCGTCGGCGAGTTCCGGCACCCGGAGAAGGGCGTGCTGTTCCCCTCCGACCTGGCCGTCGGTATCGGCGACGGCCGCCCGTATCTCGCCGAGGCTGCCACCGGCACGCACCTGGAACTGCTCGCGCCGACCGCGCTGAACTTCCTGTGGAACAACTACACCCCGCCACTGGCGCGGTTCCTGGTCGAGATCAGCCGTGCCACCACGCCACAGGTGACCTGGTTCGACTGGGGCGCGGCATGGACATTGCCGTTCACCCCGGCGGTGCACTACCGCCGCTCGATCCTGGTGGCCGCGCGATGGAAGGTGCGCGCCCGGGATCTGCCCGACCGCACCGCGACGCTGGATGAGTGGACCGAACGGCTGCACGCCTGGATGGCCCGCTTCCGCGTGCCGGACCGCGTGCTCCTGGCCGAAGACGACCAGCAGCTTCCGCTCGACCTGCGTCAGGACATGCACCTGGACCTGCTGCGTGCCCACCTGGATGCCAGCCCCATCGGAGTCGTGACCCTGCACGAGGCGCCACCGCCAGACGCCGACGGCTGGATCGGCGGCAGGGCCCACAACCTCGTCGTCCCGCTGAAGGCCCGCTCATGACGACAATGGCGATCCCGGCCCGCACGCAGGATCTCTCCGAGGGCACCCTCGGGATGGCCCTGCTGCACATAGAGCGCGGTGATCACTCCGCCGCGCGGCGCCTCCTCGCTCAGGCCGTGACGGGCGGCGTCAGCGCCGGAGGCAACGCGTCGCTGTTCCACGGTGCCCCCGCCTTGGAGTTCGTGCTCTCCCGCGCCGGACATGCCGGCCGCGTTGTCCGCGACGTCGTCGACCGCGTTGTGGATGCCCGGCTGGCCGCCGCCCACCGGCGGAGGGCGTCAGGTGCGCTGCCGCACCTGGCGGAGTTCGACCTCATCCGCGGGTTGACCGGGCTGGGCGCGCTGCTGCTGACCCGCGGCGCGGACTCGCCGCGGCTCAGGGAGGTGCTGACCTACCTGGTGTCCCTGGCGCAGCCGATCCGTATCGAGGGCCGGGAGTGGCCAGGCTGGTGGTCCGCGGTCGGGCCCGGCGGGGAGGACATGCCCGGCGGGCACGGCAACAACGGTGTCGCGCACGGCGTGGCTGGCCCCTTGGCGGTGCTCTCGCTCGCCGTCCGGCACAACGTCCACGTGCCGGGGCAACTCGACGCCATCGCAGTGTTCGCACGCTGGCTCGACACGTACGGCGCCCTCTACTGGACCACGTACGACGAACTGTCGGGCAACGAGCTGTCCGAACCGCAGCTCACACGTCAGTCCTGGTGCTACGGCCAACCCGGCATCGCCCGCGCCCAGCAGCTTGCTGCGCTCGCGCTCGACGACCCAAACCGCCGGCAGGCAGCGGAGGCCACCGCCCTGAGCACGCTGACAGACCTGTCTCATCTCGGCCGGATCGTCGACGCCACGTTGTGCCACGGATGGGCCGGACTCGTGACGATCGCTCGTGCCGTCGCCACCGACAGCCCCACGCCAGAGCAGTTCTCTCCGGCGATCCACGACCTGAGCAGGCGTCTGGCTGCGGACCTGGACCGGCTGCCCAAGCCCGGCTTCATGGAAGGCCGCGCCGGAGCGCATCTTGCCCTCGACGGCACGAACACCACGGACTGGACCAGCGTCCTGCTGATCACCTGACCCGCCTTCAACCGAACCGCCGCCCAGCGACAAGGAGTGCCCACACGCATGGACTTCGCCGACGAGAACCTTCCGATCACCACCGAAACGACCTGGTGGCATGCCAGCGTCGCGTTTCCCGGGCGAGCGGTAAGCCCCGAGGCCGCTCAGGCACTCGCGTCCGCACTCGATGACCAGCGCTTCCACTTCCTGCGCAAGGACGCAGGTCTGCGGCTGCGCACCGAGCGTCCCGTCGGCACCCTGCTGGACCGCCTCGTCGCCGACCAGCAGGTCACGGGATGGGTCGGCGGCATCTACGAGCCGGAGACCGAGGCATTCGGCGGCCGGGAGGGTATGGACGTGGCGCATAACGTGTTCTGCGCCGACAGCCGCAGCGCCCTGCGCGAGGTCGACCTGCCCGGCGGCCGAGAGCGCTGTGTGCTGCTGCTCTCCGCCATGATCCGCTCGGCGGGACTCGACCCGTTCGAGGCCGGGGACGTCTGGGCGAAACTCGGTGCCCTACGGCAGCCCGTCACCCCGCCCACCGGCCCCGCCAGCGACCAGGCGGTGAGCGCCATGCGGCGCCTGATGAACGCCGACTCGGCGCAACGGCCGGATACCGAACCCGGCTGGGACGAACGCCTCGCCGCGTTCGAGGACGCCGGCCGTCGCCTGCGCCAACTCGCCGCCGATGGGCGCCTGATACGCGGCCTGCGCGCCGTTCTCGCCCATCACGCGATCTTCGCTTTCAACCGTGCGGGAGTACCTGCCGCCGAGCAGGCCGCCACCGCATGGCTGGGCCGCGAGGTCGCCTTTGCCGCAGGGGAAGGAGCTGACGTGTCTACTCGCCGGTCCGCTTCCCCGGACCCTAATCTCGCTCGAATGGAGACCACCGTGACATCCGTCAACGACGCTGCCAACATGCGTGAAGCCCTGGTGAACCGCCTTGTCGACAGCGGCCACCTGCACACCCCCGCCGTCATCGATGCCTTCCGCGCCACCGAGCGCCAGCAATTCCTTCCCGGCGTCGACCTTGAGTCGGCGTACAAGGAGGACGCGGTGCCCACCAAGCATGACGAGCACGGCGAGATGATCTCCTGTATCTCCGCCCCCTCGATCGTCGCCACCCAGCTCGAACAGCTCGGTGCGCAGCCCGGCGACAAGGTCCTGGAGGCCGGGGCGGCCACCGGCTACAACGCCCGCCTGCTCGGCAGGCTCGTCGCCCCCGGCGGCCACGTGTGGACCGTGGACGTCGATCAGGACATCGTCGACGGCGCGAACAAGAACCTCGCCGAGGCTGGGGCGACGAACGTGACCGCGGTACTCGGCGACGGCGCCGCCGGCCTTCCCGAGCACGCCCCCTTCAACCGCATCCAGTTCACGGTCGGCGCGGGCGATGTGCCTGTGAAGATCCTCGACCAGCTCGCCCCCGGCGGACGCCTGGTCCTCCCGATGCGGATTCGCGGCAGTATCTCCCGCAGCTTCGCCTTCGAGCGCGACGGCGACACCTGGAAGACCGTCTCCTGCGAGATGGCGACCTTCGTACCCCTGCGTAAGGGCGTCTGCGACGACGTCTACACCCTTGTGCGTATGGAGGGTGAAGGCAACGTCCGCCTGGAGACCTTCAGCGAGCAGGGCGTCGACCGCGACGCGATCCGCACCGTCCTCGACCAGAAGCAGGCCAAGGTCTACACCGGCGTGAAGTTCCGGCAGGGCGACCCTTGGGAGTGGCTGTACCTGTACCTGGCCTCCGTGCTGCCCAACGGTCTGTCCCGCATGCCCGGCCAGCGCCCCGGTTTCACCCCGCACTTCGGCTGGGGCTCCATGGCCGCGCTCGACGGCGATAGCCTGGCCTACCTGACCATCCGCGAGGGCGAGGATGACAAGGGCCGCTTCTGGGAGATCGGCGTCATCGGCCACGGCTCCCGTGCCGCCGGACTCGCCGATCAGGTCGCGGGCGAGATCCGCGACTGGGATGAGGGCTGGGGCAACACCGCGCCGGAACCCACCTTCCGCATGGCCGTCGGCGACGCTCGCGACAAGATCACGGCCGCCGACCCGCGCTTCATCATCGACAAGGCGTACAGCCGCCTTGTCGTCGACTGGCCGCGCAAGGGCTGAGCCCGTGATCCCCGCGATAGCCAGCCGCATCCCGCTAGTCCGTCGTCCCAAGGCGCCGGCGCTCCCGCTGGACGAGCGAATCACCCACCTCACCGGGCTGACTATCGCACCCGCTGACGCGGGTCACCATGATCTGGTGGCCCGCGCCAGTGGCGTCCTCAACTACGCCGCTCTGATCGCCTCCGACGTCGGATTACCCGACCTGGCCGCTGACCTGTGCTGGAGGCAGCACCGGGTCTTCGCTGACGCCGGGCGCCTCACTGGCGGCATCGCCGTGATGTCGCTGATGCCCCTCATCAACATCTCCCGGCTACTGACCCGCGAGGGCGACGGCAAGGCCGCCTACCACGTCCTCACTCGGCTGTACCGCGCCGCCCAGAAACGCGATACCGCCGAAATCCACGGCCACACCGTGGACCTCGCTGTCTTGATCGGCACAGACGCCGACCACCGCAAGGTCTGCGAGGAGCTGTGGATCACCGTGCTCGTCGACGGTGCCAGAGCCCTGGCACGGATCGGCCGATGGACCGAGGCCGCCGACGCCATGACCTCGTACCGCGGCATCGGCAACCGCCTCCTCGACGGCCGCCAAATTGAGATCATGGCCCTGATGGAACGCGGCCTCGATCAGCAGGCCCGCGACACGATCGACGCCACCGCCCCGACTGAGCCGTGGGAGAACACCATCGCGGCTCTCCTGCGTGTCTACTGCCGACCCCCGTCCGCGCCCGTGCCGCAACCAGACCTGGACCTCGTGCTGAGCGAGGTAGCCACACTGATCGCCGAACCTGACCCCTCAACCGCCGTCTTCCAGACCCGAGCCGGTCTAGCCGCGCTCGACCTGGCCCGCGACCGAACGAGCCCCAGCGTGGGCTCGTTGAGCGACGCCGTCGCCAACGCGGCTGCTCTTGACGCGTACGCCGCCCGGGACGTCCTGACTCACGCTGCCGCGTGCCCATCCCTGACCGTCGCGCAGCGTCGGGAGCTGGACACCGCGGTCGCCGCGTCAGGTCTGGGGGCGGGGTGCCTGCCCGAACACCACATGCACGCGCTCACGGAGGCTGTCGACAAGGGCGAAGTCGCACTCCGCAGTCTCCTGTGACACACCCGTGCACGCGACATCACAACGCAACTGCCCCTCGATCGCGTGAAGTTGGCCACTGACTGCATCCCGTCTTCCCCAGGAGTCGATCAGCCACTGAGAACCTCAATCGTCACAGGCGTTTCAGGCGTCGGCGATTCGGCCAATTCTCTCCGCTCGGGAGCGGCCCCAACACCGTGTCCGCACGTTCGACCCCTTGCGCCTCAAGGACCCAATCACGTCCGGAATCGAGCGCGTTCGATTCCGGCGCCGCGTCGTTATGCCGTGCACCGCCGAATCATCCAGGTGCGGCCCCCGACCCCCTAGGAGGGACACAGGTGACTGTGACTGACGCCTCGACTGCAAACGCTGAGACGCCACCCCCTCCGCCACCTGCGGAGATCCGCTACAGCGGCGAATACTCCGTCAACCCGCTCGGCGACGTGTCCTTCACGCACATGTGCGCACGCCTGCCGTCCGTGCTGCGCCGTATCTGCCGAATGGCCTGGCAGCTCGACCGCACGGCCGTTCTCCTCCTCGCCGCCTGCCAACTGGTCACAGGCGTCGCCGCCGCGGCGGGCCTGGCCGCGACCGCTCGCGCCATGCAGCCGATCCTTGGCCCTGGAGCCGTGGCCCACCGTCTTAATCAGGCGCTTCCCGCGCTGCTCGTCGTGGCTGGCGCAGCAGCACTCGGGCGGCTCTCCAGCGCGCTCGCCTCGTACGCAGGTCGCAGGCTCACCCCGCCGCTCACGACCTCTGCAGACACCTCACTGGTCGAGGCCGTGTGCCGAGTCGAAGCCGCGGCCTACGCCCAGGACGGCTTCGCTGACCGGCAGGAAGCCGCCGAGATGGGCGTTACGCGAACACACGTGATGGTGACAGACGCCCAGCGATTCATGGCCGCTCTCATCAGGATGGTGGCCGCGAGCGGAGTCTTGTCCGTGCTGCACTGGGCGATGTTGCCTCTGCTTCTCCTCACCGTCCTGCCCGCCGGCGTCGGGGCAGTTCTCACCGCTCGCGTCGACTACGAGATGCATTACGCGAACGTGTCGGACCGCAACGTGCGCCACATGATGCGCTGGTGGGCCACCACGCCGAAGCACGGTGACGAAGTCCGCGCCAACGGCATGACCGGCTATCTGCTGTTCTGGTATCGGTCGCTGTCGCAGCGCATCGACCGCCGTCTGCTGAGCGCCGCTCCACGCACCTTGCGCATCACCCTGCTGTCCTCGATGGTCGGCGGCGCCTTCCTGCTTCTGGCCTGGGCCGCCCTCGCCTGGTTGGCCACCACGGGACGCATCGAACTCGCCATTGCCGCGACCGCGGTCGTCGCCGTTCAAACCACCCTCGCAGCGCTCTCCCAGGTGATCATCAACGGGGCGGCGCTGTTCCACACCAGCCTCTATCTGACCGACATGCAGACGTTCCTCGACGATGCCGCTCAACGTGCCCCGCAGCGCGGCGAGTTGCCTGCCCCCGCGACCGTGGAGGAAATCCGGATCGACGACGTGGTCTACCAATACCCCGGCAAGAACAGCCCGGCCGTCGACGGCGTATCCCTCTCTCTGCACCGCGGCGAGATCCTGGCCATCGTCGGCGAGAACGGCAGCGGCAAGTCCACCCTCCTGCGATTGATCACTGGCATCTACCTGGCTGACAAGGGTCGTGTTCTGTGGAACGGCGCAGACCTCGCCACCCTTGACCAGAACAGCGTCTGGGCCCGTACCGGGCTCGTGCCGCAGCTCTTCGCCCAATGGCCGCTGCGCGTGCGCGAGAACGTCACCCTCGGGCAGCCCCGTACCCGCGACGACCTGCCTGTATGGGACGCGATCGACGCCGTAGGCATGCGAGAGGCGGTTGAGGCGCTGCCGGACGGCATCGAGACGCTGCTTGCCCGGGAAGTCTTCGGGGGCGCCGAACTTTCCGGTGGGCAGTGGCAGCGCCTGGCCTGTTCTCGCGCGATCTACAGGCGCCCTGACCTGCTCATCCTGGACGAACCCACCTCTCAAATGGACGCCCGGGGTGAGCATCAGATCTTCGAGAAGATCAAACGCGGCGCCGCCGACCGCATCACGATCGTGGTCACGCACCAGTTGGAAAACACCCGCCTCGCCGACCGCATCCTTGTCATGGACAAAGGCCGAGTTATCGAGCACGGCGAGTACGAGGACCTGGTCAGCTCCGGTGGCTTGTTCGCCGAGCTCGTGGCTCTGGCCCAGGACCGATGACCCATACCGGCATGGAATCGTTCCCCTCCTCCCACGTACTCGGAAGCGAGACGCGCATGACTGATACCTGGAAGACAATCGCCCGCCTTGCCGGCCGTCTGGAAGACCATTCCGACCTGCCTCGCGAGCAACGCATCCTGCTCCAGCTCCTCAAGATCCAGGAAGAAGCGGGCGAAGTCGCGGAAGCCGTGATCGGGGCGATGGGGCAGAACCCCCGCAAGGGTCACTCCCACACCTGGGACGACGTCGAGTCCGAGGTCTGCGACGTGATCACGACCGGCATGGTCGCCCTGATCCGCATGAACCCCAATGCCCAGGCGGTGTTCGAACGGCACATGGAGCGCATCGCCGCCCGAGACCTGCCCCAGGCTGAGCCTGCACACGAGGCTGGCAGCACCACCCCTACGGGCACTGCGAGGGCAAGCTGATGACCGATACGGAGACCGAGACACACAACGCGGCTGCGTACTGGGAGCAGTTGTGGCAGGCGGGCCGCCACTACCGAGGCATCAACCGGCCTGAACGTGAAGCACTGCTTCGGCAAGTAGGACACGGGCGCGGTCGGCCCGCACTCGATATCGGCTGCGGGACGGGTGCCCTGACGCGCTGCCTCGCCGAGCTTGCCTACCGTCCCACCGGGATCGACTGCGCACCCAGCGCCGTCGCCCTCGCCCGTGACGCGCACCCCACATTGGACTTCCGGCCATTCGACTTTGCCCAAGACGACCCTAGTGGCCTGCCCGAACCTGCATTTTCCTTGATCACCTGCCGTCTGGTCTACCGCTGGGTTTCGGACAAGCCCGCCTTCCTGTCCCAGGTGCGGCAGCTCCTCGCCCCCGGCGGCATCTTCTGGGTGGCCACATCCGTGCACCGGAATCGGGGTGGCACTCCCGAGCCTTGGGCGATCACCGCGCCGGCGGAGAAACTTCTCACCAGCGGCTGGTCGCGTGCAGACGTGACGCAGATCGACGATTCCTTCAGCTGCTTCGCCCTGCGCCCATGACCCCGAAACCCCAGCCCTTCGAAAGGGGCAACACATTGAGCGCCCACTCGGTCAACGCCGAGAGCTGGACCATCTACGGTCAGCGCCAGCTCGACCGCGCCTACGAGCCACCAGTTCCGGAACAGCTCACCTGGGGACCGTGGGCAGGCGTAGGCCCGGGAGCCGAAGCCCTTGGCGACATCGCGGGCAAGCACGTGCTCGACATCGGCTCCGGCGCAGGCCACCATGCCGTTCACCTCGCACGTGTCCACGGCGCCCGCGTCACCGCAATCGAGCAGTCGCCGACCCAACACCGCCGCGCTGCCGACCGGTTCACCGCCGAGCCCAGAGTCCGCTTCTTGCACGGCGACGTCCTGGATCACCTGAAGAACGCCGAGCCGTACGACGCGGCGTACGCCATCGGCACCCTCGCGTACATCGACCCGCACGTCTCCTTGCCTGCCCTGCGCGACGGCCTACGCGCTGGCGCCCCGCTCGTGTTCTCCGTTCTGCACACGGACATGAACGAACAAGGCCCCGTCAACACCGTGGCACCGCGCCATCAGGAGGTGCTGCTGCGCAAGGACCCACCTCTTCCTGTGCAGTGCTGGGTACTGACCCCGCAGCTCTGGGAAGACCTGCTCACGGATGCTGGATTCGCCGTCACCAACATCCAGCTCCTTGCCGCACCCGACGACAACAACCCCGTTGTCCACCAGCTCATTCGGGCCCGGCGACGCATCCCGAGCCGCCCACGCACAACTCGCCCACCGGCCCCGCACGCAGCCGTGGGGGTCGGTGCCATCGTCCTCGGCGAGCAGGGTCTCCTCTTGGGGCGACACCGTCGTGGAACGATCGAGTTGCCCGGTGGAAGCGTGGAGTCAATCGACTGCACTCTGCAGGACACCGTGGTCCGCGAACTCTTCGAAGAGACCGGACTGATTGCCCGACCCGAGGATGTGGTCCTACTCGGCACGCTCCTCGATCACGTCGGCGACGTCGTACGCATCACCGTAAGCGCGATCGTGACCGCTTGGCAGGGCGAACCCTCCACGCAACGAGACGAGAGCGTCGGTGACTGGCAGTGGTGGCCCCTCGACAGCCTTCCTCAGCAGGACTTGTTCGAGTGCAGCGCCCAGATTCTGTCTGCCTGGCGGTCCGACCTCCCGATCGACTGTCCCCCCGCCCACTTCACCCCCTACGCCCCACCGAACGCCTCCGCGCCAGAGAGCCAGCCAATCGCACCTCGTGAAGGGCTCTGAACTATGACGACGTCCACCGACCCGTCGAAGTCCTGGTCGGAACTGCACCAGGAGGGCATGGGTCCGACGCAAGAGGCATTCCTCGATCTCGTTCGGCAGACCAAGGACTCGCGGCACTACTGCCAGAACATCGTCTGGGGCAATCTCCAGACTCCGGACTACGTACGGGCCATCCTGCGACTCGTGGTCAACTTCCACGGCTTCCCCGACGACATCGAGGCCGGCGTTGCTGCCCGGACCGCCCGCGCGGAACTCATTGGCACGGGTGACCGCACCTATCAGGTGCTCCTCGGTCAATCCGCCCTCCGGCGTAACATCGGCGGAGCCTCCGTCATGCGCGGCCAACTTGGGCGCCTACTCGAATCGTTCGACCTCACGGGACTCACGCTCGGTGTGATCCCCGACCGCGCGCAGCTCGACATCTACCCCGGCAACAGCTTCTCGATCTTCGACGGCGCACGCGTCGAGATCGAGAATTTCGCGGACACCCCGACCCACACCGACCCCGAGCAGGTCACCACCTACAGCAGGGCCTTCGAGCTGCTGGCGCAGGGTGCGGTGTACGGGGACGAGGCCCATGCCCTGGTCCAAACCGAGTTGCAAGCCTGGTAGGTCGCCAAGAGAGGGGAGCTGTAACAGATCAAGCCTGTTCGACGTTCCGCGCTGTAGAGAAAGGGGTTGGCCCTTGTGTCAACCCCATCACCCCAGAGACGCGGAGGAATGGGTGACGACTGCTACCGCTCCCCTCTCATCGGCGACAGGCCGGGCCTTCTGGCAGGAACCTCTGTTCCCGTCGAGGCCGACGCCTGCGCCGACGCTTGTGGTAAAGGCGGAGGCCAAAGCGGCACTTCCCGAGCCTCCGCCCGAGCCCGCTGAGGCGCCTGCGGACCTTTCGCACACCTGGGTCGTCGCTGCCGAGATCCAGGTGGAGCCGCGCACGGCGTCCATCGCAGACTTCCGCGGCTCTTTCAAGACCGCCGCAGGTCAGCGCGTGGACGCCCTGGAGGTGTACTGCAAGGGCTGCCGCCGCCCGTACGACGAGGTGAAGGGACGGGACTGCGAGGAGAAGGTAGACAATCGCCACCTCATTGGCGGTGATCAGTCGACGAGGAAGAAGCGCAAGCTGCCTCCGCCCCCGAGGGGCGCCAAGATCATCCCTGGCGAGATGGTCCAGCGGCGCGGCATCAGTGCCTACATGGCCGGGGTCAGCCGTCCTCGGTGACCGGCCCATGAGCGAGGACGCGACACTAATCGCACCCCGCGCCCATCGTGCGCGCTGTGAGTACACCGCCTGAGTCACCCTCGCCACGGAGCCTTGCCCGCGAAGCCGCCGGACTCCTCCTCACCGCTGCCGGCGTCCTCGTCATACTCGTCGCTCTGGGTGCCGTACACCCTGTTCTGAGCACCACCGTGGCCGCCGCGGGCACCCTTGCGGCCTTCCACTTCGTGGCGCCGCCCAAGACGAAGCGCTCTCGCACCGTCGCCCTCTTCATCATCGCCGCCATCTCCGCGGCCACGGTCGGCTGCGCCTTCGCGTACTTCCCCGCCCTTGGCTGGATCGAAGTCGGCGCGGCCCTCTGCGCCACGGGCGTATGGCTGGCCAGTGAGGGAACCTGATGCCGCGCCAGTTCCTGCCCGGCCTCCGCCGACTCCTCGTCCCACGCACCGCCGCACCGCTCGAAGAGAAGTCCGCCGGGCCCATCGGTAACTCCTACGTCTCCATGACGTACGCGGGCACCACCACGGTGTGGGGCACCGAGAGCCGGGCCGCGGGCTGGGACTTGGACCGTGTGATCCAGGAAGGCTACGAGCGCAGTATCTGGACCTTCAAGTCGGTCGAGGCGATCTCCAAGCACCCTGGATCGCTCGCCGTGGAGATCGGACGGGGCGGCGACGAGCGCCAGTTCGCCGAAACCCTCACCGACCACCCGCTGCTGCATGTCCTGAACGTCCAGGCCAACCCGCTGGAGCGGGCCACCGTCTTCAAGAAGCGGCTGAGCGCTCAGCTCCTCTTGTCCAAGAAGGGCGCGTTCGTCGAGATCACGCGGTCCCGCGGCGGAACCATCACCCGGCTCGATCTGCTGCCGCCGAACCGAGTCGAGCCGATTCCCGATCCTCATGGCGATTACGTCTCACACTTTGAGTTCACGACGTACGACGGTCGGGTCCGGGAGCTGGACCCCAGCCGTGTCGTGTGGCTGAGAGATCCGCACCCGACCGATCCGTTCTGCGGCGTCACCCCCTTGGAAGCTGCTGGCCTGTCCGTCGACCTGGACGTGAAGGCCCGGACCTACAACATCAACTTCATTGATAACGACGCGCGCCCCTCGGGGATCGTGGGCATCGACGTCGACGGCTTGGACCAGCGCGAGATCGACCGGATTCAACAACGGCTCGCTCCCGGCGCGCAGCATGCCGGCGAAACCGTCGTGGTCGGCAGCGGCCCCGGTGGCCTCAACTACGTGGACACCAGCACCCGTCCGCGCGACATGAACTACGAGACGCTGGCGCAGACGGCGAAGGACGAGATCCTGTCGGCGTTCGGCGTGCCCGAGTCCGTGGTCGGCAACGCGAGCGAGCGGACGTATGCGAATGCCGACCGAGAAGAGTGGAATTTCTGGCAGCACACCGAACTGCCGCACTTGGCTCTGCTCGCCTCCGCGTTCGACCTCGACCTGGACGACGGCTGGTCGCTCCGCTTCAACACGAGCACCGTCGAAGCCCTCGAGTTCCCCCGCCGCCAACGCCGGGAAGAAGCCCGCGCCGAGTGGAACGCGGGACTCATCACGGTCGACGAGTACCGGGAGATCGCGGGGCGCCGTCCGTTCAACGTGCCTCACACCCGTGCTCTGTGGATCAGCCCGCAGAAGGCGCCCGTTCCAGCGAGTGAGGAGGACGCAGCCGCGCTTGGTGTCGCTCAGGACCCAGCGGCCGGAGGCGGGCTGGGGATGCCGGGAACAGGTGGGCCGCCCTCTGCCATCGCGCCGTCCGGCGCCGAGGGCGGGTCCGCAGCGGACGCAGTAGCCGACGCCCGAGGGCAGGAGCAGAGAACCGCTGCTGATGACGTCGACGCTGCTCGTGTCGCATCAGGCACTGGCACGGTAGGAGACTCCGCCGCGACCGCCGTCGAGCAGGCTCGCGACAACGTGCCCCTCACCTTGCCCGGTGACGCCGCCGAGGATGTCGCGTCCGCACGCGCCTCCGTCGTACAGCCGAGCGCCGGAGAAGCTGCGACGGATGTCGACGCCGCTCGCTCCGGTATGGAGCGCAAGGAACTGCCGCGCGACACTGGGTTCGAGGTCAGGGAGAAGGACTTCGACACGGCCACAGCCGCCATCACGGCCGCGCTCGCCGCACTCCTCGCGAGGCAGGAAGGCGTGATCACCGCCCGTCTTCACGCGCCCAAGACCAGAAAAGGCACACGCTACTGGGAGCCGGACGGCGACACCGATACTCGCCGCGGTGACGCCCCGATCGACGGGGCGCGTGTCGTTGGTGCGGCGCGTTGGGAGGAGGAGACCACCAATACCCTGACGCCGATCCTCCAGCAGACCGCGACCACAACCGCGGTGGCCCTCAGCACGAATCTGACTGGCGTGTCCTCCGTGCCGCCGGGCGCCACCGCTGCAGCACTCGCCGCCACGGCCATGGCCGGACGTGCCGTCGCCGCACTGCTCGCAGACCTCGCCGTCGCCCTAGACGTGGCCCAGGCCGGGGACGCCACGCTCAACGAACTCGCCGCCACAGTTAGCGAGTTCTACCGAACCCGCTCCGCGAAGTTCATCGCTCTGCTCGCCGAGTCCTGCGCTATCGCCACCGTCAACGGCGCGGCTGACGCCGCAGCGGAGAGCGCCAGCCCCGCCGTTCTTCGGACCTGGGTCACGCGCAACGACCCCCACGTACGGCCCGCCCATCGAGAGGTGAGCGGCACGACCCTGCCCGTCGGCGTCTCATACAGGGTCGACGGTTCCACCCTGCGCTACCCCGGCGACCCCTTCGCCCCGATCGCCCTCACGGTCAACTGCCGATGCCGCCTCCACTACGCCACCGACCCCAAGGAGTGACCCACCATGTGGGCCTATGTATGGATCACCTGGACCGCCGTGTTCGCCGTCGCTGAGGGCATCGCCCTGGCCAACAAGCGTGATGGCGACACCCTCTCCGAGAACGTCCGCCGTCTGTTCCGGACTCGCACGAGCAAGGCGGGACGAGCCCTCTTCGCGGTGGGCTGGTTCGGCTTCTCAGGCTGGTTCGCCACCCACATCCTCACGGAGACGATGTGACGCGCCCCTTCTTGACGACGCGCTGGAAGTCAAACACATCATCTGGGATACCGAGATCACCGATGGCATGCTCCACCACCTTCCGCATCGGATCACCCTTGATCAAAGGACTGACGGCCTTCGCTGCCTGAATCAGTGCCACCGGCACCCACACCACGTCAGAGGCCGTCTCATGCTGGGCGGTGGAGTGATAGCCGAGACGCCCGTCCCGCTCGGAGACGTACGCGGAGGCCGTCTGCGCCGTCGTGTGCGCGTACGTGGAGTGATGCCGGTAGATCGGGTACATCGCGGGGGTGCCGTACGCGATCAGCAGGTCGCGGAAGTTCTTCAGCTCGCCCACGAGCTTCTTGTGCAGCCTCTCGTCAGCTGCGTCGGCGAACTCCACCGGCGTCACGTCCACCTTGACCGGTTCCGCCAACTTCCAGAAGGTGTTCACGTCGTCCGCCAGCTTCTGCTGGCCGTCCTCCGTGTACGCGCGGAGTGCCCGCATACCGGCGGCCCCATTGTCCAGGAGCCAGTTCATTGCGTAGGCGTGCCCGATGAGGTTTCGCATCATGGGCATGGCCTCGGCCGAGAACCCCTTGTCAAAGAGCAGAAGCGTGCCCTCGGCCGTACGATTCGCGAAGCGCCACCACCCAAGCATGGTGGGGAAGATGTCGGCGTGCTCCACGGGAATCTCGACGCCGTCGGCCACCGTGTCGGCGGCCGCCGTGATGAGGGCCGGCGTGATCGCCCGCACCCGCTTGATGCACTGCTTGTTGGGGCCAAACTTGTAGGTCACGTCTGTCGACTTTAGGTGTGGCGCCCCGCCCGCAGCCATGCGATTTCTCGGGTTAGCACGCGACCCTAACTACCTGCGGTGTGCATGGTCCGCGCCATGCTGAATCGCACCGCCATCTCGAACCGGCTGAGTCGCGCCCGTGAGACCAAGTCCGCGCGACGGCCATGGAACCCCGCCCTGCACCCTCGGGACTCGAAGGGCAGGTTCATCGAGACCGGCGGTGTCGCTCGGTTGTGGTCGGGGAAGCTCGCCCGCGTCGTCCGAGCCCTTCCACGCGACCGCGTCCTCGTGCAGGACCGTGCGGCCGATGGCACCTACACCGGGCGGCGACACAGCACCAGCGCCCGCTGGATCACGATGGTGGCCCGGCCCGATGGCAGCGCCCCCACCTCCAACCAGACGAAGGTCGAGGCCGAGGACGCCCGCCGCGAGCAGGACGAGAGGCGCGGCCTGGGTCTGTCCCGCGACGACCAGGGCGACCCGGACACCCCCGACAAGCCGCACGATGCTGATGACGAAGGCAACGACATCGGCGACGACGAAGGTGACGGCCCCGAGGGCGACGACCAGGACGAGCCCGAGGACGGGCACCACGACGTCGACACCGACGCCCTGCCGAACCGCAAGGCCCGCGCCGGAGCCCGTTACGAGGACACCGCCGCGGTGCGCCGGCACTTCCTCGACCTGGCTCAGCAGCCCGGCGCCAACGCTCCGGCCCTGCGCCGCCTCGCGGGCGACGAGGACCTGCAGATCACCCCGTCCGGCGGACTCGTCACCACCCGCGACGACGCCAACGGCCGCTGGTACCTGACCTCGACCGGCACCGGCGGCTACCTCGACGTCGGTGACTTCGCCACCCGCCAGGAAGCCGAAGGCGCGGCCGAGTACATCAACGAGCACGTCCGCAACGGGCACATCATGCCGGGCGAGTTCAACGAGCCGATCGACTTTTCTGATCCCAATATCGGCACCTGGTTCCGGACCTGGCGCTCCACCAAGGGCGAGGACGCCGAGCAGGCGATCCGCCGCGCCGTCCGAGACTTCCACGCCTCCCGCACGAACGACGTGCAGGCTCCGGCGCCCAAGCGGCAGCGCACTCAGAGCCGTGGACGGTTCACCACGCTCCAGCAGGTCCGCGACAACTGGACCCAGCGAGCCGAGGCTCTGCGCGCTTCTGGCAGTGAGCAGAACCGAAGCAGTGCCCGCGACCTGGACAGCCTCGTCAAGGAGCAGCGCCTCAAGCTCGTCGGTGCCGGCCAGTTCGTCGCCCGCCGTGAGGAGGGCGACTGGTACTTGTACGCGACGGCCACCGGACAGCGGATGCCGTGGTGGTTCGACCGCCAGGCGGACGCCAAGGGCTTCGCCGAGCACATCGTCGGCGCCCTCCAGGACAAGAACGGCAACGTCCTCGACTTCTCCGCGCCCGAGTTCGCCGAGAGCCGCCGCACGTGGCGCTCCGTCAAGGGCCGCGACTACATCCAGGAGTGGACGGCCGCCCGCGCCCTGTGGGACCAGGAGCACCCGCCCAAGCACAGCATCGCCACCGACCGGCTCGCCGAGACCCTGCGCCGCCGCCCCTTCGGCGATGAAGAGGACCAGGCCCCGAAGGCGGACACTCCTGCGGAGCCGACCTCCGCACCCGACATCCCGGAGCACGCGCAGGCAGGCGATCAGGACCAGGGCGCGCCGGAAGACGAGCCGGAGACCTCCTCCGAGCCCGAGGCCGCGCCGCAGTCGGAGGAGACCCCGGAGGCTGCGGCCGACGAACGGCCGGCAGGCGTGCCGGAGGACGCCGAACCCGTCGACGGCGTGCCCGGCTACTGGGCGACCTCCTGGAATCCGGGGCCGGTTACCGTGTACGGCCCGGACGGCGCGCGCATTGCCTCCGTCGTCGGTGGCTACAGCGATCGGCACGCCACGGTCGACGGCGTCTACGTGCCCATCGGCGGCAACGCGAACATCGCTGACCAGATCATCGCCCGCCACCACCTGGCCACCAGCCAGCCGGACCAGGCCGACCACGTGCACTTGGCGTGGACCACCCACAAGGGCAAGCGCATCCTCGCGGTGCGCGGCACCATCAAGAACGACGTCCGCGATGACCGCGCCGTCGGCGCCGCCGGAAAGCTGGCCTGGTCGCCGATGCAGAAGGCCCGAGTCACGGGCACCCAGTGGAAGCCGGAGACCCGCGACCGCAAGGCCTCCGACATCCTCGCCGCGTTCGTCCGGCAGGGCCGCAACGTGCGCGTCACCGACGAAGATCGCAACAACGCGGGCGCCCGAGAGGCGGAGCAGCTCGACGAGGACACCAAGAAGCTCCGAGCGATGCCCGAGGCGGACCTGCGCCAACACCGCGACAACCTCAAGATCCACGCCCAGGTCGCGACGACCCCGGCTCGCAAGCAGCGGGCGCGCGCCGCCCTGCAGAAGGTTGAAGCCGAACTCGACCGACGCCGCATCGCACAGAGCGACGAGACGAGCCGCGACGAGCCCCAGGCTCCGAAGCCGAGCCCGCAGGACCGCGCGGCCGCGATGAGCGACGACGACCTTGCCCAGGCCATCAGCCGCTCCGAGCGCGACCGCGGCACGTACGGCTCCCGCCGAGGCGAGCGCCTCACTGAGGACGAACGGGCTCTGTACGCCGACCGTCGCCGCCGTACCACCGAACGCGTCGACCAGGCCGGGAACCCGCAGAACCTGACCGATGAAGAACTCGCCGCGCACATCAAGGACTTGGAGTCGCGGGAGCGCACACACAAGCCGTCGGGCACGATCCACGGGGAAGAAGACCTTGCCCCGGAGCGGGATCTGTGGAACCAGGTGACCGAGCGCCTGGCCGACGCCGAGACTGAGCAGCAGACCCGCAAGCTCCGTGCCATCCAGCAGCGCCCCGCAGTCCAGGACCTCGACGACGACGCGTTGGAGAAGGAGTTCCTGCGCCTGCCCCACCGCCTGCGGCGCCTGAGCCCGGAGCAGAACGAGATCCTGTCCGCCCGCCGGGGCGCCGTGTATGAGGAGCGGCAGAACCGCAAGGCGAACGTCTACCGCAACGGCCCCGACCCGGCCGGGCTCAGCAACGGCGACCTGGACAACGCGTTCCGCGACCTCCACAAGAACCGGAACCTCGCCAGCGGACGAGAGAGGGAAGCTCTGGAGGAGCGGCTGAAGGCCCTCTTCGACGAGCAGAACCGCCGCGGCGCCGAGGGCCGGGAGCAGAAGGTCAACCGGGCAGACACCCGCGAGAACCCGCTCACCAGCTCCTACGGCATCTCCGTCCAGGTCGACGGAAACAGCTACGGCCAGGTCTCGTACCACGAGCACAACTCGCCCTACGCGGGCGGCCACAAGGCCGGGTGGAACGCGCAGCGCCAGCGCCACGGCGGCCACCTCGGCGCGTTCCCGAGCATGACCGAGGCCCTGGCCGCGCTCGTCGACAACTACGACAGCGACCCGGACACGGAGCCCGTGCGCCTGTACGGATCGGTGCGCCGCGTGTGGGTGCCGAAGATGTTCTTCGAGCTGTACCAGTCCTCCCGCCGCGCCGACTCCTTCTCGTCGGCGAGCAAGGAACGCCAGACCCTCTACGGCCTGTTTAAGGGCCACGGCTACGGCTGGTCGGACAGCACCAACCCGATCACAGGGAAGATCGGCAAGGGCGCGAACCTGGACGTGCCCGAGGGACTGCTCGCCGAGTTCCACCGCGTCACCGAGGAACTGTCCCGCGAGATGATGCTGCGGGCCTCCGATCGCGAACTGGACTCGTCGGACAGGTCGAAGGCCCGCTCCCGGCTGGCCTCCATCAACGCTGCGCTGCACGGGATCGACGCGCAGCGCACCGCAGTAAGTAGGGATGGCGGGGACGACGACCGCAAGGTCATCTCCCGCGAAGAGATCGAGGCGCAGCAGGCAGCCCTGCGCGCGGCATTGGGAACGGATGAAGGGGCTGATGGTGAGCATCTACAGCCAAGTGGCCAGGGATCACTGGACGCGGCACCGGCCGCGGGAGCTGGCGGAGATGACCGATCCGGAGACGTTCTTCCTGAACAAGGGCAGGGAGATCGAGACGGCGATTCTGGCGGCCGAGGAGGCGCTGGAGCAGACCGTGCCGGCGGCGACGGAGTACGAGGCTCGGGCGGGTCAGATCAAGCAGATCAGGGCGGACGCGACCGCGATGGTGTTGCGGGAGCTGTTGCCGGAGCCGGAGCCGGAGGCCGAGGAGACGCCGGAGCTCAGTCCGGAGATGCGGGATCTGCAGGCGCTGAAGGACGCGGTGTACGACATGTAGCACCGCGCTTCCGGCCGAACCCGGCCGACGCCGCCACCAAGGGGCCGATCCAGCGCGCCGCGGCGAACGTCGAGGCAATCCGCGTCCTGAAGCGGCTGGAGGCGGAGAACCGCCCAGCCACCGAGAAGGAGAAGGTCACCCTCGCCCGCTGGACCGGGTGGGGCTCGGTTCCGATCATGTTCGCGTCGGAGCCGAACGAGAAGGAGCCGCGCTACCAGCAGGGCGGCGCCCGGTACGGCAAGTTCGCGCAGGACCATGCTCGTTGGGCGGAGTATCGCGAGCTGCGCACCATGCTCTCCAACGAGCTGACGCCGCTGGAGTGGCAGCAGGCCCGGCGCGGCACGCTGTCGATGCACTACACGCCGCAGCCCATCGCCGAGGCGATGTGGGACGGCCTGAAGGCGCTCGGGTTTGAGCACGGAGACGTCCTCGAGGCGGGGTCCGGCTCCGGCACCTTCTTCGGCGTCTCCCCGGAGGGCGCCCGCCTCACTGGCATCGAACTGGACCCGACGACCGCACGGATCGCGAAGGCGATCTACCCGGACACCAACGTCCTGAACGAGAACTTCGCCGAGACCGACGCCCAGCCCGGAACATTCGACGCCAGCATCGGAAACGTCCCCTTCGCCTCGGTGCCGTTCGGCGACAAGCGGTACCCCGCCGAGTCCCTGCACAACGGGTTCATCACCAAGGAACTCGCGCTGACGCGACCGGGCGGCATCACCCTGCTCATCACCTCCCGGCACACCCTCGACTCCAAGAGCGACAAGGCCCGCCAGCAGATCGCCAAGTACGGCGACCTCATCGGCGCTGTCCGCCTGCCGTCCGGCGTCTTCAACGACGCCGGCACCAGCGTCGTCACCGACGTCCTCGTACTCCGTCGCCGCGCCGACGGTGACGAGCCGGGCGACACCTCGTGGCTGAATGCGCCCGAACGGAAGATCGGGAACGTTCGCGAGCACGTCAACGCCTACTTCACCGCGCACCCCGAGCACGTTCTCGGCGACCTGACAACCGAGTCGTCCCCGTACGGGCCACGCCGGACCGTCAAGGGCAACCCAGCCAAGGCCGCGGACCAGCTCCGGGACGCGTTGAAGGGCATCGCCCACAAGGCGAAGGCCGACGGCCGCAGCTACGAGCCGCACCCTGATGGGGACAACCGGACGCCCGTGTTCCTCCAGACCGCGCGGGAGAAGCACGCCAACGACTGGACCGGCCGCCTCTACGAAGGCGACGACGGCAAGCTCTACCAGCACGTCAACGGCGGCAACCCCGTCGCCGTCGAGCCGTCCGACGGCCGCGGTGACCAGCTCCGCGCCCTGATGCAGCTTCGTGACGTAGCGGCCGAACTGCGGGCGCTGGATCGCAAGAACGACGAGGACGAGCGCGCCGAGAAGCTGCGCGCCCAGCTCCGCGACCTGCACACCGCGTACGTCGAGCAGTACGGGCCGCTGTCCAAGCCGGGCCAGTTCCGCAGCATGAAGACGGGCACCCGTCCGGACGGGTCGGAGGAGCGCACGCCGACCGCGTGGGGCTACTTCCGCTCCGACCCGGACGCCGGATCGGTCCTCGCTTTGGAGCGGTGGGACGCCGACAAGCAGGAACCGATCCTGAGCCGCGTCTTCACCGAACGCGCTGCCGCCCGACGGCAGCCGCTCGACCGGACCGATGACCCGAAGACGGCCCTGTCCGCGGTCGTCGCCGCGACCGGCGAGGTGGACCTCGGCGAGATCGCCCGCCTGCTGAGCATGGACCCGCAGGATGCGGTCCGGGCGTTGGGCAGCGAGGTCTTCACCGACCCGTCCACCGGGCGCCTGGAGCTGGCCGGCGCCTACCTGTCCGGTCCTGTCCGCGACAAGCTGGCCGCCGCCCGCCGCGCCGCCGAGATGGACCCGGCGTTCGCCGTCAACGTCTCCGCGCTCGAAGCGGTGCAGCCCGCCGACCGCACGATCGGTGAGTTCACTCCGGAGATGGGCGCGCACTGGACGCCGCCTGAGCTGCTGCAAGGGTTCCTGCGCGAGTACCTGGGCGACAAGACGCTGCGCGTCGCGCACGACGACCGCTACGGCTGGATGCTCTACACGGGCAAGGTCCCGCAGGCCAACAACGTCATGTACGGCGTCGCGGCCGACGAGAAGAAGGGCACCCGCGGCAAGAACGCGGTCGAGATCGCCCGCGCGATCCTCGGCCACGGCTCGCTCACGATCTACCGCGACGACAAGCGTCGAGACGTCGATGAAGAAACGTCACGCCTGGTCCGGCAGAAGGCCGACCAGATGCGGTCGGAATTCGCGAAGTACGCCACGGCCAACGCCGACCGGCTCACGCGGCTGACCGACTCCTACAACAAGATCATGAACGGGCACGTCGTCCGTTCATACGACGGCATGAGCCCGTCCCTGGACGGCTTCACACCGGAACGCACCCCGCACGCCTGGCAGCTCTCCGGCGCAGCCCGAATGCAGTTCGAGCGGTCGGTGGTCCTCGCTCACGAAGTCGGGCTGGGCAAGACGTCCACGCTCGTCATGGGCACCCAGGCGCTCAAGGCGTCCGGGCAGATCGAGAAGCCGTACGCCGTCGTCCCCGACCACCTCGCGCAGCAGTGGTACGACGAGGCCCGGTTCCTGTACCCCAACGCCGAGATCTACCTGATCACAAGCGGGGACCTCGCCGACGGGCGCCGCGACAGCACACTCGAGTGGCTTCGCGCCAACAAGCCGGACCTGGTGATCTTCACGGAGCCCGCGTTCGGCTCGATCAAGATGTCGCCAGAGGCACAGGAAGAGTACGAGTTCCGCGAGCTGGAGGCTCTGCGGGAACAGCTCGACCGGCAGTACGAGGACGCGACCAACCCGGATCACCCGTTCATCGTCGCCAAGATCGAGCAGCGGATCGCGACGGTCCAGAACAAGATCAGCAAGAACGCGGCGCCGATGCGCACGCCGGGCCAGACGTACTGGGACGACCTCGGATTCGACTACGCCGTCATCGACGAGGCCCACCGGTACAAAGGCGTCGGCTTCCGCTCCCGTGAAGGCGGCGGCGACCCCGCATCGATCCGCGGCATCGACCTGCATCAGAAGCTCACCGACCTGCACCGTCGCCGCGCCGGCCGCGCCACCGTCACCCTGGCCACCGGCACGCCGCTGTCCAACTCGATCACCGAGCAGTTCACCATGCTCGCCCTTGCGGCCCCGTGGGTTCTGGACTCCTACAAGGCCGGGGCCCCGGACCTGTGGGCCGCGACGTTCGGCCGCAAGACCCTCCGCGTAGAGAACGCCCCCGACGGCTCGGGCCTGCGGATCGTCGAGCGGTTCGCCGAGTTCCACAACCGCCGTGCGATGAAGACGATGTGGGGCCTGGTCGCGGACACCAAGCGTGCTGACGACGTCGGTATCCCGCGCCCGAAGGTCGCGAACGGTGGCCCCAACCTGGTCATGGTCGACCCGACCAAGGACCAGACGGCCCGGCTGAAGGGGCTCGTCGCCCGCGGCCGCGCGATCCACAACGGCGACGTCGACCGCTCGCAGGACAACATGCTCGCCGTGTCCAACGAGGGCACGTCCGTCGCACTGGACCCGCGGCTCGTCGACGCCAAGGCCCCGGCGGGCAACAAGCTCGCCGCCGTCGCGACCAAGCACGTCGAGCGCTACCACCAGCACAAAGGCCGCGTCTACAAGACGTACTACGGCAGCACCGAGGACCACCCGGTTCCCGGCGCCCTCCAGATGATCTTTCTCAACGAGGGTGTGCCGGGCGGCAACAACCGCGGCAGCTTCGACGCGTACGCCGAGCTGAAGCGGCTCATGGTCGCAGGCGGCATCCCGGCAGAGAAGATCGCGTTCGTCCAGGACCACAAGAAGACGGGCAAGCCCGAGGAACTGGCCGAACTGTTCCGCAAGGCGCGCGACGGCGAGATAGCCGTGCTCATCGGCTCCAGCAGCGTCGCCGGTACCGGCATGAACGCCCAGAACCGCATGGTCAGCCTGACCCACGTCGACCTCGACTGGGGCGCCGCGCAGATGGAGCAGCGCAACGGCCGCATCCTGCGCTACGGCAACCAGAACGCGGAAGTCGAGATCGACATCTTCGCGACCAAGGGCTCCCTCGACGGCTGGAAGGCCGGGTTCGTCGCGTCCAAGGCGGAGGGGCTGGTCGACATCCAGCGCCCGGAGATGGCCGACAGCGACACCCGCGACACCGTCACCGAACTCGACGTCGACTACCCCGACTACGAGACGATGGAAGCCGAGATCGGCGGCAACCCCTACATGAGTCAGCTCATGAAGGCCCGCCGCCTCCTGCGTGACCTGGAGATCGACCAGCACAACGAGGCCGCTGAGCGCGTGCGCCGCCAAGAGACCCTGGCCGATCTGGATAAGGAACTCGCAGACACCCGCGCCAGCATCATCCGCCGCGAAGAAGCCCTTCCCCGCATCCGCGACGTCCGCGACGCCTTCGCCATGAACCTCGGCGGGCTGTCGTACGCGGAGCGCGGCGACGCAGCAGCCGCCCTTCATCGGCAGGTCACCACCCAGCTCCTGGAGCACGACCGCGACGGCATGGGCCCCTGGAAGGTCCTGGGTCAGTTCGGCGGCCTCGACGTTGGTGTACGTACCGAGCGGCGCGCGGACGGCAAGCTCGTCGCACACCTGGGCTTCCCCGACCTGGCCCGCTCCGACTTCGAGCGCGGCCCGGACGAGCTGAAGAAGCGGGGCGCCGGCTCGGGCATGATCACCCGGCTCACCAATGCCCTGGAGAAGGCGCCCGCCCTCCAGCAGGCCGACCGTGCGCGACTGCCCGAACTCGACGAGCAGATAGCCCTTCTGCAGTCCGCCCAGGCCGCCGCCGACCTCACTCCGCAGATCGAGCATGCGCGGGCCCGCGCCAACCTGCTGGACGACGTCGTCGGGCGGATCGCCGACCTCGACAAGTTGCCCGAGATCGACGAGAGCGAACTCGACAAGAAGCTGACCAAGGCCCAGCGCCGTCAGATCGTCGAGGATCGACACCAGGCCCGTATCCCGCTCCAGGCAGCCGTCGGCGCCGCCGTACTGACTCTGGAGACCTTCGACGAGAAGTTTCCCGAACCTGAGCGGGCCGAGAAGCCGGAGCTGCCGGGGAAGCAGGACGCCCCGGAGCAGGATCACGCCCGCCTCTCCGCCGAGGAGGTCTCCCAGACCCTGGACTCGCTCCGTGGCAGCGCCCCCGGCGACGACGGCGACCGCAACGTGCCGCAGACGCCCGCTAGTTCTGGCAGCGGCCAGGACACCGCGGGCACCAACGACGAGCGCCCGCCAGCCGACCGAGAGGCCGACACCACCCCGGAGACGACCGAGGTGTCGGACATGCCGGAGCAGGAAGACGCGGTCACCCTCGACCGCGATGAAGTCGCCCAGCAGCTCGACGCTATCCGCCCCGAGGGCACCAAGGCGCCGTCCGTCATGACCAACCAGGAGATCGCCGACGAGATCGTGGCCCTGATGGAGCGGGAGATGGCCGACGGCGAACTGACCGGCGCCGGCCGCACCCGGATGTCCGTCCTGGAAGCGGAGAAGGACCGCCGCGCCGGCCGTACTCCGAAGCCAGAGCCGAAGAAGCCCGCAACCGAGCCGGAAGGCGGCCTCTTCGACGTCGACGAACCGGAGCCGCAGGCCCCCGCCGTCGCCGACCCGAACAACCCCCTCGACCAGCCCGACGACGCCTTTGGCACGCCGGACATGTTCGCCGACCACGAGGGCCGCGACACCAGCGGCCTGCGCCCCGTCCAGATGCGCAGCCCCGAGGACCTGGCGCAGGGCGACCGTTACACCGACGCTGACGGCCGCACGCACAGGGTCGCCGATCCGCCGCGACACACCGGCCGAGGCCGCGTCAGGATCGTCACCGACGACGGGGAGGAGCGGTTCTACAACCGCGACGCCGAGCTCCGGCTTCGGTACCCGGACGAGGAGATCAACGGCCACGACGGGCAGACGGCGTCCGACCTCGGCGACGACGGGTCGGCTGACGAGCGCGACAGCAACACCCCCGCGCGGCACGACGACGACACCGAACCCAACCCGGAACTCAACCAGCCCGGCGAGGAGCCACAGGACGAGGACGAGCAGCCGGAGGACCAGGGCGACGACCAGCGGCGCCACCAAGACCGGGACACAAGCGCGGACGGCGCCGCTCCGGACGAAGCCCCCGAAGGCCCCGGTGGCGGACCCCAGGCCCCGGACGCCAACCGGGACCAGGACGACGTCCAAGCCGAGGAGCCGGACGCCCAAGGCGACGAAGACGACCCTGAGCGTCGTCGGCGCAGTCGCCGTCGCCGCAGTGACCGTGGCGGCAACGGCGCGGGCGGCCCCGGCGAAACGGGCAGCCCTGGCCTGCCCCGGCTCGACCTGCCCAACCTCCCCGACCTGTCGGCGACCGACAGCAGCGGCACTGACAGCGGCAGCGCGAAGCGCGACGGCGGCGCGCCCGACCGTACGCCGCCTCGCACCGTCGCCGACCTCCGCGACGCGTGGCGCCGCGGCGACCGGCTGACTGCAGAGGAGAACACCCCAGATCGACGCGCGTTCCTCGCGCAGCTCGGCGACAACCCGACGCTCACCCTGTCCTCCGGCGGCGGCCTGGTCTCCTGGACCGACGACACCGCCCCGGACGGGATGCGGCGCTGGCAGTTCGCGCAGGCCCGCAACGGTGGCCGCTTCGGCAAGATCACCCTGACCGCACGCACCGCTGACGACGCCCGAGACCTCGCCGACCTGTTCGAGATCACCACCGACACGAACGGGCAGCCGATCGACTGGCACCAGCCGCTCACCCCGGACGTCATCGCCCAGTGGCGCGACCGCCAAGGGCGCACGCTGCCCGGGGCCCTGCGTGCGATGCGGGACCTGTTCCAGGACGGCGACAAGCACGACAGTGACACCCCGCAGCCCAAGCCGGCCGCCACGCTCCCGGAGGACCTGACCGACCTGACCGACGACGACCTCGCCGCCGCGTGGGGACAGGGACTCTCCGAGACCGACCAGACGCGCGTCGCCCAGGAGATGGACCGGCGCGACAATGCCGACCAGCGTGTGCGGGATGCCATCCCGACCACGCCGGCCACCGACGCCGACGAAGTCCGGCGCCGCGGCGAGGCGATGGACGCTGCTCTCGGCTTCGGCACCACGGACGTCACCCGGCGCCCGCAGACCCGCGAGGAGCGCCTGCAGCGCGAGTTCCAGGACTTCGACGAGGCCCGCTACTCTGCCGCGATCGACGCCACCAACGGCTACTTCTTCAGCCGTGCGAGCCGTGGCCGTCCACCCGTCAGCGAGCGCGACCTATTCTCTGGCGGCTCCCTGTCCCGGTTCGGCCGGTGGCGGGACTACGCCAGCGAGGAACTGCTCGAATGGTTCGACAACAACGGCGGCCGCATCACGTACAACCAGTTCAAGCAGCAGCGCCGTACGCAGGACCGCATTGATCGCCAGGAGTACGAGGAGGAGCAGCGGCGCTCCGCGGCCGCCCCCGCTGCGCCCGGCACGGACACCATCACCCCGGCGCCCGGCATCGACGGCATCGACCTGCCGTCGTTCACCCTGGCCCCGGAGTCCGAGGGCGACGCCAACCGTCGCTTCGGCGGAGCCGCCCAGGTGCGCGCCCTCGCCGAGCGCGCCGACCTCCGCCCGGCTGCAGACGACGGCACGTTCGATGTGTGGATGGACGGCCGCCGCATCGGCACCGTCCGCAACGTGAACCGCCATGCGGACGACCGTGCCCCGATGTGGGACGCGACGCCGCTGCTCACGGTCAACCACGACCACAACAGCCGTTCCGCCAACCGGGACTTGGCCGTTGCCAATCTGGTCGTGCGGGCCGAGCGCAACCCCGCCGACACCGCGAACCCCAACCAGGACACTTGGGACGCGATCAAAGTGCACCTCGCGGGCCGCAACCCGGAGCTGCCCGAACTCCCTGACAGCTTCAACAACGACCCGACGGTCAAGGAGCGCTACGACCGGCTCGTTCACGTCGTCGAGGCGATCCGTTCGCAACAGTCGCCGAGCGGGAACCTGGCGCAGGACCTCGCGCACGCCCGCAACGAGTTCCAGTGGCTGCGCGGCGCCCTGTCCGCGGCCCGGGACAAGCGGCAGGACCGCGACGCGCTGAACGACCTTGAGCGACGATCCTTCTGGGCTGAGCGGCTGCGCGCCGGATTCGGCCAGGACGACGCGCACCGGGCCCCGGAGACGGCCGGTGACGAGCCGGACGGCGCGGCCCCGACCGCGCCCAACGCGGCCCCCAGCGGCGTACGGGAGCCATCCGCCGCCAACGCGGCGCCGAATGCCCCCGGCAACGCGCCGGAGCCGCGCACGGCGGGAGACCAGGCAGCCGACGGCGCCCAGGACACCCCGGACGCCCGCCTCGGCGACGCCGCCCCCGACGCCGGGACCGTCCCCGAGCCGAGCCGCAACGACTCGGAGCCCGCGCACACCAGCGGCAACGAGGCCCCCGTCCCGGATGCTGGCCCGGCCCCAGAGCCCCAACCGCAGCCGGAGCCGACGCCGACGCCGGAGAACACCGACGAGCCCACGGCCGAGCCCGAGCCCCGCCCGGAGCCCGAGCCCATCGGAGGTCAGCCCGCACACTGGGCGAGCGTGGACCAGCTCCAGCCCGGCGACATGGCGCGTATCGACGGTACGACCCGCAGGGGCCGGGCTGTGACGCGCGCCGGGTACGTCCTCGACGCCCCGGAGCGGGTGACCGTCACACGGCGGGGCCGGACGGAGGACATGTGGCGTACGACGATCGGCGAGAACCCCGACGGCCGCACCGGCAGCCGCGGCACCGTCTACACCCCGCTCAACTCCAGCGCCGCACGCGCCGAAGCCCCAGAGATCGCAGCCCCCGGCTCCCCGGCGAGCGGCGCCCAGGGCGACGTCCTCAGCGGCGACCTGCCGGACACCATCGCCACCGATACCCGCGGCCGTGGCCTGTTCCCCGGCAGCCACGTCACCGGCAGCGGCGACCGCGAAGGAACGGTCACCGGGGTCACCGACACCACCGTCTCCGTGCGGTGGACGAACGGAGACACCGACAACGGCGTCGCACCCACCTCCCTCGCAGCGGACGACACCACCGACCATCGCGCTGCGGGCTGGACCTCCAGCGGCCAGCGGGTCCGGCCCGGCCACGTCGTCGCCGACGAGAACGGTGCGCTCCTCGGCCCGGTCGACGAGGCTGACGGCGACCGCATCACGGTCACCACCTCCGAGGGCAAGATCACCCGCGACGCCGCTAACCTCCGCGTCGTCGGGGAAGTCCGCGACGACGCTCCAGAGACCGCTCCCATCACCGGTATCAGCGAGTCGACCGCCGACGAAATCGCCAAGGGCGACATCATCGTCCTCGACCTCGACAGCACCCCGGCCACCGTGGAGATCCAGGACAAGAACCGCGACGGCGACCGCGTCACCCTCGACTATGTCGACACCACCACGGGCGAGTTGGGCTCCATCGACATGGACGCCACTGCCATCGTCCACAAGGCCGACGGGCCGGGTGGCGCTGCACCGGACCTTGGCCCGGACAACGCGCCGGCGGCCGATGACGACCTGACGGTGCACGAGCCGCTGCCTGCCCTCGACCCGGTCACTGGCCCGACGGTCGACCCGGACCTCACCCCGGCTGACCGCGATGCCATCGCCGACAACGGCAGCAGCCCCGAGGACGACCCCGAGGCTCAGCAGGCCGCTTCCCGGATCGGAGCCGACCTCCCCATCACACCGGAACAGGCCGCCGCGCTCGCCGCCCAGCTCCGGGCGAACGCCGACCCGAGCACCTCCGAGGGGCGGGCCGCGACGCGCGCCGCCAGCCACCTCGACCACGCCGCCGGCCGTCCCGCACCGGAAAGGCTCGACCGGCCCCGCCCGTCCAACGCCGCCCAGATCAGCGAGGGCGACGTCATCGCCATGCCCGACGAGCGCAGGGGCGACGAGGTGCACGTCTACCGCGTCATCGACGTGGAGGAAGGGCCCGGCGGCGTGCGCAGCCTGCTCCTGGAGGACGAGAACCGGCAGTGGCGGCGGCGCCTTGTCCACTCCGCCATGCCGGTGTGGCAGCTCCCCGAGCCCGCCCCGGACTCCAACAATGTCGCGCCTACGGCGGCCGCCCCCGCCCCGCGCGACCCCAACCCGCCGCTCACCTCGGCGCGGCGCCAGATCCTCTCCGACCACAGCCGTACGGTGGCCCTGCGCATCATCGACGAGGCAGTGGCGGGGACCGAGCCGCCGGGCGACATCCACGCGCTGCGCGAACAGATCGCCCAGCACCTGACTCCCGAGGCTCTGCAAGACGCCCGCAACGCTGCACGGCAGGACGCGAACGCGGCCCTGAATGCCGCGGGCATCACCGGTCGTGACCGCGTCGCCGTCCAGCAAGCCCTGCGCCGGGCCCGCGAGAAGGCCCACGAGCGGACCGTCCGGGCCGCATTGCGCACAATCAACGACCTCGAACCTCTGCCCGGCGAGCCCGATGAGGACCTGGCTCAGCGCGCGGCCGGTCTCCTGCGACTCATCCCCGCCCAGATCAGCGCCCCATCCCCGTCCCGGCGCCATACCGCAGCGTCCGTGCCAAGCAACCGCACCGCGTCGGACGGCGACGGGACTGCGGACGCCACCGGACACGTTGACGACGCGGTGACCGCGCTCCTGCGGCAGCTCGAAGAGGCCGGGGTCGACCCGGCCGACCTCGACGCGGTCACCCGGCTCCTGACCAGGCAGCTTGACGGGACGAGGCAGGCCACCGCCCAGCGGATCGTCCGCCGCCTCGCCCCAGCCACACCGGACAACGGTGGGCAGCCCGGTCTCCTCGCCCGCGTGATCGCCCTGCTTGGGCGGATGGGCCGTCGCCTCATCGAGCTGGTGAAGGCCGCCGCGCGGAAGATCGCCGAGCTGTGGCGCAACAGCCGTGACCGGCTCTCCCGGCTGCGGTCGTTCCTGCGGCGCCTGGTACGTCGGGTGCGTGACTGGCCGGAGTCCCGCCGCTTGGCACGGCTGAACGCCGCGCTGGACCTCCCGGACGTTGAAGGCGAGTCGCTGGACGTGCGGGTGTCCCAGTGGGCGGGCCTCCTGCCCGAACGGGGGCGCTTCGGTCAGGCTTCCCGCCGCGTCTCCTGGTGGGCTCCCACGACGTGGGCGCAGCTCGCCGCGGGCAGGCTCCCCGGCCGCTCCACCGGTACCCGTTGGGTGCCGGACCGTGCCTCCGACGGCGGGCCGGGCCTCACGGCGCTGCGGCACATGGCCGCCCTGCGTGCCGTCGGCGCCGACGTCGACCAGGACGTGACCCGGCGTCTTGCCGCCGCGCTCGGCGACGACTTCGGCGGCGACCCGCACGGTGCTCTCCAGCACGCAGACGACTACGTGGCCGCCACGGAGCGCCGCCTGCTCAACCTCCAGGCCGCCCGGACCGGCAGCACCATCCAGGACCCGGACGTCGACGTGGAGATCGCCGCCGCCCGCATGGAGGCAGCGACCGCCCGCCGCGAGTGGGAGGAGCTGCGCAGCCGGTACGCCGCCGCGGTGCCCGACGCCGTTGCCGCGGCCCTGGCTGACATCCGCGACCTCGGTCCCCAGGGCAACGCAGGCATCGTGTTCGGCTCGGACAGCACCCCTGATGCCGAGCGCGCCATCCGCGACGTGCAGCGCCTCATACCCAGGGACTGGCTGGCCGCCCCGGAAGGACGCCGCCTCACCGTCGTCGACGGCGACACCGGCCGCTACGAACCCGACGCGCGACGTGCCACAGTTGCCGACCTCGGCGACGCAGGGGTAGGCACGGCCGCGCACGTCCTGGCGCAGCACCTGGCCGGGCAGCTGCCGGACCTGGACGCAGCGCAGACGGCGTTCTGGTTCACACGGACACACACCGGCCGACCCGGCGCGCGCACGCTCGACCGCACCGCTCTGGGGCGCCTGCTGGCCCAGCAGCAGACGCAGACGGGCACGGGTGACAGCCTCGCCCGTTCCCTGCAAGCCATGTTCACCGGTGACTGGTACCTGGACGACGACTTGAGGTCGTTCCTCCTCGGCCTGCTCGCCACCCGATGAAGGAGAAGACGATGCCGCACACCGTCACTGGCCGGTTCAACGACGGCTCCGCCTACCAGGTGCAGATCACCGGGGATGCGGACCGGCCGGTGGTCGGCTCTGCCCGAGCCGCGGCGCTCGTCGACCTACACAGGGGCGAGTCAATCCCGCTGACGCCCGTGGGCCCGCTGCGCACGGTGGCCGGAGACGATACGGAGGCCGTACGCGCTGTGCTCCGGCGGTACACCGACGTACTCGAGAACCACTGAGCGGCAGCGCGGGACACTAGACGCTCGGCTCCCCCACCCTGCGCGGCGTGACCAGATACGGATTCGCCATCAAGGCGCTTCCCAAGGGCAACAAGCCCTTCGGGGACGACGAAGACCAGGACCAGGAGCAGGACGTTCCCGCCGATGACGACGCCGACGCCGGCACGCCGCCGAACAGGGTCGAGCAGGACGCGGATTCTGGGGACGGCCCCGGCGAGGACGACCCGGACCCGGCCACCGAGGAGACATCAGAGGAGGAGTCGAGCCCGGAGGACGAGGCGTCTCCGGCCGACGGCGCCGAGCCTGCGGAGGGAGAAGCCGCCCCTGGATCGGCGCCCGCGCCGGACGACGACTCACGGCCGTGGTCGGGCGATATGTACGACGAGGGCGACGAGACAGACCCTTCGGCTGCATTCGCCGCATACAAGGGCACCAACGGCGAAGAGGCATGGCTCGACCAGGCTCCGGACGGCACACTGACCGGGTGGGTCCGTGACGCCACCGGCCAGGTCTGGCGCTACACCGACCCGGACGTGTGGGCCATCGACGTCGACGACGCACAGATGACCCGGACCCACAGCCAGGCCGGCGGCGAGAGCAGCGGCACCGCGGCCCCCGACCACGGTGGGCAAGACCCGCTGTTCCCGCCGAAGAGTTAGGAGCCGCAACGGTGGAGCTGAACCGCCAGACGTATCTGGCGCTGCTCAACGAGGGGAAGGCCGCGTTCACGGCAGGAGACCCCGCCGACGCCTGCCCCTACGACCAGTACAGCGCCGACCAGGAGCAGCAGTTCGGCGCCCGCTACTGGACTCAGGGCTGGACCGCCGCACGCACGGCCGCGGAGTCGAAGGACTCCGAAGCGGAGATCAGCGCAGGACAGTAAGAGGGCGAGCACGGCACGGTCTCCGGCGGCCAACTATCCACCCGCCGGAGGTTCCTCGCCGTGCCGACCGCCCCCACGTCCCGAGCCCCTGCGCCCCGAAAAGGCATCTGCAGGGCGATCTTCGCCGTCACAGGCGTAGTCGATGAAGTCGCGGACCTGATCGTCCCCGGCGCGTTCGCCCACACCCTGGCAACTAGACCCGTGAAAACGGTCTGGCACCACGAATGGAAAGAGCCCATCGGCGTCGTCCTGGAGATCGCCGAATGGCAGCCCGGCGACCCGCGGCTCGCCGACATCCCGAACTGGCCCGCCGAAGCCGGGGCGCTCGTCGCAACCATCCAGTTCAACTTGCGCACGTCGAAGGGCCGCGACGTGTACGAGCAGGTGCGGCAGTGGCACATCCACGACGAAGCCCAATTCTCCATCGGCTACCGCGTCCCGCCGAGCGGCGCAACGAAGCGATCCGACGGCGTCCGCGTGATCCACAAGCTCGACCTGTACGAGGTCTCCCCGGTCCTGCACGGCGCGCACCCCATGACCCGCTCGTTGGAGGTCAAGGCCGACCCCGGATCGGTCGAGCTGGAGCACAAGACCACCGCATCCAGCGGCCACATCGACGTCAAGGCCGCCGAGCAGCAGGTGGGCCGGGGCGCCATGGTCGCGCTCTGCCTACCCGCCGACATCGCCACGAAGATCGCCCACCGCGAAGGCACCGATCCGCGTGACCTGCATATCACCCTGGCCTACCTCGGCGACGCCGAACAACTTCCCGGCCACCCTGACGATCTCGCCGGGATCGTGGCCACCGCGCTCGACGGCGCTGAACCGCTCGCAGGAAAGATCGGCGGCATCGGACGGTTCCCCAACAGCGGAGATGGCGAACCGGTTTTCGTGCCCGTCGACGTGCCCGGCTTGAGCGAACTCCGCGAACGGATCGTGGGCGCGCTTGCCGTGTCCCCACTTGCCGAAGCGTTGCGCACCGACCACGGGTTCACCCCGCACGTCACCCTCGGCTATGCCCTGCCCGCCGATCTCCCGGCCGTGCCGCCCATCCCCGTCGGCTTCGACACTGTGCATGTCGTGCGTGGCACGGACGCCACCCCCATCCGTCTCACCGGCCCGGCCGCTGATGACAGTCCGGCCCCCGCAACCGACCTCCGCCCTTCAGAAACGGCCAATCATGGAATGCGCGCCAGCATCGAGGCGAAGACCGCCCGCGCGGCCGTCCTCGAAGCGAAGGCCACGGGCGGCCTGGACAAGAACCGCGGCGACGCCGAGCAACTCCGCCACTGGTACGTCCGCGGCGAAGGAGCCGCCCAGATCGCCTGGGGCAGCCCCGGAGACTTCGACCGCTGCGTGTCGACCGCCGGGCGCCACATGAGCCCCAGCAAGGCCAAGGGCTACTGCAACCTTCGGCACCGCGACGCCACCGGCGTCTACCCCGCCACCCATGCCGCCGAGAGCAAGAGCGCTCGCGCCGCCGTCCTCGAAGCCAAGTCCCGCATCATCCCAGGAGCCACCGTGTCGCCGATCCAGCTGCTGCCCGCGTCGTACGAGGAGATCCGAGACCGAGTCGGCGCCGCCGTCCGCCGCCTGCTCGCCGCCGAAGACGGCAATTGGACGTGCGTCGAAGCCACCTACCCCGACCGCGTCATCGTGTCCGTCCACCAAGACGGAGACGAACCCGCCACGTACGCCGTGCCGTACGACAGCACTGGCCCCGAGATATCCCTGGGCACCCCCGAGCCTGTCGAGCTGACCACAGTGGTCATCCCCGACCAGGGGCCGGCACGAGCCGCCGACAGCAGCGAGACCACGGACAGCCTCGTCGTCCGGCCGACCATGCGCGCCCTCACCGACGCCACCGCCCGCATCCAGTCGGCTTCCAACGCCGAACAGCTTGAGCCCGTGCGCGCCAATGTCGGCGAACTCCTCGCCGCGCTCTCCTCCAAGGGCCTCGACATCGACCCCGACGACGAAGAGGGCCAGAAGCAGCGGGCGACCGTGTCCTCCCCGATGGCAGGCAGCGGCATCGACCTGTGGGACGACGACCCGTACGACGAACCCCACGACCGCGCGCCCGTCGACGCCGCGATCGACGAACCGGAGACCGACGAGGAGGACGGGGACGCCGTCCGACTCGACGCCGACGAGGTGAAGGCCCAACTCGCCGCGATCCAGGGGTAGCCCCTGCGACTCAGCTCCCACCGCCCTACAGCCCACCCTCAGCCGCTACCGCGTCGAACACAACAAAACAGCAGGTCAGAGCCCATGTGCTGCCGTCCCCCGACTGGTGGGGAACGGCAGCACGCGACGTTAACCACCCCCGCTCTCTCAAATGCCCCGCGTTGTCGGGTCGTCCCGGTGCTGGCCGGGCGAGCGACGCAGCACGTCAACCGCACCCAGCATCAGGGAGAGAGCACCCCGCAATGGCTGAGAACAAGAGCCTGATCAACAGCCTCAAGACCCAGCTCGCCGAGAAGTCCGCAGAAGCCGAGCGGATCAGCCAGACCTTCAAGGTCGAGGACAACGGCGGCTTCGTCGTGTCCACCGAGCAGGCCAACGCCTTTAAGAAGGTCTCGGCGGAGGCGATGGAGCTCAAGCAGCTCATCGCCGACGCCGAGGGCATGGGCGAGGTCAAGCAGTACCTCGCCGAGCCTGACTCCGTGCCCGCCGCGGGCCAGCACTACGGGCAGAAGCCGCAGGGCCCCATGGAGGGCAAGAGCCTCGGTGACCTGTTCGTCGAGTCCGACGCCTACAAGAACGCCGCCCAGGCCGGCTTCCGCGACCGCCCGTACGTCCGCGCGGAGATGGAGGGCAAGAGCATCTTCAGCCTGTCCGCCGGCACCGTCACCCACCAGACCCTCGGCTCCGCGCAGAACCTCGGGATCGCCGAGCGCGAGTACCGCAAGTTCCACATCCGCGACCTCTTCCCCAAGAGCAGCACCAAGCAGGCCGTGCTCTACGGTGCGCGCGAGACCGGCTGGACCAACAACGCCAAGCAGGTGAAGGAACGTTACGGCGCCGACGGCACCAGCCCGGCGACCGGGGCAGACACCGACACCTGGGGCCGGGCTCCGCGCTCGAAGCTGAGCCTGGTCCCGGTGATGTACCCGGTCAGCGAGATCGCCCACCTGCTCGACGCGCACAAGAACATCCTGTCGGACGAGCCCAGGCTCAAGACCTTCATCAACAGCAGGATGATCGAAGGCGTGAAGTACCAGGAGGACTGGGACCTCCTGCACTCGGTCGGCGACGGCCAGTCGCTCACCGGCATCTTCAACACCCCCGGTGTCCAGCAGTACCAGGGGCTCAACACCGACCAGTACAGCGTGCAGATCCGGCGCTCGATCACCAAGGCCCTGCTCGCCGAGTACGACCCGACCGGCATCGTCCTGTCGCCGACGATGTGGGAACACGTCGAGGTCGAGGAAGACAAGACCGGAGCCTTCCGCGTCGCCCTGCAGATCGCCGTCGGCGCGACCAAGCGCGTCTGGCGCCTGGACGTCGTCGAGACGACCGCCATGGCCGACGACAACTTCCTGGTCGGCGCCTTCGGGCTCGGCGCCCAACTCCACGACAGGGAGTCCGTCTCCGTCACCGTCAGCTCGGAGAATGCGGATAACTTCGAGAAGGGTCTCATTACATTCCGAGCGGACGAGCGAGTCGCCTTGGAAATCCCCCGCCCGGAATCGTTCGTCATAGGCACCTGGACCACCCCCACACAGTAATTTGGCAGGGCATCCGCCGTCGAAGGGGCATCCTCATTGGGGATGACCCTTCACGCATTCACCACTCACGAATCAAAGTTATCCGAGTTGTGTTTGCACTCGGGCGGGGTCGCCGACTACTGTTGATCTTGCTAGAGGCCGGTCGGCGGCACCGTCCCCGGGGCATGGCGACACCGTGAAACGGAGGTCACCGCGTGAGCGGGCCTACGCAAGCATCCGAGAAGTGCAAGGCGACCGACTGCACCGATCGGCGCATCGGGCGACTTGACTGGTGCAACCGCCACTACCAGCGCATGAGGCGCCACGGAAACCTTGAACTCCGCAAGAGAGGCCCGAAACCTAAGCACCCCATGCTGAACTGCGTGCGGTGCAACCTCTCCTTCAAGGCATCAGGAAGCCAGGTCACCGCCCACCAGGATGGTCGCGCCGTCTACTGCTCCCGCGACTGTCAGAAGGCGGCAAATCTCGTCACCCTCCCGTGCGCCGCCTGCGGCAGCAGCGTTGTGCGGAGAAAGTCAGACGCTCGCACCGGAAGGGTCGTCTGCAACGTCGAGTGCCGTTCCCGTGCACCCAAGTCCCAGACCGGCACGACGAAGGCATGCGAGCAGTGCGGCAACGACTTCTATGTGATCAAGGCGCTCGCCGAGGCACGCAAGTACTGCTCCGTACCGTGCAAGAATGCGGCGGCTCGAAGCCGTCAGGTCACGCGAAACTGCGACGCATGCGGTGAGCCGTACACCCGGTCCGCCTCTGCCGCCGGGCGATTCTGCGCGAAGTCCTGCGAGGTGGCTTACCGCGCCGGGAACGGCAAGGGGTACATCAATTCAGACGGTTACCGGATCATCTCCCAGGGCGGAGGCCGCGCGGGTAAGGGGGAGCACCGGCTGAAGATCGAAGACATCCTCAGCCGCATGTTGCTGCCCACCGAGACTGTGCATCACGTCAACGGGATACGGCACGACAATCGCACCGAAGGCCCGCTACTCATGGACGACCGGGGCCGGTTGCGCTCGGGGAACCTCGAACTGTGGTCGCACGCGCACCCGCGCGGGCAGGAGATCGGCCCCAAGCTCGATTACGCACGCGGCCTCCTGGCGCTGTACGGGACCGCTGAGGAGAGGGCCCGGTATGCCGAGTTCGCCACGCATGTGATGGAGGACGCCGGACAGGAAACCGCAGCGGACGACTGACGCAAGCAGGGGACGCAAAGCGGGGCGGTCCGTACGGTCCGCCCCGTTGTCGTCGATGAGAGTGAGGTCCCCGATGCCGGAGAGTCAGTCCGTCGGACTGGTCGCGGAGTTGGAAGCGCTGTTGGAAGCGCCGACCGCGCGCAAGGGCCCGCCGTGCAGCGTCGGGAGCGTGCTGGCATCGGTCGACGAGGAGACCGCGGCCACGCTGCGCCGCATCCTCGACTCCCGAACGGTCTCCTCCACCGCCATCGCCGAGGTGCTGAACCAGCACGGCCGGAAGGTCACTGCGTACACCGTGGCGCGCCACCGCCGCCGCGGCGAGCCCAACGGATGCCGGTGCGCAGGATGAGCTTGACGAACGACCTGAACGCGCTGCTCCAGCCGACCTCCGGCACTCAGTCGCAGCCCAGTGAGGTCCTGCGCGCGCCTGCCCCGGCTCCGCGAGGCTGGGAGTCCGGCGTCCGCTACGAGCCGGGCGGCACGATGGTCGTCACCGCCCCGGCCGCCGAACAACCGCCCAACAGTGAAGCCGACTGGCGCGCCCGGGTCGAGGAACTGGGGCTCCCCATCCCCGAGGGCTGGCGAGTGCGCCTGGTCGAGGCTCGCCACGATCCGGCCGCGTGGCATCGCGATGCTCAAGGCGAGGACGCTGTCACCCGGCCGGTCTGGCGCTGCCGGTACGTCGTCGAACCCGCGGCCCCTGCATGGCTGTCCGCAGGCGACGTCGATGCCCTGGTCCGCGACGCGATGCGCCGCCGTCGCAAGCCCCGCGCGGCTGTCGACACTGCGGAGCGCGCACTGGTCGTGGTGTACGCCGACGCACAGGCCGGCAAGGTCGGCAGAGACGGCGGCACCCCGGAACTGATCGGGCGCGTGGCGGAGCGGTTTGACCGGCTCGACGACCACATACGGGACTTGAAGGCGATCGGCCAAGGACCCACGGCCGCGTACTGGATGGACGCCGGAGACTGCGTCGAGAACTACGAGAACACCGCACAGCAGGCGTACACCAACGACCTGAGCATGACCGAGATGATCCGTGTGCACCGCCGGATCACCTTCGAGGGACTGGACCGTCTCGCCGGGCGGTTCGGCCGTGTCGTCGCAGCGACGTGCGGCTCCAATCACGGTCGGGTCCGCCGTGGTCGTGAAGCCGTCGGCCCGCCCAGCGACGACTGGGGCATCGAGGTGATGAGCCAGGTCGCCGACGCCTACTCCCGGAACACCGACGCGTTCGGGCACGTCAGCTTCGTGTTGCCGGAGAAGTGGCGGGAGACCGTGAGCCTGGACATCGCCGGGACCACGGTGGGGCTCGCGCACGGCCACCAGTACCCGCGCCCGGAGAAGGCCGGGGACTGGTGGAGAGCGCAGTCCTTCGGCCGTCAGGCCGTCGCAGACGCCGCAATCTTGATCACCGGCCACTACCACCATTTCCGGACCCAGCAGCTCGGCAACGGCCGCCTGCACATCCAGGCGCCCACCCTTGACAATGGATCGGACTGGTACACGGCTCGGTCCGGCGAGGTCTCATCTGCTGGACTGCTCGTGTTCAGCTTGGGCCCGGACGGCTGGGACCACCTTCGAGTGCTCTAGCCCTCTTCAGCGCCGTCCAGTGCTTCCAGGGAGCAAGCAGGCTGTAGCTGCTGCGAGTTGATCGATCTAAGCCTGCGGCTTCGCAACTGCCCAATCTCTACGGGGACACTGCCCTCTGACTCGCCATTTCAACGCCCGCGAGGCTTCGTTTGCCCGAGTGGGCACTCGGAGCGCCGTAGTGTACTGCAAGATCACGTCATTTCAACCTAGGCATGGGATCTCTGTCCGATTTCCAGTCGTTGTTTCCTTCGGGTGCAGGGCACTGCGCCAGTAGAGGGAGCCGAAGGTGGCATCGACACGGAGGTCTCGCCGATGAATGGTCAGACAGATCAGCGAACGGTTCTGCTCATGCTTGTTGGCTGCGGTGCCGTGTACGCAGCTTTCGAGCACCCGTCACTCGGCACCGCCCTGTTGGTCGGAGTCGGTGTGATGACGCTGCTGCATCTCTTGATGCAGGACCGGTAATCCGTGGCGCCAGACTCCGATGACACTCGCTCAAGATGCGTTGGCACAGGACACAAAACCTCGCCACGGCCATCCTTCCTCGACCACCGCATCGTGAGGAAGGACATCATGGGCCTGTATCGCCAGGACGGCTCCCGCATCACCAAGGCGACGTTCCCCGCCGCCGCGCTCGACGATCCGCCCGTGCAGGTAACCGAAGACGTCTACGTCTCCGAGCCGTACGGGCGCGGGGACGGGCAGCCGGAGGGCTCCAAACGCTTCATGCTCTACCCGGCCGGGACGATCGTCCTGCGCTCCGCCGTCGACCGCATGTTCACCGCAGCGGCCATCACCAGCATCAACCCGACCAAGGGTCCGGCGGCAGGCGGCACCACGGTCACCATCAAGGGCAGCAACCTGGACGGGGTCTCCGCGGTCAGCTTCGGCGCGACCGCTGGCACCGATCTCCACATCCGCTCGGCCGGTGAGCTGACAGTGACGGCGCCTCCGGGCGAGGCCGGTGCCGTCGCCGTCGAACTCGCCGACGACAGCGGCGCCGTCTCCAAGGCCAACGGCTTCACCTACGAGGCCCCCGCCGGCGGCTGACCGAGACGACAGGGCCCCACTGCGCGTGCGGCCCTGCGTCGTGCCTCGCACCGCGCGACACAAGCCGAACCCCTTGTGCAGGGTGCGCGCGATCGGACCGACACCCCTTGAGGAGCCATCCATGGCCAGCACCCCCCGCACCCGCAAGACCACCGCGAAGGCGCCAGCCGAGGCAACCACCCCCGAAGTCGACTCCACCCCCGCCGCACCGGACGCCGCCCCGCTGGAGCCGCCGCGCGTCGACGAGGCCCCGGAGCCCCCGGCCCCGAGTCCGTACGCCACCCCGACCGAGGTCATCCCCGACGAGGAGAACCTGTCCGACGTCATCCTCGACGACGCCACCGGCCAGCCGCCCGCGGACGTCGACTCCGTGTTCGTGCCGCTCACCCCGTTCGGCTCGACCCTCCAGTGCACCGTCCGCCTGGTCGAGCGCACCTTCCTCGGGCCGCACCGCAACCCCGTCACCCGCCTGCTCCAACCGAAGGGCGCCGTGGTCTCCGAGGGCATCGCCGCCCGCATCCGTGAACGCCTCGACGCGCAGGCCGCGCGCACCAACCAGTAAGGGAGACGACGGGTGTCGGTCTACGACCACAAGCCCATGTGGGCCGGGGCGCACTGCGACCCGGCCCCGGCCGGTGGCGAGGTAACGCGCCTCGACCTGTACGCCACGCCCGAGCGTGACGGGCCGGTGGTCGCCTCGGCCGCCCCCGCGTCCCGACTCCGAGCCGGGGTGTACCGGTTCGCCCTGCCCACGGTCCCACCGGGCCGCTACTGGGGCACGATTACCTTCACCCCCAACTCGGCGGCACAGCCCGTCACGGACACCTCCGTGCGCCTCGACCTCCCCCTGGGGCAGGGGCTGGTCGGATCACCCGAAGCGGTCGCCGACGCCCTCGGCGTCCCCCTTCCGCTTATCTCTGCCCAGCGCAGCGCCTACGAGGAGGAGATCCGCAACGCACAGGCGGACGTCGTCGCGTACCTCGACCGGCCCCTCGTACCGACCGCGACCACGCTGCGCGGTGTCACCCCCCACTGGACCGACGCACTCGACGACATAGAAGCCTGGCCGGTCCACCTCGACGACATCGCCGAAGTGATCACCTACCGGGCCAACACGGACGGCACGTACGACGTGGACCTCCTCGTCGGCCTGAACGGCGCCCAGGAGGAAACCGTCGTACGTTACGTGGTCGCGCACGCCGCCGAGTCCGCCCGTCAACGCCCGGACCAGAGCGCCGGATCGGGCAGGCGGGTCTCCTCAGTGAGCGCGGAAGGACAGTCGATCTCGTACGACTCCGCACCCACTACCGGTCAGGCAGGCGCCCTCCCCACGATCAACAGCCTCAACCGGCTGCGCCGCCTCGTCTTCCAGCCGCTGTCCCGCCCGCCGCGTGCCCCGTGGCCGTACTCGTCCAGTCGCCCGCGGCGCTGGCGCTGACCATAAGGAGGGACGGGGCCCATGGGCGACCTGTACCAGTCGTACGCGGAGCTGGCGAGCGGCCAGATCGAAGGCATCCACTACCAGCGGACGTGGCGTACCAGCGCATTCTCGACCCTGTGCCACCTCGCGATCCACGGGGGCGGAATCGAGCAGGGCACGACCGAACTCGCCGACGCAGCCGCGGGCGACGTCCACGACTTCTACACCCTCGATGGGTTCAAAGAGGCCGGCACCAACGCGGAGCTGCACATCACGTCGACCCGCTTCGACGAGCCGCAGGGCCTGGCCATGGCAAAGGCCGCGAGCCACATCGTGTCGTGGCACGGCGCGGCCGGCACCACAGCAATGACCTACCTCGGCGGCCTCGACTACAACCTGCGCGACCAGATCGGCGAGGCCCTGGCCAATGCGGGCTTCGCCGTCAGCGTCGCCGCCGAAGACCTCAACGGGAACCACCCAGCGAACATCGCCAACCGCGGCACCCGCCAAATGGGTGTGCAGCTCGAACTCACCAACGCGCAGCGCACGCAGTTCTTCGAGGGCGGTGACATGAGCCGCGCGAACCGGAAGAACACCAACCCCGCCTTCACGATGTACATCACCGCCGTGACCACTGGCATCCGGCAGGCCCTCGTCATCCCCGGGAAGGGCTGAGCACCGTGGCGGTCGTCCTGGCGAACCGGCAACTGACGCTGTACGCACTCGAGCACCCGTGGGCCCGAGACGCGAACGGCGTCCCGGTGCCGCCGGACCCGAACCAGCGCCCCAAGCCGGGCGGCACCTGGCCCGGCTCCGCACTGGAACAGCCGGACGACACTTGGTCCCTGCGCCTGGACCCCGCCGCCTGGCCCGTGGAGCCGGGCGACATCGTCGGTGACGAGACGGGCATGACCTGGACTGTCACCACCGCTCGTCTTCACCAGGTGCCCGGCTGCCCGGCCGTCGACTACGTCCAGGTCACCGCCACCCGAAACCCGCCGGAGGTGCCCTGAGTTGGCGAAGTTCACCCCGAACCCCGCGCTGGAGACGATGCTCGCGCGGATGATCGCCCCACACATCCAGCGCATCGCCCATCAGGTCGAGGTCGAAGCCAAGCGCCTCGCCCCGCCCACGAAGCGGTGGGTCACGACGGCCGACGACAAGGTCCGCCCCACTCACATCCAAGCCCAGGGCAAGGTCGTGCCGGGCAACCTGCGCTTCACGATCAACAGCATGGACTGGGACCGTAAGCACCGCGGCGTCGGCCCGAACACGTACATGCTCCAGCCGCGCGACGAGTCTTCCCGCGCCGTCGCGAACCTCAAGAACTGCCGTTGCACCACGGCGATCGACCCCGACGGCATCGCCCGGAACATCAGCACCGGCCAGCCGATCATCACCGGCAAGAAGGTCACGGTGACCGTCACCGCCCGCGGCCCCATGGTCGTCGAAGCCGAAGTCGGCACCGTCTACCCCGGCAACCTCATCGCCCACGGGGCGCACTTCATGGCCCGCGCCGCGGCGATCGTAGCCGCCCGACGCTGACGCTGCCGGCACTGCTGCGATCCCAGAGCCCACGACAGGGCAGTTCAACGCAGTGCCGCGTGCCTCGCCACCGAGTAGTCGCCACAGGGCTATCGGGCAAAACCACCGGGCAGGGCACGACGTAAACCGGGGCCAGAGTTCACAGTGCGCGGCATGACGACGAAGAACCTCACCAAGACCGCCGCCCCGGACGCTCCAGCCGATGAAGCCAAGATCGCTCGCGCCAGCAGTGCCGCCGCCGGGCTGGAGACCATCACACTGTCCAACCACCTTCGCATCAACGGCACCGAACACCTGCCGGGCGCCACGATTCGTGTGCCGGCGGACTACGCGCGTCGTCTGCGCCTGTCCGGCTACGTCGCCCGAACCTGATGAGCGCGGCGTACAGCATCGCCGACACCGATCCGGTTTCGGCGGTCCTCTCCTGGCTCCAGAAGCACCCCCGCGTGGCCGAGGCCCTGGGTGGCCCCGGCCGCGTGTCCGGGATCTCCGAGGCTCCGTGGCCGCACCTGCGCGTTACGCACGGCACCGGCGGGGACCTGCGCACCTTGACGTGGGCTACGGAGCCCGAGGTGACGCTTGAGGTGTACGGCGATCCTGGCGGCTGGCCGGGGCAAGCCGAGCTGCGGCGCATCATCCTCGTCTGCGCGGCCGCGGCCACGGAGCTGCCCGACGCTGCGCACGCACCCGGCCAGCCCGTCATCAGCGGCGTCCGCCCCTCCGGCACTCTCCTGTGGTCCCCGCTCGTCGATGGTCAGCCGCGTTGGCTCTTCGGCCTGCTGGTCGCTCTTCACCCGTAGGCGGGCACCAGCCGTGAACGTCGACGACGGGGTGCGTCTGCACCTGGTGCCCCTGCGGCAGAAGCAGGCGAAGGAGTTCGTCGCCCAGTGGCATCGCCATCACCAGCCGCCGCCCGGCGCCGTCTTCACCGTCGGCGCCGCCGACCAGCAGGGGGTGCTGCGGGCCGTCGCGATCGTCGGGCGCCCCGTCGCCCGTCACCTCGACGACGGCGAGACGTTGGAGGTCACCCGCACGGCGACAGACGGCGTCCGAAACGCCAACAGCCTGCTGTATGGCGCCTGCTGGCGTGCTGCCCAGGCCCTGGGCTACTCCCGTCTCATCACGTACACGCAGGACGGCGAGTCCGGCGCGAGCCTGCGCGGCGCCGGGTGGCAGATCATCGCGAAGCGCCCGCCCCGCGGCGGCTGGCACTGCGCGAGCCGCCCGCGTACGTCACGAGGTACCGAGCAGATCGCTCGGACCCTCTGGGAAGCGTCGTAGCGCTCAGGCTAGCGCGCGACGTTAACCCCCTGCTCTCCCCAAGGTTCCGGGGCCCGATCACCGGACCCCCAGGGAGAAGCCCGTCATGGCAGGCGAGACCGCCAACAACAACGAAATCGTCATCCCCTCGCTCACCCGCGTGTGGCTCGCCGAGGTCGGCACCACCGCGCCCGCCGACGCCACCGTCGCGATGCCCTCCGGGTGGCGAGCCGTCGGCCTCACCACCGAGGACAGCCTGAAGTTCAACAACGAGCCCAACTTTGAACAGGTGCGCTCCGCCCAGTCCTCCTATCCGACCCGGACCTTCCAGACCCAGGACGCCTCCACCATCGAGGTCGACCTCCAGCAGTGGTCCGGCGAGAACTTCCGAGCCGTGTACGGCGGCGGCGATATCACCGAAGTCACCGCCGCTGACACCAAGAAGCACTACAAGTTCACGCCGCCCCGGATCGGCTCGCGCTCGGAGATCGCCGCGTGCATCGAGGTGATCGACGGCGGCAAGAACTACCGCTACATGGTGCCGCGCACCATGCAGATGGAGGGCGTCAACACCGAGTTGGCCAAGACGAAGGAAGCGGTGCTTCCGCTGCGCCTGGCCGTGCAGGGCGGCGACGACTCCGACGCCTGGTACGTGATCACGAACGACCCGAGCTTCGCTCCGCCCACGCCGCCGGCGGGCGGCTGACCTCTCGCCACGGCAGCGCGCGACACAAGCCTCACCGGCTTGCCAGTGTCCGCGCGCTGCCGCACTCCGCGACTCAGCCCGCACACACGAGAGGCCCGCCCGCATGTCCTTCGTCATCGACCTCGACGCCGCCGAACGCCGCGAGGTCCGCTATCCCCACGGCATCCCGGTGCAGTATCGGGGCGAGCAGTTCATATACCCGTCCGAGCTGCCCGCCGAGACCCTGGACCCGCTGCTCTCCGACGACCTCGATCTGGTCGGCCTGCTCCGCGATGTCATCAACGCGAGTGAGAACCCCACCGCCGCCGCCGTCATCGACCTGATCTTCAAGCGACCGCATCTGCCGCGCCAGTTCGTCGAAGCGATCTACGAGGTCCACAAGATCCTCCTGGGCAACGAGGAGTACGAGCGGTTCAAGACCCTGCGCCCCTCCCTGCCCGCGTACGTCCGTCTCACCACTGGCCTGATCAAGGTGTACGGCGTTGACCTGGGAAAGTCCTTCGGACTGGGCGACTCCTCCGAGAACGGTGGGGAGACGTCGAGTCCGACCTCAGCCGATACCACGGACTCGACGCCCGAGGAATCTGGCGACAGCCCGGAGAGCCCGGCTTCCTCGGACTGAGGCGTCTGATCGTCCTGATCGACGGCCTCCCCGAGGACTCCCGCGTCCAGTCCGCCCAGATCAACGGGTGGACCAAGGAGACAGAGCTCTTGGCGCAGCTGATCGAAGAGGTCAGCATCCTGGCCGCCGACCGGCGACGTGACGAGCCGACGTCCATCCCTCGCCCGTTCAACCCCGCCGACGCCCCTCCCGAGCGGACCGGCGCGCAGTCGCAGCCGCAGCCCGCCCCCAAGCTCACGGGGCACCGGCAGATGCTCGCGGCCGCGATGCAGAGAGGAATGGTCCGCAGTGGCTGAGGGCCTTCAGGCTGGCCGCCTGGACGTGCCAGTCGTCGCCGACCTCGCCGGGTTCGCACGCGAACTGCGCACGAAGGTCGAGGCGGCCGCCGAGGACCTGGCCGTAAAGGTCAAGGTCAAGGTCGACGACAAGAACCTGCGCAAGAAGCTCGAAACCGCCGTCAAGGAGGCGTCGAAGGGCGTCAGCGCCAAGGTCAAGATCAAGGTCGACGACCAGCGGCTCCGCACGGAGCTGGACGGCATCGCGCGGCGCATCGCCGGGACGGACGTCCGCGTGCCCGTTCGACCGGACGGCGACTCGGACAGCCACAGCCGCAACGGCGGCCTCCTCTCCGGCGTCCGCGACCTGATCCGCGGCGCGCAGGGCGAAGCCGACCGCACTCCGGTCAACGTGCCGGTGCAGATGCGGATGCCGCGCGGCCGTAGGTCGATGCGGATGCTCGGCCTCGGCTCCCTGCTCTCGCTCGCACAGCCCGCCGTGGCCGCGCTCACCCAGTACGGGGCCGGGCTGACCGCGCTCGTCTCCGCGGCCGCGCCCGCGGTCGGCGTCCTGGGCGCGATACCCGGCCTGATCGTTGCGGCCGGCACCGCGGCGATCGGCACGAAGCTGGCTTTCAGCGGGTTCGGGGAAGCGCTGAAGCAGACCCTCAAGGCGCAGCAGCAGGCGGCCAACGGCGCCAAGTTGACCAAGGCGCAGCAGCAGGCCCTTGCCCAGTCTCTCGCTGGCCTGTCCGTCTCGGCACGCAAGTCCGTCACGACGGTCGCGAGCCTGAGCGGCGCATGGCGCAAGATGCGCCAGTCCGTGCAGGAACGGTTCTTTTCGCAGGTCGCGGATGAGATCAAGCCCCTCTCGTCGTCCGTGCTGCCACTGCTGAAGGACTCGCTCGGCGACACGGCGGGCCAGATGGGAAGCCTGGCCAAGCGGGGCGCCCAGTTCATGCAGACCGGCCCGTTCCGCCGGGACTTCAAGCAGATCGCTGCCACGAACAGCACTGCCGTCGGGCACATGACCGATGGCCTCGCGAACCTAGGGCACGCGAGTCTCGACTTCCTGGTGGCCTCCGGCCCTTTCGTAGAACGGGTCAGCCGTGGCGCTGAAAGGTTCACTCAGTGGGCGCGGGCTTCCGTCCAGGCCGGGCGGGAGACGGGCTCCTTGGCTCGGTTCCTTGACCACGCCGGGGACAAGGCCGCTCAGCTCGGCCACTCCACGTGGGACCTGGTCAAGGGCCTCGGTGGGGTAGGCAAGGCCGCCCAGGACAGCGGCAACGCCCTGCTCGACGGTTTCGAGGGCACGATGAGCCGCTTCAAGCGGTGGGCGAACTCGGCCAAGGGCCAGACGTCGATGAAGCAGTTCTTCAGCGACGCTGCGCCCACGTTCCACGAGCTCAACCGCCTGGTCGCGGACTTCTTCCGTGGGATGGGCCGGGCCGCGAAGGACAACGGGGTCACAGACCTCATCCGGCAGATCCGCACCGAGTTGATGCCGGCGCTCGGGTCTTTTTTCAACAGCATCGGCCATTCCATCGGCCCTGCCCTGATCAGCCTGGTCTCCAACCTGGCCACCGCGATCGGGAACCTCGCCGCCGCCGGTAGCGGGCTCGGTGTACTGCTGGCAGCCTTCAACGGGCTGCTGCACGTCTTCAACTCTCTGATGGGCGTGATCCCCGGCGCGAACACCGTGCTGGCGACGCTCCTCGGCACGATGCTCGCCCTCAAGGTCGTCTCCGCCGTGTCGACCGCGCTGCGGGGCTTCGGCACGTCCATGGCCACCGCCACCCGCTCCGCGACATCGCTGGGCAGCGTGATGCGGGGCTCCCTGGGGCCCGGAGTGATCGGCCCGCAGGCCACCTTGTGGCAGCGGATGGGCGGCGCTTACCGGACCGCGTCCACCGAGGGCGGTCGTCTGTCCGGCACGCTGCATGGGATCGGGGCCGCGAACCGGACCGCGTCTCGGGCGATCGGCGGTATGACGTCCGCGCTCGGTGGTCCGCTCGGCATCGCAATGGCCGGTGTCACCATCGGGCTCGGCTTGCTGGCTGCGAAGCAAGAGGCTGCGGCTCGTGCCGCCGCCGCGCATGAGGAGCGCATCAGCTCTCTGGCTCAGGCTCTCGCGGACTCGAATGGACAGATCGACGCCAACGTGAGGGCCCAGGCGGCTCAGTACCTCCAGGACGTCAAGCTCTCCGACGGCAAGGGGAAGCTCGTCGACGTCCTTCGCGAGGCGGACGTCAGTCTCCGGGATGTCACGAACGCGTACCTCGACCAGGGCGGTTCGATATCCGGGCTGGAGAAGAAGCTGCGTGCCCTCGCCAAGGAGACCGAGCACTACGTATCCAAGGGCCCCAAGGTCGACGTGCTGGAGATGACCGACGAGGGCAAGAGATACGAGGCCGCCGCCAACGCCCTGAAGGGGATGAGCGGCGAACTCGACAAGTCAAAGACCAAGGCGAAGGAACTCAACGAGGCGGTCAACGGAAGTGCCAGCACCGGCACGTCCGCTTACGACCGCCTACAGAGCGCCGTGCAGGGCTTCAGCGACAAGACCAAGAGCGCCGACGAGCGGGTCGACAACCTGCGGCGCGCGCTCGACGCACTCAACGGCAATTCCCAGTCCTTCCATGACGCGACCGCGCAGCTCAACTCCGTGATGTTGCAGATCGACGACACGATGAAGGGCAACATCGACCGTGCCGAAGGGTGGGGGAAGGCCCTCGTCGACAGCGACGGCCTGGTCAACACCGCTTCCCGTAACGGCCAGACCCTGAACGGGCAACTCACCGAACTGCGCGACTCGATGCTCGGCGTCGCCACCCGCGCTCAGGAGGCCGCGGAGCAGGGCCTGATGCCCATGTCCGAAGCGATGGACAAGGGGCAGGGCGCGATGGAGAGGGCCCGCGCGAAGGCCATCCAGCTTGCGATGGACATGGGCATCCCCAAGGCGCAGGCGAAGGCGCTCGCCGACCAGATGGGCTTTATCCCGGAGACCGTCACCACGCTGATGACGACCAAGGGCATCCCGGAGTCCACCGCCCAGGTCCTGGGGCTGCGCGGCAAGCTCGACAGCCTCGGCGCGGGGAAGTCGATCACTGTCAAGGCACCGACCGCCGACGCACGCAAGCAGCTCGAACTCCTCGGTTTCACAGTGCAGACCCTGCCCGGCGGCAAGAACGTGAAGGTCACTGCGCCAACGGGCGGCGCCCGCGTCAACATCGCCGCCCTCGCGCAGGACATCGCGAATGCGCCGAACCGGAAGAACGTCACGGTCAACGCCATCATCAAGCAGGCGACGGGCGACCTGACCGCGATCCGCGACAAGGTCGCTGCACTGCCACCAGGCAAGAAGCTGAAGATGGAAGCGCCGACGGCGACGGCGCAGCAGATGATCAAGGACCTGGGTTTCAAGGTCAAAGAACTCAAGGGCAAGAAGGTCGAGATCACCGCGCCCACCGGGACGGCGACCTCCAACGTCCAGACCATCCAGAGCAAGATCAACAGCCTCACAGGCAAGACCGTCCGCGTCACGGTCGAGTACACGACCAAAGGCAAGCCGTACGTCTCCGAGCACGCGAACGGCGGCATCGTCCGGTACGCCAACGGCGGCATCCGCCACGCCGGCAACCGGATCAAGGCGTTCGCAGCCGGTGCCGAACGGCACGTCGCGCAGATCGCCCGGCCCGGCGAGTGGCGCCTATGGGCGGAGCCGGAGACCGGCGGCGAGGCGTACGTGCCGCTCAGTCCGGCCAAGCGCACCAGGTCAAAGGCCATCGTCGAGCAGGTCGTGCGCGAGTTCGGCGGCGTCGTCGCCTGGGCGAACGGCGCGCTGCGCCAGTACGCCGACGGCGCGGTCGCCATCAACCGCGGCACACGCGCGGCCGCCCCCCGCGCCTCTGCCCCGCAGGCCGTCAGCCCGGCCCTCGTTGGCGGTGACCTCAACCTCACCATGACCGCCCGCCCCATGAGCCCAGGAGAGGCACTGAACGACGCGATGTTCGAGCTGCGCCGCATACGTCGGGGAGGTGCCCATGTCGCTGGCTGAGGGCGAGTGGAAGCTGTCGTACAGCGCGAACGGCGTGCACCCCGCCGCCTCGTTCACGTTCGGCACCATACGGTCGGGCTACTACCTGCTGGAGCCGTACGAGATCGCGTACGGTGACACCGACACCGGCGATATCCCGTTGCCGAGGGCGGACGGCATCCGGTTCGGGCAGGACTTCAAGGCCGCTGCCACCATCACCTTCGAGATCGGTGTCGACGCCGTCGATGACGCGCTTACGCAGCAGGGCCGCCACGGCGCGAACCTCGACCGGCTGTCGGCCATGGGGCAGGCGTGGGACGCCGAGGCGGTGCGCCTGCGGTTCGGCACCCCGGCCGTCCTATCGACCGTGCAGGGCGGCCGGGCCCGACGCTTCTACGGCCGTCCCCGGAAGTGGGCACCGGCCGCGTCGAAGCTCACGCGGCAGGGCTATACCCCGGTGGTGGCGACCTTCGCCTGCCAGGACGACACCTCGTACGACGACCGTGAGCAAGTCGCCCGCGTCGACATCAATCCGCCCCCGCACCGGGGGCTCGTCGGGCCGCTGACCACGCCGCTCACGATGACTGGCGCCGGCTCCGGAAAGGTCCCCGGCGAGGTGATAGTGGGCGGCACCAAGAGCACGTGGCCAGTGGTCACCATCTACGGACCGATCACCGATCCCGCGATCGAAGTCGTCGGCCGGTGGAAGTCCACACTCGACCTCACACTCGGCGTTGGCGACCGCGTCGTCATTGACCCCCGCCCATGGGCGCGCACGGTCCTGCGCAACGGCACCGCATCCGTGGCCGGGTTCTTGTACCGCGGCTCACCCCGCCTTGAAGACATGCGACTGCCCGTCGGGCGGCAGGACTTCATCCTGCGCGGAACCGACGTCACCGGCACGGCGTACATGACCGTCGCCTGGCGCGACGCCTACGCGTACCTGTAGCCCAGCGCGCGACGTAAAGCCCCGACCGAGGAGACAGTCCGCTGCCACAACACCGAGCAGCGGAGGTAGACACCATGCCGTGGGACAGCGTGCCCTGGTTCACCGAGGGCGGCGCCGAGCACTCGTCGGAGGTCGCCCGACTGCTGGCGTACGCGGCGTTCGGCGGCGCCGAGGGTGTGGTCGGGGTGGGCGACCTCGCAGTGAGGGCGCTGTCCTCCCCGGCGGCCGCCGTGCAGATCCGCACCGGGGCGTGCGCCATCATCAACAAGGCCGCGGGTGCTCCGTATCAGGCGTACGCGGCGCGGCTCCCCACCGGCGATCAGGTGCCGATCGCTGCGACCGGCGTATCGGCGCGCAGCGACCTGATCGTCGCGCGGATCGAGAACCCCTACTCGTACGGCGAGACGTGGCCCAACCCCTCAGACCCGAAGGTCGGCCCCTACGTCTACACCCGGGTGATCTCCGGCGTACCCAAGACGACCACGAACATCCGGCAGGTCCGGCCCGCCGACTCCGCGATCACCCTGGCGCGCATCGACATCCCGGCGAACACCTCCACCATCACGCCAGCCATGATCAAGGACCTGCGGGACATGGTCAGCCCTCGCCGAGAACGGCGTCTCTACACGGGCTTCCCCAGCGCGCTGAGCACGCTCAACTACTCCGACAACAAATGGCACGCCTGGCCTGGAGAACCCGCCCGCTGGAACGTCGACGTGCCGCTGTGGGCAACCAAGGTCAAGATCGTGACGACTCTGGCCGGCTTCCGCATGACCCGGGCCGATGTGTACGCGTCCATGCAGAACGTCTTCGGGGGCATCCTCGGCCAGAACACAGCCATCGACGACGACCAGGGCAACAACACCCGGCGCAGCACCATCGTGATCGCCGACAGCCTCAGTGTTCCCGCAGCCATGCGCGGTACGACGCAGACCCTGTCTCTGCAGACTTACATGTCGAGGAGCGAGACCGGTGACGTGTCCGTGGACGGCTCCACGTCGATCGTCGCCGACGTCGAGTTCTCCGAAGCCCCGGACCCGGAAGAGGGCTGATGCCGGGCGGCTGGCGGTTCATCGCCCAACGCGCTCTCCCCGAGACCATCTTGGACTGGGAGGTGCCTCTCGCCCTGTCCTCGAACCCCAAGAGGGATCTGTCCGGGCCCGGATCGATGAACGGGACGATCGAGCCCGAGTACGCGCGCATGATCGGCCCCGACGGCAAGCCGATCCTTCAGGAGTGGGGCACCAAGCTCTATCTGGAGATCGAGGGGCACATCCGGTGGGGAGGCGTCGTCACCCAAACCGCGTACGACGGTCCCAAGGCCACCGTGAACTGCGAGGGCTTCACGGCATACCCGCAGGGCATCCCGTACGAGTCCTACATGATCTCCGGGGCACTGATCACCCCGAAAGATCCGTACGCGGGCCGGGACAAGAACCATGACGGGTGGGTGGACGGCAAGAAGGGCAAGCAGCGCGTCCCGCCGCCGCCCAAGCCCTACGGCGGCCCACGCATCGACACCTACGACGCCTTCCGAAACATCTGGGCGCACGTCCAGTCCCGCCCGTACGGCAACATCGGTCTTAAGATCGACACCCACGACCTCGGTGAGAAACTGGGCGCCGCCGACGGCTCCGACCCGTGGGAACTGGCCTGGTGGGACAACCCGGATTGCGGCCAAACCCTGGACACCTTGACCCGCACGACCCCGTTCGACTGGGTCGAGTCCCATGCGTGGGCCGGCAGCGGCAACGCCATCGACCACAGGCTGACCCTGGGCAAGCCTCGGCTCGGCAGGAAACGCGCCGACCTGCGATTCGCCGACGGCGAGAACATCATGGCCATCGCGCGCCCCGAGGGCATGGGCGACGACTACGCCAACGAGGCCGTCGTCCTGGGCAAGGGCGAAGGCCGCAAGATGAAGAGAGCCCAGGTCCACCGTTACGACGGGCGGCTGCGCAGGGTCGCCACCGTCACCGACAAGACTCTCTCGGCCGACAAGTCGCTGCGCACGCGCGGCGAGCGGGAACTGGCCGGCCGCACGCAGGCCCTGCAGATCCCCGCCATCCAGATCATCGACCACCCCAACGCCCCGCTCGGCTCTTGGGCGCTCGGCGACGACATCCGCGTCCAGGTGCACGTTCCGTGGGTCGGTGATGTGGACGTGTGGCACCGCATCGTCAGCGACGAGATCAGCGCCGACGGCATGGTCGTCCTGTCCTTGAAGCGCTCCGACAGCTTCCACTACTGACCCGGGCGCGGGCAGCGCGCGACGTAAGCCCCCGCGGCCTCGCAGCATCCGCGCCATGGTCAACTTCCTGGACACGCAGTCGGACGCCACACAGCTCGCGAAGCTGCTGGCGGAGTACGACCGCAGGCTCCAGGCATTGGAGCGCACCACGCAGGCCGCCCACACCTCCATCGAGGGCGGCTCGATGGACATCTACGACGCCGATGGCACCCTGAAGGGCTCGGTCGGCGTCCAGCCCGACGGTGGCGTGGCCCTGGTCCCGGTCAACACCGCTCCGCCGCCAACGCCGAGCCCGCCCACCGTTGAACCGGTCCTCGCCGGTCTGCTCGTCGGCTGGGACGGGCTGTGGGACGACTCCTACACAACCCCCTCCGACTTCTCCCTCATCCAGGTCCACGTCGGGCCGGCCGCCGACTTCACCCCCGACCTCTCCACCCTCGTCGCCACGATCACTGCGCCGCTGGGCGGCACCGTCACGATCGCCATCGAGGGCTACGCCCCGGTGTGGGTGCGCCTCGTCGGGGCGAACACCGCGGCGCTCACCGGGCCCGCGTCGCTCGCGACGGAGGGCACCCCGCGGCAGGCCGTGCCGCAGGACTTGATCGACGGGATCGTCACCGAGACGAAGCTCGCCCAGAGCGCGGTGACCGCGGCGAAGATCGCGCTCGGCGCGGTCGGCTCCACAGCTCTCGCCTCCGGCGCGGTCCTTGAAGACAAGCTGTCCAAGGCTGCGGTCACCCTCGACAAGATCGCCCAGGGCGCGGTCACCATGAACGCCCTGGGCGGCGCCCTCTCCGACAGCGCCGCTCAGCGCTACGTCGACGCCATGGCCGAACCGGCCGCCTGGCAGATCGTGGGCAAGGGCACCGGGGCCGCCTGGGCGCACCTATCGGGGATCGCCGACGCTCCGACCGGGCACACCGTCGGGCAGGCGTCCGGCTTCATCCGCGTACGCGGAACGACGCTCATCCCGTACGAGCCCGGAACGCTGTATCGGATCAGCGCCCGCATCCGCCTTACCGCGCCCCTGCCCACGGGCACGGACTCGTTCTACGTGGGCGCGCTCGGCATCGGAGCGGACGAGACGACCCTGGTCAACCGCAACGGAGCCGATTCCACGAACAGCCACTACTACGCCGCCGCCTCCGGCCGCTCGATCACCACCGGGGACGGGTGGGTGACCGTCGTCGGCTATCTCAAGGACCGCGCGGCCGCCGGGGCGAACGGCTCGGCCGGCCCGAACGGCGATCCGCGTACAGCGGGCCTGGTCCACCAGAACGTGCGGTTCATCGTCCCGTACCTGTGGCTGAACTATGCCTCGGAGTTGGTCGCCAACTCGCCGAACCTCATGCAGGTCGACGCGGTCACCGTCGAGGCGCTGAAGACGGGCCTGGTCGACAGCACGAACCTGGTGGTCGGCTCGGTGACCACCGCGGCGCTCGCTACCGACTCCGTGACTGCCGGGAAGGTGGCGGCCGACGCGATCGGCGCGCGCGAGATACAGGCGAACTCCGTGACCGCCATCGAGCTCGCGGCCGGCTCGGTGACCACCGACAAGTTGACGGTCACCGGCGGCAGCAACATCCTGCCCGACCCGTCCTTCGAGGGCATCCTGACCGCGACGCTGGTCAAGGACCTGTCGTACGCCACGCAGGACAAGACCCGCGGCAACGGCTCCGCATCCTCGATAAAGATGGACGGCCGGTCGGCCACGGCCGTCTACCGCGACGTTCCCCTCACGCTGATACCCGCCCTCGCCGGGGACCAGCTCTACCTCGCGTGCGACTACTACCTGTCGGCGGACTGGGCTGGGAACTCCGTCAACATCATGGCCCGCTGGGAGGACTCGGCGGGCGCCATCCTCGGCTACGGCGTCGTCGGCTCCGGCACGACACCCGTGCGCGAGTCCTGGACCCGCCTCACGGGCACCGTCACCGCCCCGGCTGGCACTGTACGCGCGAGCATCCGCCTGCAGAACGCCAACACCACTGCTGGTGATGCCTGGTTCGACAACGCCGCTGTCCGCCCGGTCGTCCCCGGTGTGCAGATCGCCGACGGCGCGATCACCGCGCCGAAGATCCTCGCCGGAGCCATCACCACCGACAAGCTCGTCGCGCTCGCGGTGACTGCCGAGAAAATCGCTTCCCTCGCCATCACCACGGACAAGCTCAACGCCCTGTCCGTCACCGCGGACAAGCTCGCCGTCAACTCCGTCACCGCCTCCAAGATCGAGGCCGGAGCGATCGACGCCAACCACATCAAGGCCGGTGCCATCACCGCCGACAAGCTCTCCCTCGGCACGGACGGCAACCTCATAGCCGACCCCTCGTTCGAGGGGGCCGCCAGCGACCAGCGGCTCGTGGGACAGACGTGGTGGTCGGCCGTCACCCCCGGCAACAACACCCCGCGCGCTGTGCAGGTCAACGCCACCGCCGCGGCGGCCACCACCCGTACGCTCACCCTCGCCCTGGCTCCCGCGGTGCCCGGCCAGAAGATGTTCCTGGCCATGGACTACTTCGCCTCCAGCGACTGGGCCGGGGTCCGGGTGAGCATCTACGCCCGCTGGGAGGACGCCGCCGGCGCGACGCTCGGGTACAGCACCATCACCACCGGGGACGGCAACGTGGTGCGGGGATCCTGGCAGCGCATCCAGGGTGTGCCGCCCGAAGCGGCGCCGGTCGGCACTGTGCGGGTCCGCATCGCGCTATCCACCGTGGACTCCACCTCGGGAACGGTGTCGTACGACAACGCCCAGGCGCGTCCAGTCCTCAGCTCCGGCTCCGCCGGCGGCCGCGCAGAGCTGTCCCCGCTCGGTCTCATGCTCTACGACGGCGACGACCAGGAGGCGGTCGCTCTCGTCACGGGCAGGCCGAACTATCTGACGTTCTCCAACGACGGGCAAGCCGTCGCCACCGTGGACCAGTTCGGCAACGCGGGATTCGGCGACCTCAGCGTGGCCGGTGACCTGACCGTGGGCGGCGACCCCATCAAGGGCCTGATGTCGAGCTCCGCCCGTGGACTCGTCGCCATCGACTACCAGGCTACTTCTGTCTCGGCGAGCACCACTGACTTCGGCTATGTCGAGCTGTCCTTCGAATCTGACACCAGCCGCATGTACCGCGTCGTCCTGGATTGCTATGCCGACCCGTCCGCCGCGGGCGGCGAACTGGTGCTTGCGCTCAAGGACGGTGGGGCTTCAGCCCCAACGATCGGCTCGCCACAGATCCAGTCCGCCATCCACCCCATGCCAACCGCTGGCCTGCGGCGCGTCCGCATGGAAACGATCCGGTCCGGAGCAGCCTTCGGCGCTGGACTGCACCGGCTTCTGACGACGTTCCGGTGCCAGGGCGGGCCGAGCGGCCAGACGGTGAACCTCCTCGGCGGGACCACCTACCACGGGCTCTTCTACGTCGAAGACGTCGGCCCGTACATCCCGGAGACCGGCCAGTACAACACCGGCGGCGGCACCTCGACTCCGCCGAAGAAGACGTACACCAAGACCTACGCGGCGAGCTGGTCGGGCTCGTACGCCAACCGCGGCGCCTACAACAGCTACTACGGCAACCAGATGATGTGCGGCTACTACAGCTCCACCAACGGCACACAAGCCTCGCTGGTGGGCTTTCCGGCGGCCCTGGGCACCGACCTGTCAGGCGCAACGATCAACAAAGCAGAGATCTACCTCTACTTTGACCACTGGTACTCGAACTCGGGCGGAACGGCCGTCATCAAGGCCCACAAGCACACCTCGCGCCCGAGCACCTTCTCTTCGGACTCCGAGGCCAAGTCCGTCACCTGGGCTCGCAATCAGGGCAAATGGGTCGACATCACGAGCGTCTTCGACTCCACCACCTGGCGCGGCATCGCCCTCGACCCCAACAGCACCTCCTCGACGTACTACGGCTCCGCCCGCGGCGTCGGCGAGACCTACCCCCCGCAGCTCCGCGTCACCTACACCAAGTAGCCCTGGAGGTCGCCATGTCCGTGTCCACGCTGCTCAGCGAACACGACCTGCTGATGCGCAACACCAAGTTCGCCGCCAGGGTCCGCGCCGCCTTCACCCGCGTCGCCCGGGAAATCCTCGCCGAGGATCCCACCACCCCCGGAAACCCACTGCGCGTTTCTCTCGCCAGAACCGTCCTCAACCCCGGCGACTGGAACACCCCCGGACTTGCCCCGGTCATCGCCGCAGACCCCGCCGTCTCCGCCGCAGCCGCCGCCGGATACATCTCCGACACCCCCGACAGCGCCCAAGCAGCCGTAAGCGACGACCTCATCCTTGCCGCCGTTCGGAGCGCCTGGAACATCACCGCCGGCGTCACGCCCGACCAGCAGGAAGCGGCCAGTCCCTGACAGGAGGTTGGGGCGCGACGCAAGCCGCACGGCGCGGCACCGTACGCGCTGTGGGGAGCCGCGGACCCTCGGCGGTCCCGGCTCCCGCGCACCTTATGACCGACCGACCGAGGAGAGTGCCAGTGGATGGGCTCGTCTCGCTGGCGCCCGTACTCGCTCCCCTCTTCGGGATGATCGGCGGACTGGGCGGCGCGTGGCTGGTATACCGGCAGAACAAGCGCAAGAACGACAGCGACGCCCAGGTGTCCGCGGTGAAGACCGTTACTGACGGATTCACGAGCCTCCTGGAGCAGCAACGCGCGGCCGCGACCCAGACCCTGGAGCGGATGGCGTCCCTCGAAGCGAAGTACAGCGACCTCGAGCGCCGCGTCGAGCACCTTCAGGAGGAACAGCGGCAGTGGCGCCGCTGGAAGGCCGCCGCGATCGAGTACATCCACGACCTGCGCGACCTGGTCCACCACGTGCTGCACCGTCCGGCGCCGGACCCGCCCAACGAGATCGCCGCCGACGTCGAGCAGCGCGACACCGAGTAGCCCAGCGCACGACACAAGCCCGCCGGCACCCGCACGCTCTGCCCGCCACATCACCCAGTAGAAGGGCAGAACTCCCATGTCGACTCTCGACTCCATCACCACCGGCGCTCAGGTCGGCGCCCTCCTCCCGCTGCTCACCGCGATCGTCCAGCGCCCGGCCTGGTCGGCGGAGGTGAAGAAGGTGGTGGCCGTCGTCCTCGCCCTGGTTGCGGGCGTCGTCACCGTGGCGGCGTCCGGCGGCTGGGAGCAGTTCCAGCACGGCACGCTCACCTTCGCCACGATCGCTGCAGTCCTCGCCGCCTCACAGGCGACGTACGACCTGATCTGGAAGCCGAGCAAGGTCGCCCCGGCGATCGAGTCGGTTACCAGCCCGAAGCCCCCAGAAGCGGCCGGATAGCGCTGCGGGTGGATGGCCGCCGGGCGCCGGCGGGTATCATCCGCACGAAGGTGGCCGCCTCGCCGCCGAACTCACTGCGTTGAGGGCTTGCTGGTATCCGGTTCTTTGGGGATTCCCTTTCGACCGGGGTCATGCCAGGGAAACAGGTCCGAGACCACTGCGCGCGTGCAGAGCGCCCAGGGCCGGAGAGCGGTTGCTCCTGCGTAGACCCGGCACACGGAGTGGGTTCGGTCGCGAGGCGGCCATCGCCTACTACGCACCAGGAGGAGCCGCGGGAATGGCCGACGCGCAGCCACCTGCCGAGAAGGTCACGGCAGAGGTCAAGCGCCTGACGGAGATGTCGCATCAGGCGTTCTTCGAGGCGTGGACCATTTTCGTACAGGGCGGCACGGACCGGAGAGTCCCCCGGGAGGTCCAGGCGGCTGCCTTCCGCTCACGGGACCTGGCCAGCCGGACGCTCACCGCGGCCGATCGCGCAGCCCGCGAGTTCAAGTCTGTCGTGGTCAGGCGCGACGGCGAGTCCAAGCGCGACTACCAGGCCCGGATCAGCGCCTTCCGTGCTCAGCTCCAGGAGGCCCGGCAGCCCATCGTGGCCGCGGTCGAGGACGAGGCGTTCGACGAGGCCGAGTACCTGGTGCAGCTCGACGACGAGGCGTTTGCCGAAGAGTGGTCGAAGTTCGTCCGGCAGGTCGCCGGCCGCGCGCGGTCAGGTCGCGACGCCGTTCAGGGCCTCGCCTTCCGCTCACCCGAGGTGGCGCCACGCACACAAGCTCTGGCCATCCAGATGATGCGGACCCCCGAGAAATTCCTGCCTCCCGTGGAGGACGAGTCACGCAAGGAGCACGCCGCGCGCATCTCGCAGCTGCGCTCGCGGCTGGAGGCTGAGCTGCGATTCCTGCAGTACACCCTGAACTACTCGGTGGCACGGTGGGGCCGGATGCCGACCGCGCCAAACTACCGTCTCCAGGCGATGCGGCTACTCGCCGAGAAGTACCCCGAGGAGTTCTCCCGACTACGCAACGCGGTGCGCGCGGATGCGCAGAAGGCGCGCGACGAGGTACGCAGGGAGAAGCGCGCCGCGCGCCGGGGGCAGGGCCACCCGGCGAACTGACGCGCCACCCTCATCTTGGGCGCGCCCGGATTGGGCGCGCCCGTCTTCATGTCCGAGCGCACCGCGCGCCATCGAGGCGCGCTCGTCCCTGGCCGTACGGCGCCCGAGCCACCAAGGCGCGTCGGGCGTGACTGGGCGCGCTTCGGATCGGGCGCGCCTCACGAATCCGCAGGTCAACGGGTGGCGCGCCGCCTGGTAGCGCGTCCATTGGGTGCGCGGCGCGCCTGCCTGGTGGCGCGCCCCCAGAGTGCCGGCGCGCCCTGGCGGGGCGCGCCTGGGCTGAGGATGGCGCGCCAACGGATAGCGCGCGCTCCTGGTGCGCTCGGCGTTGATGCCGGGCGGGGCGCGCCTGGCGCGGTACAGGTGGCGCGCCGTTCCCGCCTGTAGCGCGCCGTCGGGACGAGGGGCGCGCGCTCGTCGGACATGTCGAAGGCGCGCCCGTGCGGTGGCTGGGTCGCGCGGGCGCGCCTTCGGCAGGTGACGTGCCGTGATGCGGCGGGCGTGCCCCACTCCCCCGATATGACAGATCACGGCGGGCCCGGCGCGCGTCACCTCACGTCACGTCATCCGACGGTGGCGAGGTCGGCGTAGAGGGGCGCGAACATGTCGGCGATCTTCAGCTCCGGCTTACCTGCGAGGCGGTAGGCGTTGGCGATGTTCCGCTCGCCGTTTTCCTCCAGGAGGGCAATGACCATGGGACGGTGCTCCAGGACGTGCGTCCGCAGCTTGGTCATCGGCGGCGGCGTGGCCTCGTTGTTCGGGTCGGCAATCGGCTCCAGATGCTCTTGCATGGACAGGCCCAGGATGCGGGCCTGGATCTCTGCCTCGGTGAGCAGCACCGACATCACCCTGTTGACCCGCTTCGTCTGGGCGGTCCGGGGCCGGGGAAGGTCCTGCGGCTCCTCCGCCTCGCTGACGTCCTCGGGCCGCTCGGTCACGGGCGGCTCGGCGTCCGGGTCCGGGGGCGGCGGAGTCTCCTCCCCGTCCGGCTCGGACTCTGTCCCGTCCGACGGATCATGCCGGTCCTCGTCGCCGGTCTGGTCGGACGGCGTCTGCCCCTCGCCGAGCGGGTTGATGCCGCTCTCGCTGGCCTGCGCTTCTTCGGCTTTGGACTTGAGGTGGTCGAGCGACTTCGTGATCAGCTCGTCGGCGCTCATCACGCCCCACGCGGTCTCCGTCTTCACGGCCTTGAGGGTGCGGCGGCCGTGCTCCTCCCGCAGCTCGCGCAGGGCGTTCTCTGGGTCCGTGGGGTGCATGAGGGCGTCGCGGATCATCTTGGCGGCCTGCTCTCCGGTGAGGGGCTGGGCCTGTCGTGCCGCGGGCTGTCGCGGGGCGGATTGCTGCGGCTGCTGGTTCTGCTCGGTCAGGTCGGCGTCGGGGCGGACCTCGTATGCGGAGCGGGACTCGGCGGCGTCGTGCAGGCCAAGGCGGCGCAGCAGGGTGTCCAAGGTGAAGTCGTGGAACCGCTGGGTCTCACCGGGCTGGATCTCCATGTGCAGGCTGCGCACGCCGGTGAGCCATGCTTCGCCGATGGCGTGCAGGTCCACGATCGCGTCGACGGCCGCGGGCAAGTTCTTCTCCGCCTTCACCTTCCGGGTGGTGTTGCGGGTCGGCTTGTCGTTCTCGAATGCGGTGACGATCTCGGTTCGGGCGAGCAGCAGGCACGGGCCCTGGTGGCGACGCAGGAGCCACAGGACCTCGCCCCAGCGGTCCTTGGCCCGGTTCCACAGGTCAGAGTCGATGACGACCGGATCGTCAAGGGTGGGCACTCGGGAGCGGTTGCGCTGCGCTTTGCGAATGGCTCGGTTGCGCGCGTACATGGCGATCTCGTCGCTGAGCATGTCCCACAGCGAGGTCATGGAGTCGATGACCAGCATGTTCGGCTTGCCGTCGACGCGGGGCTGGTGGTTCACCCAGCGGATCGCGTCAAGGATGTCCTGGTACGAGCCGTCGTGCGAAACGATCTCGTAGTCGGCGCCGGGCACGCGACCGTAGTAGTCGGCGGTCCCCTCGGTGCCGCCAATCTCGATCCAGTAGGTCGTGCCGATGAGGTCGGAGCCGGAGCCGCGGGCGGCTTCGTAGCTCTTGCCGGACTTCTCGGGGCCGGTGAGCAGGATGATGGGCGGGTTCGGCTTGCCGGTGGGCTTCCGGCTCTTGCGAGTGCGCTGGGGCACGGTGATTCCAGCCACGGAATGGGGGCCTTTCGCTTCGGGTCTTCCGGGTTGCTCTCCCGGATGCTGCGGCGTACAGGGCCCTAGCCTCTCGCCCTGACGTCCGCTGTACTATTCTAACGGTTCGGGGCCGAGAATCAATCCGCTTGCAGCAGGCCAGAGGCCGGATTCTCCGCTACCGGATCCGCGTCGTCGCGGTGTACCCGGTACCAGGTGTCCAGGTCTCGCGCATCGCCGTCGATCCCCTCGAACGCCTCCGTCGGCGCGGCCTGCCACTCGGTGACCGCCTCCGCGTACTCGCTCTGCGCCGTTCGGGCGTCGCGCCGGTTCAGGGCCTGCGTGATCACCTGCCACGACGTCCCTGCCAGGGCTTCGCTGAGCACTACCAGGTCGACGAGTTCGTTGGCCAGCACCCGCAATCGCCGCGCCTCCTCGATCCGCACACGAGCGCCCGCGCTGGAGTTGATGTTGCCCACGCCGTGCCGGGCGACATCGGACAGGTCGCGGTACGCGCGGGCGACTGCGAGCCGGGCCAGGGTCTCAGTGGTCATGGAGGCGTCCGATCGTGCCAGCGGCGAGCGCCCCGAATCGGGTGCGCCCGCCGCGGGTTAGGTGCAGAACGTCAGGATGCCTGAGCGGAATCGCTACGGGCCTCAAGCCCTTCCAGGTTCACGCCGTCGCCGCGCTCCCCCAGTTTCTCCGCCCGGTAGCGGGCCTCGAAGCGCGGGCCGACGTTCTTCCGCCCATTCTGGGGGCTCTGCCCTATTCGGCGGCCGAGTTGCGTCGGGTTCAGGTCTCCACGCGTACCGAAGCGGTGCTCCTCGCCTGCGTCCTTGGCCTCCTTGTAGAGGGCGTACAGCTCCTCCTCGGCCAGCACGGTCACCGGCTCGATCTCCGGTGCGGTCTCGGACTCTTGCTCCTCCGGCTTTGGCTCCTCGTCCTGCGGTGCGGGCGCCTGTTCGTCGCCCTGCTCCGGCGCCTTGGGCTTCGGTGCCGGGGTCTTCGCCGCAGGGCGCGGAGCTGCTGACGCCTTCCGGGGAGTGGGCAGCGAGGCCACCGCGTCGAGCAGTGCCCCTGTCCCGTTCTCGTCGACCCAGTCCGATCCCGCACCGCGCGCCCGGACGAAGCCGGAGATGTGCAGTCCGAAGCTGCCGCCGAGCGGCACCATCGCGGCGACGGCGCTCCCGACGACGTACACGTAGACCTGGTTGTCCGCCATGACGGTCGGTGCGCCGCCCGTGCTGAACCACTCGCTCAGCGCGACCACGGCGTGGCCCACGTTCGCGGCGATCGAGATGCATAGCAGGAATCCGAAGATCAGCCAGAGCGACCAGTAGTAGCCGCCCTCGCGGCCGTCCGCGCCGCGTCGGCGGATCGAGGTGACCGCACCGGCGTTGAAGGCAAGGAGTAGTTCGAGGGCGACCGCCATCGCGCCGGCGGCGAGGCCGGGGAAGCCGATGAGCGTTCCTGCCCAGTGGAGTTGGTAGAGGGAGGCGAGCATCATCCCGAAGCCTGCGGCCGCGGCTCCGATGCGCAGGTTGCGGTGCCAATCTCGCAGCTCCCGCTCGCCCTGGGTGATGGCACGTATGGTGGGCAGCTTCGGCAAGACACGTCCCTTTCGTTCGGGTCTTCCCGAGGGACCTATGCTCGTCGGTCCTCGGGTTGCCCAAACGATATAGCGTCCGCGTCTGCCTCGCTGCACCTGATCGTTGTCCGCGGCGCCACCCCCCGTTTCACGGGCTCGAGTTCACCAGTCGAGCGGCTTGCGTGGAGTGCGCCGGTCCGGCCCGACCACCTTCGCCAGGTACGCCCGGTCCTCAATGCGCGAGAGGAGCCGTTCGCCCAGCACCGCCTTGATGCCGTCGCGCTTGAGGTTGGTCGAGAACACGGTGGGGCGGCCGGAGGCGAGCCGGGAGCCGACCAGGTCGGTCGTCTCCCTGCGGACGAACTCCGTCTGCACGCCGTCCATCTCGCCACACAGTTCGTCAAGGATCAGCAGGTCCGGGTCCTCGACGTGCCGCCTCCGGATCTCGAAGCGGCTCAGCCCGTCGGGGCCACCGTCGGGGCGGCGCCAGGTGAGGTACGTGGAGTGCTGCACAAACCGCACGAGCAAGCCACGCTCCGCCGCCTCGTTACCGAGCGCGGCGACCGCCGTGGTCTTCCCCGAGCCGATGTTCCCGGACACGATGAAGTGCATGGTGCTGGGCCGCGCCTTCTTCCTCTTGGCCTCGACAAGCGAGTCGAGCCAGCCGCCGAGCGCCTGGGGCCGCTGGTAATCGTCGAGATCGGCGAACCGCCACTTCAGGTAGTCGTCGTGATCAGCGGCCTTCATGCTGTTCTTCCATGCAAGTGCGCGGGCGTTGGCCTGCGGTACGGACACGTCTTCCCACAGTTCGAGTTCATCGCCCTCATCGGGCAGGGCAGGTATGCCGAGCTGCGAGAGGTCGGCCCCTCCACGTCGCAGGACCGCAAGCAGTCGGTCGGTGACCTCGAACAGTCGCTTCGGCTCGCGCTCGGGGATGAAGCGCTCTGCTGCCATGGTGCTCACCGCTCGTTCTCCTTGGCGTCAGGCAGGGACGATGCCGAACTCGGCACCGTCGTCGTGGACTTCGGGGATGTGCGCGGGCGCAGGGCTGGCCTTGTCGTTCACGCCCCAGGTCGCAGCGTCGCTGTAGGGGGCGGGACGGCCGCCGTACTGGGCGGGCATAGGCCTGTTGTTCCGCTCGTCACTCAGCGCCCGTTGGAACTGGTGCGCTGTCGGGAAATGGACGCCCGTGCGCTGAAATGCCTTGGCTACCTGTTTCTGCGTGTACTGCGCATCCAGGGCCTGCTCGCTGAGCTTGAGGAGGCCGAAGTACCAGCCAGACCGCTTCTTGCCCGCGTACGGGCCGAGATGCTGCGTGGCGTGGTCGTAGTACCACGTGGCGACTTCCTGCGCGGGCGTCTTCTCCCTGGCCGCTTCCTTCTCTTCGCCGGGCTGCGCCTGTGTGTCCGGGGTGCTGCTCGTCGGCTCGTCGCCCTGCTTCTTGGCGGCAGCGCGGGCCGCGGCCGGCGGGGTGGTGCGCGGCTTCTTCTTCGGCTTCGGCTGCGGTTCGGGGTCGGCGGCCGCATCGTTGTCCGGTTCCCCGGCGGGTGCGTCGGGGCTGGATGCGAAGCCGTCGGGGCCGAGGCTGCCGTCGGCGTAGCGGACGCGGAAGCTGCCGTCTTCTTGCTCGACGACGGGGATGTCGAGCTTCTTGTCAAAGGTGACGTAGTCCTGGGCCCATTGCTCGACGGGGTACTCACTGACCGCCGCGCCCATCCCGGTCGTACCGTCGAGGAAGCGACGTCGCTCAAGCCGGTAGTACCCGTGTGCAGCCAGTTCGTGGAGGGCCTTGCGTACGGCATCGCGTCCCTCGCGCCCCTCGCCCCGGGCGAGTTGTTCGGAGCGGACGTTCCAACTGTCGGACTGATCGAGGCAGTACGTGAGCACGCCGAGGGCGCGGTAGCTGAGGCGGGTGTCGCGGGCAGTCGTGGATTCGACCTGGACGTAGTGTCCGCGGCGGTTGCGGCGCACCGCGTTGCGGTTGGTCACGCGGCTGCCTCGTTCGTCGTCGCGGGCAGCAGGCGGAAGTGGGTGTGCCACGTCTTGCGGCCGTGGGCGCCCATCTCGTAGACGCGCCGGGACTCGACCATGCCCTCTGCCCTTAGTTCGGAGAGGGGTTCACGAGCTTGGTGGTTGGTCAGGCTGCACGCGTCGGCGGCTTCCTGGACGGTGACCCAGCTGCCCCGGCTGTAGTGGAGGAAATAGCAGTACAGGCGAAACGCACGATCGGACATGCCTCCGGCAAGTGCCGGTGCGATGTCAACGGTTCTGCTGGACAAGGCGGTAGTCCTTCGGGAGGGAGCCCGGCCGCGGTGAGGGGCGGCCGGGCCGTCGTTCGACGGTGCGCGGGGCTACTGCTGCTCGGGGCTGCGGTCCGGCGCGGCGGGGAGCATGGGCACACCGCGCAGCAGACTGTCGAGCTCTCCCTTGTGGAACGCCTCCAAGACGGCTTCCTGGCCGCCTTCCTTCCAGCGGAGGGACACCGAGCCGGTGGGCTTGCCGCCGGGGATGCGGGTGATGCCGGGGATCACTTCGCCCGTGGTCTTGTCAACGATGGCGCCGGTGGCCTTGTCGTACTTCGAGAGCTTGAGCATCTTGTCGCGGAACGCGGGGCGGGCCTGGATGATCACCTCGACCTCGCCGTGTTCCTCCGCGAAGGCGTTGAACGCCTCCTCGTCGTCGACGACGTACTTGTCCTTGGAGATCGCCACCGTGTGTGTGGCGACAGCGATGCCGTTGACCTTGGCGTCGATGGACTTTGTGCTGCTCTCGGGGTCGTCGTACGCGGTGAGGAGCGGACCCTTCACTGCGGCGATCTTCTCGTCGATCGCGGGGACGACGTGGTCCTTGAACAGCTTCGCGAAGACCGAGAGGAGCGCGGCGTCACCCAGGGACAGGACGGGCTCCGGCGTCTGGTCGACGTCGTCGTACGACATGCGGGGGTCCTTTCTCACCCAGGGCGTGGCCCAGGGCTTTTCGGGTCTGTCCTGGGCGGGGCGCAGAGGGCTTCGCCTGTAAGTACGTCGATTGGCGAAATCTGTGACACCTAGGCCCAGGTGGCTGGGTTGCTCTCCCAGCCACGGCAAATAGTACAGCACGCGTCGCATCGCGTACACGCCCGCGTCTGAACTCGCAGATCGGGGCGGCAGATTGCCAGCCCCGCGACACAAGTCAGCCGTACCCCCTACTTTCCGCGTGGCTCTCCCACCCCTGGTGACGTCGCCCGAGGCGGGACGGGCCCCGGTACCGCCCCATCCGGAAAGAGGGCGGTCCCGGCCCGGCGGCGGGAGCGGCCCGGCCATGACGGCATGCCCCGCTTGCGAGGCGGGGCGCCGCGGTTGAAGTCCGCGGGCTCGCAGACCGCGCCCGCCGCCGGCACTCCGAACCGCCGGAAGGACTGCCGTGACCGAGACCGTGCCCGCACCCCGTCACACCACCTACATTCCGCTGACCGACCTCGCCCCCGCGCCCGGAAACCCGAAGAAGCACGAGGTCGAGCGGATCATCGAGAGCATCACCACACACGGCTTCGTCGACCAGCCCATCGCCGACGAGCGCACCAGCACCATCCTCGGCGGGCACGGCCGCCGTGTCGCCCTGATCGAGATGCAGTCGCGCGGCGCCCCGCTCCCGGACGGGCTTCTCCTGGACAACGACGGCGGCTGGCTCATCCCGGTTCAACGCGGGTGGGCTTCCCGATCCGACGCCGAGGCCAAGGCCCTGAACATAAAGCTCAACAAGATCGGCGCCGACGGCGGCTGGCATCCTCGTTCCCTCGCCACGTACCTCGAAGACATCGTGACCGCCGACGCCGAGCTGTTCGACTCGCTCGCCATTCCTGAAGACGAGCTGGAGAGCCTGCTGCGCCAGGTCGATCCCGAGACGCTGCCCGGCGCCGTCAACGAGGACCAGGCGCCCGTGTTTCACCTGCCTGACGAAGGCGCGGACGGCGAGGGTGACGGGCTCAGCCCGGACGACGAGGGACGCGCACGTCTGACCACCTGCCCGGCCTGCGGGCACGCGTTCACGCCCGGACGCTGAGGAGCCCCGCCATGTCCAACCGCCGCAAGCCGCGCCGCCCCGAGATCGGAGGGCGCCCCACCCTGTTGTCCGAGGTGGTCGAGGGCCGGATCGTCGCCGCGTGCCGGACCGGCATCGCTGTCGAGCTTGCCGTCGAGGCGGCCGGCATCTCGAGCTCGACCTACCGCCGGTGGATGGCCCGCGGCCGCGCCGAGATCGCCGCGAGAGAAGACGGGCAGGCCCCGAACGAGGAGGAGGACGCGTACGTCGCCTTGTTCGAGAGGGTCCGCACGGCCCGCGCCGTTGCTGCGGCCCGCGCCGTGGCCAACATTCGCCGGGTCGCCGATGGCGGGATCGTCACGAAGGTCACGACGAGGAAGTTCCGGGACCCAGAGACCGGGCAGATCGTCGAGGAGGTCACCGAGGACCGTACGGCTCCGGACTGGCGTGCCGACGCGTGGTATCTGGAGCGTCAGCACCGCCACCATTACGGCAAGGACGCCGCTCTGGCTGTCGAGATCACTGGCTTGGACAGCATCGAAGCCGCTCAGGAGGAACGCGTCGACCTCACGGCTCTCGCCGAGAGACTGAACAAGACGCTGTTCGCGGTGCAGTACCCCGACCCGCCGGAGCTGGAAGACGGCGTCGTGGACGCCGAGGTGATCGACGGCTGACCGGCAGCGCGCGACACTACCTGGAGCAGACCTGCACGGTGCTCCCTCCCTGACCACAGTCACCGGAGGGCACACCACCCATGCAGATCATCTCCCGCGCCAAGTGGGGCGCGAAGCCCTGGATTGGCACCCCGGCCACCATCCCTCTCGCGCGCCGCACCGAGTTCTTCGTGCATTACGACGGCGGCACCCCGATCACCCGCACCGGCTACGCGATCATGCGCGCCATCGAAGCCGAGCACCGCGGTCAGGGCTGGGCGGGCGTCGGCTACAACTTCGTAGTCGACCAGGCCGGGAACGTGTACGAGGGCCGCGGCTGGAACCTCCAGGGCGCCCACTGCCCGAACCACAACGTGTCCGGTATCGGCGTGCAGATCGCCATTGGCGGCGGCCAGGAGCCCAGTGCGAAGGCGCTCGCGGCGTGCCGCGCCCTGTATGAGGAGGCGTGCAAGAAGACCGGCCGCACCCTGGCCAAGCGCGGGCACAAGGACGGGTTCGCCACGGCCTGCCCCGGCACGAAGCTCTACGCCTGGGTGGAGGCGGGCATGCCGGCCGGAAGCTACAAGCCTGCGTCGGACCCCGGCGGCTCCACCGGCTCGGGGGCGTCCATCGCCCGCTACCAGGTCACCCTCGACGGGCTGACGTACGGCTACGGTGCCAAGGGCGCCCACGTGACCAAGGTCGGCGAGGCCCTGGTGAAGCGGGGATTCGGCAAGCACTACACCTCCGGCCCCGGCGCGACGTGGACGGACGTCGACACCGCGAACTACGCCGACTTCCAGAAGTCGCTGGGCTACAGCGGCAAGGCCGCGGACGGCGTCCCCGGCGCGGACTCCCTCAAGAAGCTGCTCGGCTCCCTGCCCAGCAAGGTCGTTGCAAAGCCTGCGCCCCCGTTCCCCGGCGCCTCGTACTTCGGCCCCGGAAAGAACAACTCCCACATCACGATCCTCGGCAAGCAACTCGTGAAGAAGGGCTACGGCAAGCACTACACGTCCGGACCGGGTCCGAAGTGGTCGGACGCGGACCGGAGGAACGTCCGCGACTTCCAGCGCGCGCACTCCCAGCTCAAGGGCGACGCGGACGGCATCCCCGGACCGCTCACCTGGAAGCTCCTGTTCTCCTAACCCGCTGTGCCGCCCCGCCCAACGACGGGGCGGCTGCGCCCCACCTGAAAGGCCCTCCTGTGGCAGGCGAGACCGTCATCACCCTGATCGGCAACCTGGTCGACGACCCGGAACTCCGCTTCACCCCGTCCGGCGCCGCCGTGGCGAAGTTCCGCGTCGCCTCAACCCCGCGCACCTTTGACCGGCAGACCAACGAGTGGAAGGACGGCGAGAGCCTGTTCCTGACCTGCGCCGTGTGGCGCCAGGCGGCGGAGAACGCGGCCGAGTCACTTACGCGCGGCACCCGCGTCATCGTGCAGGGCCGCCTCAAGCAGCGCTCGTACGAGGATCGCGAGAGCGTCAAACGCACCGTGTACGAACTCGACGTCGAGGACGTCGGGGTGAGCCTGAAGAACGCGACCGCGAAGGTCACCAAGACCGGCGGGCAACGACCGGCCGCAGCGCCAGCCGGACGTCCGGTGGCCGACGACCAGTGGGCGACTGAGCCGCCCTTCTGACCCGTACCGGAACGAGAACGCGCCGCGCAGGTGGTCTCCTGCGCGGCGCGTCGTGCTACGCGTCCGGGGCAATCCAGGCTTGCGGAAGCGCCAGCAACTCCCCGTCGACTGCGTCCTCGTCGCCTACGGGCGTGGTGTCGTCCTGCGCGGGCGGGCCCGGCTGCTCGGCCCAAACGCCACCCTCTTCGGCGGGCGGCTGCGGCGTGGCGGGGTCCGGCTCTTGCGGCGGTGCTGGCGCCTCGGCGACCGGCGGCGCAGGCTCGGTCGAAGCCGGGTCCGGCTGCTCCGGCTGAATCGGCGGGGCAGGCTCGGTCGTTGACTCGTCCTTGCCCGGTTCCGGCTCCGGCGTCGGGGCGGGCTTCTCCGCTACCGGCTCCTCGGACTTCTCGGTCGGCTTCGGGTCCGGCGCAGGGTCGGGGCTGGGCGCCGTGGTCTCCTGCGACGGCTCGGAGGAGGTGCCCGTCGGCGTCGGCTCAGAACCTGCCGCCGCTGCTTCGGTGACCGGCACGACGTTGCCACCCGTGTGCGTGTTCTCGTCTGGCTGGGGCACCACCGGAGGCGATTCGATGCCCGCGGCGAGGGCCACGATGTCGTCCTCGTCCCGGCCCACACGCGAGGGAACATCGTCGCTCATCCCGAGCACGGCCCGAGCTGCCATCAACACGGGCGCGTCGACTGGGGCATCCTGCGGCGCGAAAAGAATCGCGCGCACGTCATGCTCGTCGAGCCCTAGCGTGCCCAGCGTGAGCGCCGCCAACCGGGACGGCAGCGGCTCCATCCCGCCCATGACCCGCGCGTTGGCGGGCACCTTCTTCGGTGCCGAGCGCAGCAGCTCCAGGTACTCCTTCAGCCGCGCCTTGTCAGTGCCCCACAGCACGTACCGGCCGAAGCGAACCATGTTCGGGTACAGCTCCGGCGAGCCGTCCTGCAGAGTCCATGTCTCGGCGTACTCGGCGTCTCCGAAAATACGCAGCCCAATGCGCTCCAACCCGTACGAGAACATGAAGATCGTGCTGTCCGGCCCGGTGGCAGCCTTGGTCGCCATCACCATCCCGTCGGAGTCGGTGCACTCCGCTTCCAGGTTGTCGATGGGATTGCAGTCGATCTTCCCCGCATCGGAGAAGTCCATGAAGTCGCGGGCCGTGAACGGCTCCGGCCCCAGGTTCTGGTCGCTGGGCTTCCTGTCGGACGCATCGGCGGAGTTCGGGCTCGCGTCCGGGGCGCTCGCTGCCGTCGAGGCCGGGTCGGCTCCCGTGAAGTGGCCCAGCGCCCACGTCCCAGCGAACGCCGGCAGTAGGGCCGCGGCGATGGCCCACTTCTTCGCTCGGCCGCTCGAGCGGGCGGACGACGGCGGCTGGGCAGGGGGCGGCGGCACGTCGACGGGCGGGGCGGGGTCGATGGGCCCCAGCAGCTCGTCAAAGTCCTTGAACTCGGTGCAATGCTCGCGCACCAGGCGCTCCACCTGCTCCAGGGGCAGGTCCGGCATGGCGGAGCTGACCTGCCGTACGGCGGAGCCGAAGGACTGCGGGCTCAGGAACAGGTGACGCTCACCGTTGATGTTGACCACGCCGACGTCCGTGAGCGGCACATCGTCCTCGCCATCCTCCGGGCTGAGGATGTGGATCTGCACCGGCGGAAGGCCCTCGGGTATCGCACTGCTCAACTCTGCCGGTCTCTTTCCTCGGTGCTCTGCAGGATGCGCGCGATGCGGGCGGCCGTCTTTTCGGCACGCTCGGGCGTGATGGCCTCGATGTCGGTGAGGACGAGCTGGCCGCCGCCAGGCAGCTCGATCTCCTCGCGGTGGATCTCCGGCTCGTCCAGGCCGTCGCCCGTTCCGGCGTCCTCGCGGGACTCCTGCGGATTCTGCGCGCGCTCGTACTCGCGGAGCATCGCTTCCTTGGCGGCACGCACCCGCGCAGGGCTGCGTCGGGTGCCGGGCCGCAGTGCGCCCGCGGCGGCCAGCATCTGTCGGGTCTCCTCGTCGTGAGGGACCGGCCCGCCGTCAAGCGCCCGCTCCAGGCGCTCGCTCTGGTCAGCGCGTCGCGACATGCGCCCTCGCCTCTCGTGTTTCAACCCGTGTACCGACAACTCTGTTAGTGCCCACTGCCGCCGTCAGCAGTTCCTCGATCAGCTGGGAAGACGACTCCCCAGCCGGCATGACCTCGGCGAGTTTGCGCAGTGACCGTACCGTCAATGTACGCACGGCACCGTCCGTCTTCCCCATGATCTCCGCCGTGCGCCCAGGGCTTTCCCCGTCGAAGAACCGCAGGGTCAGGACCTGCTGCTGCTCTGGGCGCAGCTTATGCATGTGTGCCGCAACGGCTTCGGCCAGGGCACGCCGCTCGGCGTACTCCTCCGGCCCATGGCCGACGCGTGGCCGGTCGAGTTCGAGATGATCGGCGTACAGCACTTCGGAGGGACGCCGCTGCACAGACCGCAGGTAGTCCAGCGCACGGTTCTTCGTGATCGTGCGCAGCCAGGCGTGAAAGTTCGTACCTGGCCGGTACTTGCTGATGTTCTGGGCGACCTTCAGCCAGACCTCCTGGCTCAGGTCCTCGGCGATGTGCCCGTCGCGGACGTAGAACCGCACCCAGTTGTAGACGGTGTCGGTGAGTTCGTCGTACAGCGCCGCGATGGCATCGGCCCCGTCCGTGCCGCCCGCTGCGGCGCGCGCGACGAGGTCTTCCAGAGTGTCGGTCACGGCGTGCTGTCCCCCCAAGAGCCAGTGCTGCGTTGATGCGCTGCACGCTGCCCACGCGGCGGCTCCACTGCTTCCCCACAGGAGGAGCGGCCCGTTCCGGGCAACGTTGAGGCAGCATAACCGGCCATTTGCGGATTCCGTCGAACGGGTTAGCGATATCAGGTGCCACTCCCTGTGATATATGGTGCAGCACGCGTCGGGAGAGCAACCCGGCGCCGAGACCCGAACCGAAAGGACCACGGTCATGTCCCCGCACATGGACGCCGACCGCGCGCTGATGCTCCTCCCGTACGACGAGTGGATCTCCGTCGGCACTGCGTCGCAGCGCACCAAGATCACCCACCAGGCCGCCGCCCGGGTCGTGCGCGAGGGACGCCGCCGTGGCGTCCTGCGCACCCGCGGCAAAGGCGCGGCCCAGGAGGTCATGCGCATCTACCCCGGACCGCGCCGCCCGAGCATGAGGGCGACCGCGGCCCGCTGAGCCGATCCGGCCGAGACCACCGCCGCTTCCGTCACCTCAACGCGCCCCCTCGCACCACGGACTCATTGGAATCTGCCCGGGTGTAACAGATTCCGCTAGCCGACGTACGTATCGGTGCCGGACTGAACACAACCGGCTCCGTCCGGCCGGAACGGTCCGCCGGGGGACATCTACGAGAAGGCAAGGACGACGATGGCTCGCGGTGGCTCCAACGTATTGCTGAGTTTCGAGACGATTGCCGAGCGAATGGACGTCACAAAGCGCACGGTGCTCGACAACTACAGGAACTGGGATATCCCCATCGTGCGCGTCAGCGACCGCATTCTTCGCGTCCGAGAACGCGATTTTGAGGCATGGATCGAAGCGCGCACGGAATGAATTCCGCACGCCGACGTGGGCGCCGTTGCCGCGAATAGAAGGTCCATCACCGCTCGTCCAGCCCTCCGCCCGTCGGGCTTGACCAGCCACGGCTGCGCCTACGTAGAGTCCAACTCCCCTGGCCAGGGAGTCACCTGAGAATCAACCAATATCGCGAGAGGCGTCCCGTGGCACGCAAGCCCACTGTCTACAAAAGGTGCGACTGCCCTGACCAGAACAGGCCGAAGAAGGGCGGGTGCGGCCATAGCTGGTCCTACAACCGCACGACTGACGAAGGCAGTCGCACGCGCGCGACGATCCCCGAATCAATCGGCCTGACGCAGGCTCAAGCACAGGCGATCCTCGACGGAATGGCCCCAGGTGCAACCCCTGAGCCCGTCGAAACAAACCTCACCTTCAAGCAGTGGGCAGCCGACTGGCTGGGAAGACGACGCGCCAAGGAGATCAGCGTCGCGAGCTACGAGACCGCCGTCCGCGTCCACCTCAACCCCCGCTGGGGAAGCAAGCGCCTTCGCACCATCAAGAAGGCCCAAGTCGAGGCGTGGGTACAGGAGATGGAAGCCAACAAGGGCCTCGCCAACTCCACCGCGGAGGGGCACTGGAAGGTCTTCAAGATGATCATCAAGGACGCCCTCCAGAACGGAAAGATCGCGTCCAACCCCACGTACGAGGTAGACGGGCCCTACGTCGCCGAATCGACCTCCTACGTCTTCAGCCCGGACGAGTGCTGGGCGATCTATGACGAGTTTCCCAAGCGGTACCGCCTCATACCCATGCTCGGGTTCGCGTGCGGACTCCGCCAAGCAGAGGCCCTGGCCGTGTGCGACGACGTCATCGGCACGGACAGCAAGCTGCTCACCGTGCGCCGACAGATCCTCCGGACCAAGGAGACGCGTTACAGCCCCACGCTCGTCGACAGGCTCAAGACGAGCCCGCGCCTGAACACCAAAGACGTCCCGATGCCGCCATACCTGGTGGACGCCCTGGAGGAGTTCATGGAGCAGCAGCCGCCACGGGTCACCCAGAACGTCCTGTGGGAGCACAAGAAGACGCTCACCGAGTGCAAGCGCGGCACAGCACGCGCCCTGTTCTGGAGCGCGCGCAACAATCTCATCTGCCGGAACCACTTCAACGACGACGCGTGGAAGCCCACGCTGCGGAAGCTGGGGATCAAGGACGAGAAGGGGAACCTCCCCACCTTCCATGACCTCCGGCACACATTCATCTCCACGTGCCTCCAGAACGGAATCCCCGAGCACACCGTGGCCGCGTGGGTCGGCGACTCCGTCGAGGAGCTGCGCCGGACGTACAGCCACCTCCTGCGGAATCACGCGGACACGCACGGTGCCATCGCCGCGAGCCTCACGGCGCGGCCGGCACGGTCCGCCGAGCCTGTCGCAGCGTGACCTCAGCGCCTCTCCGGGCGCCGTACGAAGAACCTCAGCGGGGCTGAGGCCGACACCGGCCTCAGCCCCGTTGGCGCGCTTACCGCCCGCAGAACCGCGGATCTATCCGGGGCAGTCAGAGAGGTACAACCTCATCACGCGCCGCGCGACGTCCCAGCGGCACGCTCCGACTCATCAAAGGGCCAGGCCAGAGGCGTCCTGCCGCAGGTGAGGAGCGGAATCGAGCAGTCTCGTGCACCGCCGCGCCATGGCTACTTTCATGGCTACGTACGTAGCCGCGCGACCCCGTTTGAACCGGTGCGGACCGGGGTCTGGTCAGGCTCCCTGATCTACGAAAAAAGGGCCCCCGACCAAGAGAACTACCTGGTCAGGGGCCCTGAGTACGGCCCCCCGCCCCCTTGCGGGGGCGAGGGCGAGAGACGAGTCGACCTGTACGCCGGGTTCTGTGCCCCGGGACCTCGCGGTCGTCGGGGCGACGGCCATCCATCTAGGGCCGGTGTTGCCACCGGCCTCGTGCGGTCTACCCGCGGACTCGGGCGGGCAGCCCTCGATCGTCCGCGCAGGGCCACCGTCCCTTTCGGGGGTGGCCCCTCTTGACCTTGCTCCGGGTGGGGTTTACCGAGCCGCCTGAGTCACCTCAGGCGCTGGTGGTCTCTTACACCACCGTTTCACCCTTACCGGGGACCGAGGTCCCCGGCGGTCTGTTTTCTGTGGCACTGTCCCGCGGGTCACCCCGGGTGGGCGTTACCCACCACCCTGCCCTGTGGAGCCCGGACGTTCCTCGGGAGGCGCCCCGAAGGGTTCCTCACGCGGCCGCCCGCCCGGCTCGTCTGCCGTGGTGACCATGCTACCCGGGCGGTGCGGACCCCGAGCGCGCGCCTCAGACGAAGGCGGCGGTGTCCAGTTCGAACGCGAACGGCTCGGGCAGGGGCAGGACCTTGCCGAAGTGGATGGCGCGCCGCTGGAGGTAGTCACCGTGCTCGGGCTCACTGAAGAGGGTGAGCGCCGACGTGCCCCGGTCGGTCAGCAGATACAGGGGGATGGCGGCTCGTGCGTAGCAGCGGCGTTTGGCCTCGCGGTCCATGTTCGGGCGGGTGGAGGTCACCTCCATCACCATGGCCACGCCGTCAGCGGGCATCCACGAGTCGGCGCCACGGAACAGTCGCAGCTCGGTGGGCGCGAACGTGCCGTCGGGGATGAGATGGTCCCTCGAACTGTCGGGCGCGCTCTTCAGCTTGAGGCCCTTGTTCCCGGAGAAATCCATGTCGGTGCTCGAACGCCTGATCACCTGCTTCACGATCAGGTTGATGTAGTCCTCATGGTCCCCGTCCGGCGGCGGTGTCACAACGATCTCCCCCTCGATCAGCTCCGCGCGGAAGCCCTCCGGCGTGTCCAGCGCCAGGAAGCCCTCCAGCAGGACGTCCGCCTGCGTGAGCGGTTCATGCGGCACGGCAGTCATGTCGCGCTCCTTCCTCGGTCGCTCGCCAGACTGGGACATCGCTGCACCCGCCGTCCGTGAGAGGGGACTGTTTCCCTCGATCGTGGCACACGATCATCGGGCCCGGGGGCGTTCGCCACCGAGTCGGCAGGCTCGCTTGACCTTGCCGCAGCGTCAGGGTTTCTACTGAGGCCATGCGGATCGGAGAGATCGCCGCACTCGTCGGGGTCACCCCGCGGGCCGTGCGGCACTACCACCACCAGGGCCTGCTGCCCGAGCCCGTGCGGCGGGCCAACGGCTACCGGGACTACTCCGTGCGGGACGCCGTGCTGCTCGCGCGGATCCGGCGGCTGACCGAGCTCGGGCTCGGGCTCGACGAGGTCAGGGACGTGCTCGCCGACGACGCCGGGCGGGACCTCGTCGAGGTGCTGGAGGAGCTGGAGGAGGATCTCGCCCGGCAGCAGGAGCAGATCGCGGAGCGGCGCCGGCGGCTCGGGATGCTGCTGGAACAGGCACGGGACGGACGGCTGACGGCCGAAGGACCCGTGTCGGCCGAGCTGGCCGCGCTCTTCGCAACGATCGCCGAGGCCGAGGCCGCCGCCGGGGCGACCGCGTCCGGGTCCGCCATGGCCGCGAAGGACCGGGAACTGCTCGCCCTGCTGGACAGCGTCGCACCCGCGGCCGAGCGTGAGCGGCTGCTCGGCGCCATGCGGCGGATGACCGAGGCGCCGGGCGCGGCGGAGCGGGCGTACGAGGTGTACGGGCTGCTCGACGCGCTCGCGGACAAGGAGACCGGCACGGACGACCCGCGGGTCCAGGAGGCCGCGCAGGCGCTGGCCGCCTCCATGCCGGACGAGGTCGTGGAGGGGCTCGGTACCGGCACACTGCCCGAAAGCGCCCTCCTGGACGCGTTCTTCGCCGACTTCTCCCCCGCCCAGGCCGCCGCCGTACGCCGCGCGCTGCGCATCGTCGCGGAGCGTGCCCGGTGAAGCGGCTGATCCGAGGTCTCAGAGGCGTCGCCTACGCCGTGATACCCGGTGAAGTGGCGCTCGCAGTCTGTCTGGTGACGGGCGTACGGCCGCCCACGGCCGTCGTCACCGCCGCCGAGGCGGCCATGCTGCTCCTGCTCCTCGCCGAGGCCGCCGTCTTCGTACGGCTGCGCAGGCAGGGCCGCAGCACCCGCGAAGCCGTGGGCGAGCTGGTGCCCGAGCCGGTGCTCCGGCTCATGGGGCACGAGCTGCGGCTGATGTGGAGCGTCGTCCTGTGGGCGGCGCGCCGCCGCCACGGCGTCGGCCCCGGCGACCGGTCCTTCGGGTACGCCCGTGACCAGGCCGCCGTCCTCTTCGGCTTCGGCTTCGTCTGTGTCGTCGAGACCGTCGGGATGTCGTACCTGCTGAGTTCCTGGCCGGTCGTGCACGGGATCGTGCTCGTCCTCGACGTGTACACCGTCTTCTTCGTCATCGGGCTGTACGCGGCTTCCGCCACCCGCCCGCACACCCTGTCCGCGGACACCCTGCGGCTGCGCCAGGCCGCCCATGTCGACCTGCGGATCCCGCTCGACCGGATCGCGTCCGTCTCGTACGAGCTGCTCTTCACGCACCCCAAGCAGGACGGCGTCCTCGATCTGGACGTCGGCGCGCAGACGTCCCTCACCCTGAAGCTGGCGGAGCCCGTCACGGCCGTGGGGCTGCTCGGGAAGGAGCGTCAGGTGCACACCGTCCGCTGCCACGCCGACGACGCCCGGGCCCTCCTGCGCGCCCTCACGCAGGCGCGAACCGCACTTTCGCCGCCCCCGGGTCAGCCTGCATGAGCCGTACCCGCAGCGCCTCGCCCAGCGGGAGTTCCGCCCCGCCGCCCTCGATCGGGGCGACTACCGCCGGGTCCTGCAACTGGACGGTGCCGACGTCCGGTTCGTGGTCCTTCACGTCGACCACGAAGGCGTCGAAGAGTTCGCCGATCCGTCCGCTCAGCAGGGCCGCCTCGACGATGTCGACGCACTCGCGCTCGACGGTGTTGGCGCGCCGCGCCCCGTCGGCCATCTCGTTCGGCAGCGCCTCCAGGGCCTCCCGCACCCAGCCGGGCGGCTCCTCCCCGGCCACGGCCGCCACGCACAGCTCGCCCGCGTACCGGTCGACGAGCCGGCGCAGCGGGGCGGTGCAGTGCGTGTACGCGTCGGCGACGGCGGCGTGGATCGCGGGGTCGGGAATCCGGCCGCCGCTGAACGCGGTGTAGCCGGCGCCGCGCAGCAGCGTCGTGCACTCCTGCAGGAAGGCGGCGTGGCGGTGGTCCGACGGGTCGAGGGAGCGCACGACCCCCGCGTACGAGACATGGTGCGGCCAGTCGATGTGCAGGGCCTTCGCGGTGCGACGCAGCCGGGCCACGGCGCCGTCCGGGGCGGTCGGCAGGGTCCGCAGGATGCCGGTGCCGGCCGCAGTCATGAGATCGGCCGCGGCCATGCCCGTCAGAAGGGAGATCTGGGCGTTCCAGGCGTCCGCCGGGAGCGGGGCGCGGAATTCGAGGCTGTACGCGTGGTCGCGCTGGACGATCTCCTGCTCGGGGACGTTGAGGGAGATCCCGCCCCGCTCGACCTCCAGCCTCTCGCGCAACAGCCCGATGTCCTTGAGCAGCGCGAGCGGCTCCTCGGCGGTGCCCGCATTGATCTGCCGCTGCACCCCCGCGTAGTCGAGCTTGGCGCGGCTGCGCACCAGGGCACGGCGGACGTCCGTCGCGACCGTGGCCCCGTCCTCGTCGAGGTCGATCGTCCACAGCAGCGCCGGACGCGTCCGGTCCGGCAGCAGGCTCGCCGCGCCCTCGGAGAGCACCACCGGGTGCAGCGGAACCTTCTCGTCCGGGAAGTAGAGCGTCAGCGCCCGCCGGTGGACCTCGGCGTCGAGCGCGCCGCCGGGCGTCACGAACGCCGCGACATCGGCGATCGCGTAGCTCACCCGGAAGCCGCCGCCCCGGCGGCGGCCCAGATGCATCGCCTGGTCCAGGTCTGTGGAGGCCGGCGGGTCGATCGTGAAGAACGGAATGTCCGTAGCATCCCGCTCCGGCAGCCGCGGCTCCCGCGCCGCCCGTTCCGCCTCCTCGAGCGCCTCGGCCGGGAAGCCCTCCGGTACGTCGAGCGCCGTACGCAGCGCACGCAGGGCGGCGGCGAGCGAAGCCTCGGCTGCGCAGATCACGTGCAGATGGCGGCGGGGCATGTGCCGAGCGTATGGCGGGCGGAACGGGGCGGCGACCCGGGCCGGGCGGTCCCCCGCCCCGCACCCCCGGGCCCGGCGCCCCGGTGGACAGCGGCGGGGCGGGGCCGTCGGCCCGACTACCCTGGCGCGGGGGCCGCACCCCCTTTCCGTACGTACGTAGAGGAGAACCGCCGTGCTCGTGCTGTTGCCGCCGTCGGAAGGTAAAGCCGCTTCCGGACGCGGGGCGCCGCTCAAGCCGGAGTCGCTCTCGCTGCCCGGGCTGGCCGAGGCGCGGGCAGCGGTGCTCGACGAACTCGTCGAGCTGTGCCTGGGGGACGAGGAGAAGGCCCGCGAGGTGCTCGGGCTGAGCGAGGGGCTCAGCGGCGAGCTCACGAAGAACGCGGAGCTGCGGACCGCCGGGGCGCGTCCGGCCGGGGAGATCTACACCGGGGTCCTGTACGACGCGCTGGGGCTGGCCACGCTCGACCCGGCGGCCCGCAAGCGGGCGCGGCGGTCGCTGCTGGTCTTCTCCGGGCTGTGGGGCGCGGTCCGCGTCGACGACCGGATCCCGTCGTACCGCTGCTCGATGGGCGTGAAGCTGCCTGGACTCGGGGCGCTCGGCGCGTACTGGCGTACGCCGATGGCGTCGGCGCTGCCCGAGGCGGCCGGGGACGGGCTCGTCCTGGACCTCCGGTCCTCGGCGTACGCGTCGGCATGGCGCCCGAAGGGCGAGGTCGCGGACCGCACGGCGACCGTGCGGGTGCTCCATTCGCAGATCGTCGACGGCGTCGAGAAGCGTTCGGTCGTCTCCCACTTCAACAAGGCGACGAAGGGCCGGATGGTCCGCAGCCTGCTGGAGGCGGGAGCGGCGCCGAAGGGGCCGGCCGAGCTGGTGGAAGCGCTGCGGGACCTCGGATACACGGTGGAGGCGCAGGCCCCGGCGAGGGCCGGGAAGGCGTGGTCGCTCGACGTGGTGGTGACCGAGATCCACTGATCGAACGTTGCACAGAGCGCAACACTCGTTGCTCAGGGCGATCGGCTTGGGCAGGATGACCGCATGGCCTCCGTGCTCGACCTCGCCCCCGTCGTCCCCGTCGTCGTCCTCGACGACGCCGCCGACGCCGTACCTCTCGCGCGGGCCCTCGTCGCGGGCGGCCTGCCGGCGATCGAGGTGACCCTGCGCACGCCGGCCGCGCTCGACGCGATCCGCGCGATCGCGGACGCGGTACCGGACGCGGTGGTCGGCGCGGGCACCGTCATCTCGCGGCGGGGCGTGACCGACGCGGTGGCCGCGGGCGCACGCTTTCTCGTCAGTCCCGGCTGGACCGATGCGCTGCTGGACGCGATGAGGTCGTCCGGCCTGCCGTTCCTGCCGGGGGTGTCGACGACGTCGGAGGTCGTGGCGCTGCTGGAGCGCGGAGTGCACGAGATGAAGTTCTTCCCCGCGGAGGCGGCGGGCGGCATCGCCTACCTCAAGTCCCTTGCGGGGCCGCTGCCCCGGGCCCGCTTCTGCCCGACCGGCGGTGTCTCGCTCGCGTCGGCGCCGGCGTATCTGGGGCTGCCGAACGTGGGGTGTGTGGGTGGCACGTGGATGCTGCCGGGGGACGCGGTCGCGGCGCGGGACTGGTCGCGTGTGGAGTCCCTTGCCCGCGAGGCGTCGTCCTTGCGGGGCTCCTGATCCCACTGGGGCTGCGCCACAGCCCCCTCCGGGCGAACGGTTCACGGGGGCTGACGCCCCCCGCGGCAACCGGACCCGGGCCGAACCGGAACCCACCACCCACGACCCGCAGTCGGCGGACGGTCCGGGGCGGGGCCGTGCAGGGTCGGCCCCGCAGGGACCGGCGGAAGTACCGGGTGCTCCCGCGGTACCGGGCAACCCGCCGGTCCCGAGGAGTCGAGCCCGGAGGGGCCCCGCCCCACCACCCACCGGCACACCCCGAGCCCGTCCGGCGATTGAGGACGGACACACCGGACGCCGCCACGGCACCGGCCACACCGCCACCGCACCCCCACCACCCACCGGCAACAGCCACACCAAGCCCGTCCGGCGCTTGAGGACGGACACACCGGACGCCGCCACGGCACCGGCCACACCGACACCGCACCCCCGCCGGAGGCGCACCGGGCACACCGACACCGCGCACCCGCCGCCGGCCCCCGCCGGAAAGCGCCCCGTCAGCGCAGGTGCGACGTGTCGTTCAAGAGGCGCAAGGACGCGTTGCCGTCCGCGTAGTACGAGACCGCCGACAGCGACGCCGCGTCGAGCTCCATGCGGAACAGGGCCTCCGGCGGCGCCCCCAGGGCCAGCCTGACCAGTTGCTTGATCGGTGTCACGTGGGTGACCAGGAGGACCGTACGGCCGCGGTACTCCTCCATCAGCCGGTCACGCGCCGCCGACACCCGCCGGGCCACCGTCGCGAAGCTCTCGCCGCCGCCCGTGGGCGCGGCCTTCGGGGAGGCGAGCCACGCGTCCAGGTCGTCCGGATACCGTTCCCGTACCTCGCCGAACGTCAGGCCCTCCCAGGCGCCGAAGTGCGCCTCTCGCAGACCGTCGTCCACCCGGACGTCGAGCCCGAGGCGCGCGGCCACGGCCCCGGCCGTCTGCAGGCAGCGCCGCATCGGGGAGGCGACGATCGCCTGGATCTTGCCGCGCGCGGCGAGCGCCGTCGCGGCCGCCTCCGCCTGGCGCAGACCGGCGTCGGAGAGCTCCGGGTCGGTGCCCCCGCTGCCCGAGAACCGCTTCTGGGGCGTCAGCGGCGTCTCACCGTGCCGCAGCAGCACGAACGTGGCGGGCGGGCCCACGTCCGCGGGCCCCCAGCCCACGGCCGGGGCTTCCTCAGCCGCATCGGCCGGTGCCACACGTCCCTGTCCCGCATCGGCCGCTGCCACACGTCCCTGTCCCGCATCGGCCGCTGCCACACGTCCCGCACCGGCCGGTGTCACGCCTCCCTGTGCCACGACGGCTGCGGACGCGTCCCGGCCCGGAGCGGCCACAGCCGTACCCCCGCCGCGGCCGGCCGCCGCGGCGGACAGCGCCGCACGCGCCTTCGCCGCGCCCGCCGCCGCATCGCCCACGGCCCGCGCCGCGCGCTGGTCCTCGGCGAGCGCCGCCCGCGACGCGGAGGGCTCCCACTGCTTGCCCTTCTTGCCCGCGTCCATCGCCTCGTTCGCGAGCCGGTCCGCGTGCTTGTTCTGCTCGCGCGGGATCCACTCGTACGTGACCTGCCCGAGCGGGAGGATCCGCCCGGCCTCCGCCGCGAGCGGCTTCATGTCGGGATGTTTGATCTTCCAGCGGCCCGACATCTGCTCGACGACGAGCTTGGAGTCCATCCGGACGCGGATCCTGGCGTCCGGAGCGAGTTCCTTCGCCGCCTTCAGGCCTGCGACCAGTCCGCGGTACTCGGCGACGTTGTTCGTCGCGACGCCGATGTACTCCGCCCGCTCCGCGAGCGTCTCCCCCGTCGCCGGGTCGAGGACGACCGCGCCGTAGCCCGCGGGGCCCGGGTTGCCCCGGGAGCCGCCGTCGGCCTCGACGATCAGTTCGCGAGCCATCAGAGGCCGGACTCCGACGTACGGACCAGGATGCGGCGGCAGTTCTCGCACCGCAGGACGGCGTCGGCGGCAGCCGCCCGTACCTCGTTCAGCTCGGTGATGTTGAGCTCGATGTGACAGCCCTCGCAGCGGCGCTGGTACAGCCGGGCCGCGCCCACGCCGCCCTGCTGCTCGCGGAGCTTCTCGTACAGCTTCATCAGGTCCGCGGGGACGGACCCGGCGATGACCTCGCGTTCCTTGGAGACGCTCGCGGACTCGCCGTCGAGCTCCTCGCTCGCCGCGTCCCGGCGCGCGGTCGCGTCGTCGACCTTCGCCTGGACGGAGGCGACCCGGCCGGTCAGCTCGGAGACACGTTCCTGCGCGGACTCACGGCGCTCCATGACCTCCAGGACGACGTCCTCGAGGTCGCCCTGGCGCTTGGCGAGCGAGACGATCTCGTGCTGGAGGCTCTCCAGGTCCTTCGGGGACGTGATGGCACCCGAGTCGAGACGCTGCTGGTCGCGGGCGGCGCGCTGGCGCACCTGGTCGACGTCCTGCTCGGCCTTGGTCTGCTCGCGGGCGCAGTCGCTCTCCTCCGTCTGCGCGGCGACGAGCAGGTCGCGCAGCTGCGTGAGGTCCTTGTTCAGCGACTCGATCTCGGCGTGCTCGGGCAGGCTCCTGCGCTTGTGCGCGATCTGCGACAGGCGTACGTCGAGTGCCTGGACGTCGAGGAGTCGGATCTGGTCGGCGGGCGCGGCGTTCAGTTGGGGGCTCCAGAGGTGTGGTGGGAGGACCAGGGGTCGGTGACCGTCTTCGAGACATGGACCCGCAGGTCCCAGCCGTGACGGTCGGAAATCTCGTCGAGCTGGGCGGCGGCCTGCTCGCACCAGGGCCATTCCGTGGCCCAGTGGGCGGCGTCGACCAGACCCAACGGGGCGGAAGAAAGAGACGCGGTCTGCGTGGCCTCCGAGACGGGATGGTGGCGCAGGTCCGCGGTGAGGAAGGCGTCCACGCCCGCGGCTCGTACGGCGTCGAAGAGGCTGTCGCCGGAGCCGCCGCTGACCGCGACCCGCCGGACTACGGCGTCGGGGTCGCCCGCCAGCCGGATGCCCTGTGCGGTGGCGAGCAGTCGCTGCGCGGCGCGGTCGGCGAACTCCCGCAGGGACAGCGGATGGTCGAGCTCGCAGATCCGGCCCAGGCCGGTCTCCGGTACGAGGGGGGCGACGACCCGCAGGTCGAGCGCGCCGGCGAGGGCGTCGGAGACACCCGGGTCGGCGGTGTCGGCGTTCGTGTGCGCGACGTGCAGCGCGATGTCGTGCTTGATGAGCGTGTGCACGACCCGGCCCTTGAAGTGGGAGGCGGCGACCGTCGTCGTACCGCGCAGATAGAGCGGGTGGTGGGTGACGATCAGGTCCGCGCCGAGGGCGACCGCCTCGTCGGCGATCTCCTGGACCGGGTCGACGGCGAACAGGACACGCGCGACCTCGGCGCCGGGCTCGCCGCAGACCGTGCCGACGGCGTCCCACTCTTCGGCCCTCTCGGGCGGCCAGAGGACGTCGAGCGCGGCAGTGACTTCAGAGAGACGGGGCACGCAGCAAAGGCTACCTGGCTGTCCATTGCGCCTGAACCGGCGCCGCTCGGGCGGAGGGCGCGGCGCCGGCTGCGGCGGTCACGCCCGGACCCGGCGAGAGAGCCCCGGTGCGCGACGGCACCAGGGCTCGCCTCCTACTTGACCAGGTATCCGCGCAGGTCGTCCAGGACCTCGCCGGCGGCGGTCACGCCCAGACCCAGGCACCAGGTCTCGTCCGGAACGTCCTTGGCCCGGCCGCCCTTGACCGCCTTCAGGTTCTTCCAGAGCGGGTTGGCCCGGGCGGTGTCACGCTTGGTCTTCGTCGGGTCGCCGTAAACGCCGGTGAAGATCCAGTCGGCGTCCGCCTCGTCGGCCTTCTCCGCGCTGATCTCCGAGGCCAGGTCGTTGACCTGCTGGTTCTTGGGCCGCGGCAGTCCGGCGTCGTCGAGGACGGTGCCGATGAAGGCGGCCTTGGCGTACAGGCGGATCTTGTCCGGTATGTAGCGGACCAGGGAGACGGTCGGCTTGGCGCGGTTGTTGATCGTGCCGACGCTCTTGGGGCTGCCGGCGTCCTTCTTCAGGCACGACGGGATGCCGTCGTCGCCCTCGGCGGGGGCGTAGCCGACGGGCTTCACGCCGAGCGAGACGACGTTGTCGAGCTCGCCGACGTCGAGGACCACGACGCGCTGGGGAGCGGCCTTCCCCTCGGTGGTGCCCATGGCGTGGGTGACGGTGCGCGAGAACTGGCCGGGCTCGGCGAGCTGCCGCCTCGCGCAGCACAGCGCCCCCCTCGGCCTCAGGCGAATCGGGAAATGGCCACCCTTATGTGTGAAGTGAGCACGCTCGCGCCGTTCGGCTGGTAGTGCGAAAACTAGCTTCGGTGGCCGGGAGGTGACCATCCGATGACAGCGTGTGCCATTGAGGCGGCCCCGGAGGGTGATACCGGCCGGCACGTACCGCACGTACCGCACGTACCGCACGTACCGCGTGCGGCGCTCACGGTCAGCGGGGACGGCTGCTACGCGGCGCGTCTCGCGGGTGAGGGAGACGCCCGGTTCGTCGAGCGGTGGACGCTCGACGGGCCCGAGCCGTACGCGGTGCCGCTGCCGCTCGGCCAGCCGGAGGAGCCCGACGCGCAGGTGGCGCCGCTGGCCGACGGGCGGGTGCTGATACACCGCAGGGTGGCGGACCGGCGGACGTTCTCCCTGCTGTATCCCACCGGGCCGGGTACCGGCGAACTGCCGCTCGGCGCGGTCGAGTCCACGGCGCTGCGGCTGCTCCCGCCGTCGCCGAACGGTACGTGCGTGTACGCACTGGCGCCCGGTGAGCGTTCGACGACGGTGTGGCTGGTGGCGGGCGGGGCGTCCGGCCCCGAGCGGGTCGCGGAGGTGCCGGGCCGCTGTTCGGGCGGGGTGTGGCTGGACCGTACGGGCCGGATGCTCGCCGTGGACCGGGAGTCGGACGGGATCACCAAGGCGGTGGTGGTCGACCTGGAGCGGCGCGGGGAGGTGACGCCGCTGCTGCAGATCACGGAGGACAGCAACGACCGGCTGCTGCTCGCGGACGCCGAGAGCGGACTGCTGCTGATCCGGTCGGACGCGGCGGGCCACGACCGGCTGGGCTGGGGGGTGCTCGGAAGTGTGCGGCCGGTGCGGTTTCCCGAATGCCTGCGCCTGGCCGACGCGGCGGTCACACCGTTCGCGATCCAGCCGGGGCAGGTGCTGATGCCGGAGAGCTGTGCGGTGGGGCTGCGGATCGACGCGGCGGCGGGCAGCTGGGTGGGGGTGTGGCGCCCCGCGGGCCGCCGGCTGCAGCAACTTTCCGCTCCGGAGGGGTGGTTGACGGGGTCAGGGCTGTGGACCCGGGACGGCGTGCTGCAACTGCCGTACGCGACAGGTGCGGTGCCGTGCGGGGTGGCTCGGCTGGAGCCCCCGGCGGATGAGCCACTCCCCGACGTGCCTGCCGCGATCACAGAACCGGCACAACCGGAATGCGCAGGTGGGGAACCGTCCGGGGGTGTCGGGGGTCCTGCTGTGTGCAGGCCCGTGCCGTTGCAGGAGGCACCCCTCACCGGGCGTACGGCACGCGGTTAGACTCTGCGGCCGGGGGCTGCGCAGCCGCATCGTACGGATGCCGACGGTGACGTGACTGCTCGCCTTGCGACGAAATCAGCGATCTCAACGGGGTGAACTTCCCACATGTCTGAAGCCCGAACCGACACGACCCAGGCGCGTCCGCAGGGGGCGGCCGCGAACCAGGCCGCAGCCGGCGGAGCCGGAAAGCACCGAGGCGGTGCGGCGGCGACGGAGGACTCGACGTCTCCCGCCCACGGCCGGCACCGCCGCCCTGGGGGTGGCGGGCAGTAGACCCGTCCTCAATTGCCGGAGGGGCTCCTTTGGAGCCCCTCCGGCGTTTGAAGACACGGCCCAGCCCCGCTTCACGCCCGCTGCAGCCCCGCTTCAGGGCTTCAGGCCCGCTTCAGGCCCAGGACCTCCGCCGCGGCGAAGGTTTCGTCCGGGGGGCGGGACTTGTAGTACGGGGAGAGGGCGCCGTCCAGCTCCTCGAAGGAGAACGTGTCCTTCGCCGAGTCGAACTTGGCGGCCACCCGCGGCCGTTCGACGACCGCCACCATGCCTCCGTGGACGACCAGGAGCTGGCCGTTGACGCGGGCCGCCGCCGGGGACGCCAGATAGCCGACCAGGGGGGAGACATGCTCGGGGGCGAGCGGGTCGAGTTCGCCGTCGGACGGCACGCCGAAGCCTGCGAAGACGTCCTCCGTCATACGGGTACGAGCCCGCGGGCAGATGGCGTTGGCCGTGACGCCGTACTTGGCCAGGGCCAGCGCCGTCGACGTCGTCAGGCCGACGATGCCGCCCTTCGCGGCCGCGTAGTTCGGCTGGCCCGCCGAGCCCGCCAGGAACGCCTCCGACGATGTGTTGATGACACGCCCGTAGACGGGCGCACCCGCCGCCTTGGATCGTTCGCGCCAGTGGACCGACGCGAAGTGGGTCGTGTTGAAGTGGCCCTTGAGGTGGACCCGGATCACCGAGTCCCACTCGTCCTCGCTCATGGAGAAGACCATCCGGTCCCGCAGGATGCCCGCGTTGTTGACCAGGATGTCCAGCTTTCCGTACGTGTCGATCGCCAGGTCGACGAGGGCTCGTGCCGAAGCGAAGTCGGAGACGTCGCCGAGCTGGGCCACCGCCTGGCCGCCCGCCGCGCGGATCTCCGCCGCGACCTCCTCCGCGGGCGTTGCGGACGCCTCGCCGGAACCGTCGCGGCCGGGCTGACCGTAGTCGTTGACGACGACGCTCGCGCCGAGCCGGGCCAGCTCCAGTGCCTCGGCGCGGCCGAGACCGCGGCCCGCGCCCGTGACGATCGCGGACAGGCCCTCAAGTGGGAGTGACATCCGGGTCCCTTCGGCTCGATCAGATCTCGATGCAGGTGCGCAGCGCCTCGCCGGTGCGCATCTGGGTCAGTGCCTCGTTGATCTCGGGGAGCTGTACGCGGTGCGTGATCAGCGACGCCAGGTCGACCCGGCCGGCCCGCCACAGCGCGATCGCCCGTTCGTACGAGCGGAGCACGCCCCCGCCCCCGTACATCGACGGCAGGATCCGCTTCTCGTCGAAGAACAGCTCGAACATGTTGAGCTGCAGGAAGTCGTCCATCGCGCCCGCGCCGACGATGCACAGCGTGCCGCCGCGCCGCGTCGTCTCGTACGCCGTCCTGGCCGTGGCCGACTTGCCGACGACCTCGAAGACGTAGTCGAAGCCTTCGCCGCCGGTGATGCGCTGCTTGGCGTCGGCGAGTTCGTCCGGGGAGACGGCCTCGGTCGCGCCGAAGGACAGCGCCGCCTCGCGCCGCGGAGCCACCGGGTCGACGGCGACGATCTGTGCCGCGCCCTGCACCCGGGCGCCCTGGATCGTGGAGATGCCGACGCCGCCGCATCCGATGACGGCGACCGACGAACCGGCCTCCACCTTCGCCGTGTTGACGGCCGCGCCGATTCCCGTCGTCACCCCGCAGCCGATGAGTGCAGCGATCTCGAAGGGCACATCGTCCGGTATCGGCACGGCGCAGCCCGCGTCGACCACGACCTCCTCCGCGAACGTGCCCGTACCGGCGAAGCCGAAGACGTCACCGCCGGGGCGTTTGAAGTTGGGCGTGCCGGCGTTCATGAGGCCGGCCAGGCAGAGCTGGCTCTGGCCGCGTTTGCAGGACGGACAGGACCCGCAGGCCGGGAGCCAGCACATCAGCACCCGGTCGCCGGGCTTGACCGCGGTCACTCCGTCGCCGACGTCGAGGATCTCCCCGGCCCCCTCGTGGCCGGGGACGAAGGGCGCGGGCTGCGGCAGCACACCGCTCATCGCGGAGAGGTCCGAGTGGCACAGCCCGGTCGCCCTCATCCGGATCTTCACCTTGCCGGGGCCGAAGCCCGCCGCCTCGACGTCGTCGAGGACGTCGAGCTTGTCCTGGCCGATCTCGTGCAGTACGGCTGCGCGCATGGTGCGGCTCCCTTCAGGAGGCTTCCACTCAGGAGGTTTCGGCTCACGCGATTTCGACGATGGTGTCGGCGAGCACCGGGGCGTCGTCCCTCTCGACGGCCGTCACCGACACCTGGACCGTGCTGTCCTGCTGCCACATCCGGATGCGCAGGGTCTCGCCCGGGAACACCACCCCGGCGAAGCGTGTGGCGTACGAGCGGACGCGGGCGACGTCGCCGCCGAGGAGCGTGTCGACGACCGTCTTGAGCGTCATGCCGTACGAGCAGAGCCCGTGCAGGATCGGCCGGTCGAAGCCCGCGAGCTCGGCGAACTCCGGGTCGGCGTGCAGCGGGTTCCAGTCGCCGGAGAGACGGTAGAGGAGCGCCTGGTCCTCACGGATCGCCCGCTCGACGACCTTGTCGGGCTCGCGGTCCGGCTGCTCCACCCGCACGGACGGCCCGCGTTCGCCTCCGAAGCCGCCCTCGCCGCGTACGAAGATCTGCGCGTCGCTGGTCCACAGCGGACCGTCGTCGTCGGCCGCCGCCGAGCGCAGTACGAGGATCGCCGCCTTGCCCTTGTCGTACACGGCGGCGACGCGCGAGGTGCTGACGGCCCGGCCCTTGACCGGGATCGGGCGGTGCACCTCGACCCGCTGGCCGCCGTGCAGCACGGCGGCGAGGTCGACGTCGATGCCGGGGGCGGAGAGCCCGCCGACGACGCCCATGCCGGCGCCCGCGACGGTGGCGAAGCTGGGCAGCACATGGAGCCGGGACTCGAGGGTGTAGCGCAGCTCGTCGGGGTCGGTCGCCGGGACGCCCGCCCCGAGGCCGAGGTGGTAGAGCTGGATGTCCTTGTGGTCCCAGGTGATCTCGGCACTGCGCGGCTCGGCCGCGATCGCCTTGGCGGCATCGATGGGCATGGGGATGCTGCTCCTTGGTTCCTTGGCTCACTGTGGAGTGGAAGACCTCGGTGCGGCCGTCCGCACCGTCGGCCGCACCGAGGCCGTACGGGACCGACCGCTCCCCGCGTCCGTTCTAGAACGCGTTCTAGGCCGGTTGGACCCTATGTATAACGCACCCCCCACGACTTGTGAAGACTCCTGACGCAACGTCAGATCACCGTGTCCCGGCGTCCACGCAGGACATTTGTCACTGCCACGAGCCCGACTCCGGCGCCGTACGCCTCTTCGACGACACCCCCGCGGCGGACGTCCGCTCCGGGCGCGCCGGCGCACCCGGCAGTGCTGGCGGCGGTGGTCCCGGTGACCAGGCCGGTTGCCCGCGCCCGGTGGGTGGTTCGGCCATATCCTTGAGCGGTGGACGAAATGCCCCGGGATCACCGCCCCGCCAAGTCCGTCAGGGTCCTCCTCGCCGAGGACCAGGGCATGATGCACGGCGCGCTCGCGCTGCTGCTCGGGATGGAGGAGGACATCGAGGTGGTCTCGCAGGTGACCGCCGGGGACGAGATCGTGCGGGCCGCGCAGTTGGCGCGGCCCGACGTGGCGCTGCTGGACATCGAACTGCCCGGCCGCAGTGGTCTGGACGCCGCCGCGGAGTTGCGGGACGAGGTGCCCGACTGCCGGGTGCTGATTCTGACGACGTCCGGGCGGCCCGGGTACCTGCGGCGGGCGATGGAGGCAGGGGCCGCCGGGTTCCTCGTCAAGGACGGGCCCGTGGACGAGCTCGCGGAGGCGATCCGGGCCGTTCTGCGTGGTGAGACGGTCATCGATCCCGCGCTCGCGGCGGCGGCACTGAGCGCGGGGCCGAACCCCCTGACGCCGTGTGAGCGGGATGTGCTGAACGCGGCGGTGGACGGGGCGAGGGTCGCCGACATCGCCGCGAAGGTGCATCTGTCGGAGTCGACGGTGAGCAACTACCTCTCGGCGGCGATCGGCAAGACCGGGACCCGCAGCCGGATGGAAGCGGTCCGCGCGGCCCGCCGCCAGGGCTGGCTGTGACCGGGGGGCTCCGTCCCCGCCCCCGTACCTCAGCGCATGCGGCGGTCCTTCGGCAGCCAGAGGAGCATCAGCAGCACCCCGCCCAGCAGGATTCCTGTGCCGGACCTGAACGCCAGCGCGTATCCGGCCGTCAGGGCCTCCGGATCCGTCGCCCCGCCCGTCCGGGCCGTCGCGACCGTCGACAGGACGGCTAGCCCGAGCGCACCGCCCATCACCCGTGAGGTGTTGATCAGCCCGGAGACAAGGCCCGCGTCGCCCGGTGCGGCCCCCGAGGTGGCGAGAGCCGCGAGCGGCGTTCCCCCCAATCCGGCGCCCGCCATCATCACGATGCCGGGCAGCATGATCGTGGTCACGTACGAGCCGTGCGCGTCCATCGTGGACTGCCAGCCGAAGCCGGCCGCGGACACCAGCACCCCGAGGGCGGCGACGTTGCGGGCGCCGGCGACGGGCATCAGCCGCGGGGCGAGCTTGAACCGAGGACCACGGCGAGCGAGCTGGGCATCAGCGCGAGCCCGGCCTCCAGCGGCGTGTAGCCGAGGACGTTCTGGGCGTAGAGCGTCATGAAGTACCACATGCAGAACATGGCGGCGCCGCAGCTGAACATCGCCGCGTTCGCCGCGGACACCGACCGCATCCGGAACAGCTTCAGCGGCATCAGCGGCGTCTTCGCCCGCGACTCGACCGCGAGGAAGGCACCGAGCAGCACGAGTCCGGCGCCCAGTGGCACCAGGGTCGCGGGGGCGGTCCAGCCCTCCTGTTCGGTCTGCACGATGCCGTACGCGAGCGTCGCGAGACCCGCCGTGACGAGTACGGCGCCGGGCAGATCGAGCCGGCGCCCCTCCCCGCCGCGGCTCTCCGTCAGCCACCACATGCCCAGTACCAGCACCAGCGCGCCGACGGGCACATTGATCAGCAGTGTCCAGCGCCAGGAGAGGGAGTCGGTCAGCGCCCCGCCGACCAGCCCGCCGGCGGCGCCGCCGCCCGCACCGACCGCGGTCCAGGTGGCGATGGCCCGTGCCCGGGCCGGCCCCTCCGGCACGGCGGAGGTGAGCAGCGCCAGCGTCGAGGGGGCGAGCACGGCCGCACCCAGCCCCTGCCCGGCGCGCGCGGCGAGCAACTGCCAGCCTTCCTGGGCGAGCCCGCCCGCGAGCGATGCGGCGGTGAAGAGCCCGAGCCCCACCAGGAACATCCGCTTCCGCCCGAACAGGTCTCCGGCCCGCCCGCCGAGCAGCATGAACCCGGCGAAGGCGATCGAGTACGCGTTGACCACCCACTGCAGCCCGACGGCACTGAGCCCCAGATCGGCCCGCATGGAAGGCAGTGCCGTGTTGACGACGGACACGTCGAGGACGACGAGGAACTGCCCGGCGCAGGCGGCCAGTACGACCGCCCACATACGTGCGGCCGGGCGGTCCGGTGCCGATATCCGGGGGTCTGCTGTGTCTGACGGGGCTGAGGCCATGACCGTCATGCTCTCAGGCACCTGACAGCCCGTACATCCGGATTTCGGCGTAAGGTCCGCGGGACCGGGGTCCTAGGACTCCGCGCCCACCAAACTCTCCAGGGCCGGGCGATGGTCCACGCGGCGATCTACAACGCCGAGAGCGCCTATCAGTACACGTACGGAACCCTGAAGTACGAGCCGTACCTCAACCAGCCGATCAAGTACGCCGACAGACATTCGCGGCCGCGTCCGCACGAAGAGGAGCAGCTGATCGACCGCACGGCGTACCGGATGATCTCGCAGCTGTTCCCCAAAGATCAGGCCTACATCGACGCCCAGTACAGGGCCCGGACCGGCCGCTCCCCCCACTCCTACGATCGCCTCGACCGCGTGGTCGACCGGGTGGTGAGGCAGATCAACAAATCCCGGGAGGGCGACGGTTCGGACAACCCGGCGGTCTACGACGGCGACACCACCACACCTGGAGCCTGGCGGCCGACGGGTGAAGAGGCGACGCCTGATGAAGGAGCCTGCAAGCAGCCGAGCGACGCGGATACCCCGAACTGGGGCAAGGTGAGGCCGTTCGTGCTCCGCTCCGGCTCGCGGTTCCGGCCTCCCACCCTGCGAGGCTTCACTTCCTACGCCGATCTGCTGGCCAGCCCGGAGTACGCGGCCCAGCTCGACGAGGTGCGACGGGTCGGTGCCGTCGACTCCACCGAGCGCACCTTCGAGCAGACCGTCATCGGCTGGTTCTGGGACCATGACCTGAACGGCACCTACCACCCCCCGGGGCAACTGCTCGAGCTGACCGGGATCGTCGCCAGGAAGTTCAAGCTCGACACGTACCAGACCACCCACTTGTTCGCACTGTCGGCGCTGTCGTTGGCGGATGCCGGGATCACCGCCTGGGACAGCAAGTTCGACTCCCCGATCAACGAGTGGCGCCCGGTGTCCGCGATCCAGGCGACGGGCGGCGCGAACGCGACCTGGCAGCCTCTCAGCGCGGACCGCGAAGGGACACCGTTCACCCCGTGCTTCCCCGCCTGGACCTCCGGGCACGCCAACTTCACGGCTGCGTGGGCAAGCGCGATGAAGCATTTCTTCGGTCGTGACGACGTCTCGTTCATCGCACGCTCCGAGGACCCGCACACCATCGAGGAGTACCGCCGGATGAACAGCTTCAGCCAGGTCGCCGAGGAGGGCAAGCTGAGCCGACTCTGGCTGGGCGTGCACTTCCGCTGGGACGCCGAGGACGGGACCATGATCGGTACCAACGTCGGCGACTACGTGTTCGCCAACGCGCTGCGGCCGACACGACCGGGCCGTCCGCATCACCCGCATCACCATCCGCATCAGCAGTAAAGCGACCCCCTGGCCCACACTCCTCAAAGTCCCGTCCGGCCGGCGGATCTTGCTGGGCTCGCATGATCCACCGGCCGGGGTCTAGGACTTCCGCAGTACGGTGACGACCGCGGCGCCGCCGAGTCCGATGTTGTGCGCGAGTCCGGTCCTGGCACCCGGGACCTGGCGCGCCCCCGCCTCGCCACGCAGCTGCCAGGTCAGCTCCGCGGCCTGGGCCAGTCCTGTCGCGCCCAGTGGATGCCCCTTGGAGATCAGCCCGCCGGACGGATTGACCACCCACCGGCCGCCGTACGTCGTCGCCCCGGAGTCGACGAGCTTCCCGGACTCGCCGTCCGCGCACATGCCGAGCGCCTCGTACGTCAGCAGCTCGTTGACGGAGAAGCAGTCGTGCAGCTCGATGACGTCGATGTCGTCGATGCCGAGGCCGGACGCCTCGTACGCCTGCCGCGCCGCCGCCCGTGACATGGGCCTGCCCACGACGTCGATGCAGGAGCCGGAGTCGAAGGAGTCGGCGGTGTCGGTGGTCATGGCCTGCCCGGCGATCTCCACGGCCTTGCCGTGGAGGCCGTGCTCGACGACGAAGCGTTCGGAGACGACGACGGCCGCGGCGGCACCGTCGGAGGTGGGCGAGCACTGGAGCTTGGTGAGCGGCTGGTGGATGGGTCTGGCGGCCAGGATCTCGTCCACCTCGTAGACGTCCCGGAACTGGGCTTTGGGGTTGCCGGCCGAGTGCCGGTGGTTCTTGGCGGCGACCGCGGCGAGCTGCCGTGGGGTCGTCCCGTACCGTTCCATGTGCTCGCGGGCCGCGTTGCCGAAGATCTGGGCGGTCGGCGGGGTCATCTCGAAGCCGTGAGCGGCGGCCATGATCCCGTAATGCCGGGCCACGGGCGAGACCTTGAAGTCTCCCCCGTCGGCTCCGCCCCCGAGCGCGCCCTTCTTCATCTTCTCGAAGCCCAGCGCGAGGACGCAGTCGCTCAGGCCGCCCGCGACGAACTGACGGGCCATCATCAGGGCCGTCGAGCCGGTCGCGCAGTTGTTGTTGACGTTGTAGACGGGGACTCCGGTGAGGCCGAGTTCGTACGCGGCGCGCTGGCCGGCCGTGGAGGCCTGGAAGCAGTAGCCGACAGGGACTTGCTGGACGAGGTCGTACGGGATCCCGGCGTCGGCGAGGGCGGCGCCGCCCGCCTCCTTGGCCATGTCCCAGTACTGCCAGTCGCGTGACTCGGGCTTCTCGAACTTCGTCATGCCGACACCGACGATGTAGGTCTTCACCGGACGGACTCCTTCAGTCTCGCGGCAGGCCGAGGATGCGCTCGGCGACGACATTGAGCTGGACCTGGGTGGTGCCGCCCGCGATGGTCAGACAGCGGGACATCAGCAGGCCGTGCACGGCCCGTTCGCCCGGCCCCTCGCGGACCGCACCCGCGGGACCGAGCAGTTCGAGGGCGAGTTCGGCGACCCTCTGCTGGTGCGGGGTCTGGACGAGCTTGCGTATGGACGCACCGGCGCCCTGCTCCATGCCGTCGACCTGCTGGAGGGTCGTGCGCAGCTCGATGCAGGCGAGGGCGTGCGCCTCGGCGGCGAGCGCGCCGATCCGGGCACGGCAGGTGTCGTCGAGGCCGGGCGCCCGTGCGATCAGCTCCTCCAGTCCCGTGTCGAAGGTCAACTGGTCGGCCATGTGGACGCGTTCGTTGCCGAGGGTGTTGCGGGCGACCCGCCAGCCGTCGTTCACCTCGCCGACGACGGCGTCGGCGGGGAGCAGTGCGCCGTCGAAGTACACCTCGTTGAAGAGGGACTCGCCGGTGATCTCCTTCAGCGGCCGGATGTCGATGCCGTCCGTGGCCTTCATGTCGACGAGGAAGTAGGTGAGGCCCTTGTGCCGGGGGGCGTCCGGGTCGGTGCGGGCGAGGAGGATGCCGTGGTCGGCCCACTGGGCGGCGCTCGTCCACACCTTCTGGCCGGTGATCCGCCAGCCGCCGTCCGCGGTGCGCTCGGCGCGGGTGCGCAGGCTCGCGAGGTCGGATCCGGCGCCGGGCTCGCTGAAGAGCTGGCACCAGAGCAGTTCGCCGCGCAGGGTCGGGAGCAGAAAGCGGTCCTTCTGCTCCTGGGTGCCGTAGGCGATGAGGGACGGCGCCACCCAGGTCGCGATACCGAGGTCGCTCACCTTGATCCCGGCGGCCCGTAGCTCCTGCTGGACGGCGAGCTGCTGGAGCGGCCCGGCGCCGAGGCCGTACGGGGGCGGGAGATGCGGGGCGGCGTAGCCCGTGGGCGCGAGGACGCGGCGCGCCGCGCCGGGGTCCAGGCCGTGCGCGGGGGCGATGGCCTCGCGGGCCGCTCGACGGTACGGCTCCGCCTCGGGCGGCAGGTCGAGGCGCAGCTCGCGCCTGGCGCCGGCCGCGGCGAGCCGTACGGCGCGGAGCCGGTGCGCGTCGCCGGGGCCGAGGAGCTGGCGGGCGACGAGGGCCCGGCGCAGATGGAGATGGGCGTCGTGCTCCCAGGTGAAGCCGATGCCGCCGAGGATCTGGATGCAGTCCTTGGCGCAGGTGTAGGCGGCGTCGAGGGCGGTCGCGGCGGCGAGTGCGGCGGTGAGGCCGCCGGCGGTGGTGGGACCCGTGGCGGAGGTGAGACCCGCGGCCGTGGCGTCGTCGGCCGCCCGTGCCGCGTCCCAGGTCAGCGCCCGCGCCTGCTCGACGCGTACGAGCATGTCCGCGCACAGGTGCTTCACCGCCTGGAACTGTCCGATGGGCCGCCCGAACTGCTCGCGCACCTTGGCGTACTCGGTGGCGGTGTGCAGCGCCCAGGCGGCGGTTCCGCACGCCTCGGCGGCGAACAGCACGGCGGCGAGGCCGACGACAAGGTCCGGGCCATCGTCACCGATATCGGTGATGCCGCCGATGCCCAGGACGCGGTCCTCGGGCACGACGACGCCGTCCGCGGTGACCTCGGCGGTGGGACGGGTCGGATCGGCGCTCTCGTGTCCCCGTATGGAGAGCTCACCGGCGTCCACGGCGAGCCATCCGGCCGGGGTCGGGAGCAGGACCAGATCCGCCTGCCCGGCGCCGAGCACGGGCGGCGCGGTGCCGTCGAGGCGGTAGCCGCCCGGGATACGGGTGACGGTGAGTGTGCCGGGGCCGAGGGCGACGGCCCCGATGCGCCGGCCGTCGGCGAGGCCGCGTAGGAGTTCGCCCCGCCCGGCACGGGTCAGCACTGCGGAGGCCAGCACACTGGGCAGATACGGCCCGGGCAGTGCGGCCCGCCCGGTCTCCTCAAGGACCACGGCAAGGTCCACGAGCGTGCCGCCCCCGCCGCCGTACTCCTCAGGCAGATGCACCCCGAGCAGCCCCTGCGCCACGGCCGCGTCCCAGTACGCGGGCCGCCCGCCGGTGCCGGCTCCCGGTGAGTCGAGCAGTTTCCGTACGGCTTCGGGCGGCACGGCCCGCGCCAGCCAGCTGCGTACGGAGTCCGCCAACTCGCCCTGCTCCTGCGTGTTTCCGATGCTTCCGGCGCTTCCGGTGCGTCCGGTGCTTCCCGCGCTGCGCGTGCTTCCGGTGGCCATGCGCGGCAGATTAGAACACGTTCCAAACTGATGGAAGGTCAGATACGCGAGACGCTCCGACTCAGGTCGCTGGTTTCCTGTCCTGTAGCTCTGAACCCCGCAAAGGTCAGCGACTCTGCATGCGCTGCGACTTCAGGCCGCTTTGGCGAGTGCCCGGGCGGGCTGCGTCTGCTCGTAGGCGTGGCCGACCCGCAGGAGCGTGCGCTCGCCGAGGGGCCGGCCGAGCAGCTGCATGCCGATCGGCATGCCCGCCGAGTCGTGGCCGGCCGGAACGGTCAGGGCAGGCACTCCGGTGATGTTGGCGGGGGCGGAGAGGCGCACGTAGGCGTCGGAGACGCTCTCGACCGTGCCGTCAGGCCAGGTGACCGTCTCCTCGTCGGCCCCGACCGCGGTCATCGGGACGCTCGGTGCGGCGATCACGTCGACCTCCTCCAGCATCCGTGCCCATTCGGCGCGCATGAGCGTGCGGGAGCGTTGAGCGCGTACGTAGTCCCCGGCGCTCATCAACTCGCTTGCCTCCAGGAGGATGCGGACGTCCTCCTGGTACAGCTCGGGGACCGAGCGCAAGCTGCCTTCGTGGTAGGCGCCGGCCTCCGGCACCATCAGGCCCCACTGGGTGGCCTGGATGTAGCGGGTCATCGGGATGCCGACCTCGACGAGCTGTGCGCCCAGGGCTTCCAGCTGCCCGACGGCGTGCCGGACGGCGGTCTCTACCTGCGGGTGGACGTGGTCGAAGTAGTAGGTGCGCGGCAGGCCGATGCGCAGCCCCGTCAGGTCCGTGCCGGGACCGGGCCGGTAGTCCGCGGCGGGCACGGACAGCGAGGCGGGGTCGCGCGGATCGTGTCCGACCAGCGTGGTCAGGACCAGGGCCGCGTCCTCGACGGTGCGGGTGACCGGACCGACGTGGTCCAGCGACCAGGACAGGGAGGTGACGCCGTGACGGGGGACGAGACCGTAGGTCGGCTTGAGGCCCACGACCCCGTTGAGCGCGGCGGGCACCCGGATCGACCCGCCGGTGTCGGTGCCCAGGGCGAAGGTCGCGGTGCCCGACGCGACGGCGACCGCGGAGCCGCCGCTGGAACCACCGGCGACCCGGCCGCGGTCCCAGGCGTTGCGGGTCTGCGGGGTGGTCAGGCCGAACGCGAATTCGTGGGTGTGGGTCTTGCCGAGCAGGATCGCGCCGGCCGCGCTCAGACGCGCGGCGACCGTGCTGTCCGCTGTCGCGTGATGGCCGGCGCGGACCCGCGAGCTGGCCGTGGTGGCCATCCCGCTGACGTCGATCAGGTCCTTGAGCCCCATCGGGATGCCGTGCAGCGGTCCCCGGTAACGGCCTTGTGCCGCTTCGTGTTCGGCTTCGCTCGCCGCCCGGCGCGCCTGTTCGGCGGTGACCGTGACGTAGGCACCGAGGTGCGGCTCCACCTTCTCGATGCGATCGAGGACGGAGTCGACCAGTTCGACGGGGGACAGTCGCCGGTTGCGTATCGCGTCCGCGGCGGCGGCAAGGGGCAGCTCATACGGCTGCATCGTGCTTCTCCTCTCCGGCGCGGTACGCGGCGGCGGGCGGGATGTCCGCGAAGTCCAGCTCGCGCAGGACCGCGACGACGCTGTGGATGTGGTTGGCGACCGCGGCGACCGCGGCGTGGCGCTCGGCGGGCAGCACAAGTCCGGCCCGGGCGGCCCAGCGGGCGGCCTCCGGAGGTGTGAGTTCGATGGCGGACATGGATGTTCTCCCTCTCGGTCTTTTGGTCAAGGCTGGGGCGGCGGAGTAGTCGAGGCCCTGAAGGCCAAGGATTGGCTTTGGGGAACTGCGGGCGCCACGGCTGCCCGGTGGCCCGTACGGACGCCGAGCGGCACCGGCCGCATGGTCAGGCCGCGGTGGCCGGGATCTCCACGCCCGGCTCGGCGAGCAGCCGGTGGCGGCCGTTCTCCCGGCGGACGGTGCCGACGGTGGGCTGAGGGAAGTGCGTGCCCAGCAGCAGCGCGTCGGTGTCCGCCAGGCCGTCGAGCAGCCGGGCGCGGGTGCGGACCGCCTGGGCCGGGTCGATGTCGACGCAGCTGTTCACGTGGGGATGGGACAGCTGCACGGGGTGGTGGATGCTGTCGCCGGTGATCAGCGCCCGGCGGTCGCTGCCGCGCAGCTCCACGGCGACCTGCCCCGGGGTGTGGCCCGGGGCAGGGACCAGGAAGACGCCCGGCGCCACCTCATGGGCCTGCTCGCGCACGGGCACGAGGTCGTACTGCCCTGCGTCGCGGACCGGGTGGACGGAGTCGCGGAACATCTGGGTGCGGGCCTCGTCCAGGTCGGTGGCGGCCCAGTGGTCCCATTCGGTGCGGCTGGTGAGGTAGCGGGCGTTGGGGAAGGTGGGAACCCAGTCCTCGCCCGCGCGGCGGGTGTTCCAGCCGACGTGGTCGGTGTGCAGGTGCGTGGTGATCACCAGGTCCACGGACTCGGGCGCGAAACCGGCCGCCGCCAGCCGCCCCAGGAAGTCGGTGTCGAGACCGTTCCAGGCCGGGTTGGCCCGGGTCTTGCCGTTGCCGATGCCGGTGTCCACGACGATCCGCAGCCCGCCGGCCTCCACCGCGAAGCTGTGGCTCGCCAGCCGCGGGACGTCGGCGTCGGCGAATTCGGGGCGCAGCCACGACGCCTCGTCCAGCACCTCCTTGGTGGCGTCCGGCAGCAACCAGGGTCCGGTCTGGCGCGGCAGTTCGATCTCGTCGACGCGGCGTACGGCGATGTCGCCGAGGCTCCATCCGGTGCTGGTGAAGGGATTGGTCTGACGGGGGGTGGCGGTGCTCATCGGTGGGTCCTTTCGGCGGGCGGGGCGGGGCGGGCCGGGTCAGGCGGTGCGGAGCCGGCGCACGGCGCGGATGAGGCCGATGAGGGCCAGCAGGATGACCGTCGCGGCGTAGAGCGAGACGGCGGTCTGCAGGCCGTACAAGTTGGTCAGCAGGCCGGCGAGGACGGCGGGGATGCTCATGGCGAGGTAGCTGAGGACGTAGTAGGCAGCGAGCGTGCCGGCGCGTTCGCCCGGGGCGGCCGGGGGCAGCAGCAGGCGCAGGGCGCCCTGGGTGACGGCGCCGAAGCCCGCGCCCGCCAGGGCGGTGCCGGCGAACAGGACGGGCAGGCTGTGCAGATGCGGGCCGCTCAGGGTCAGCAGGGCTCCCGGGATCAGGAGCGCGGTGCCGGCGAGGCTGACGGTGCGGGCGGGCAGCGCCCGGGTGGCGTGGCCGGCGAGGCCGGCCGCGGCTGTCAGGGTGAAGAAGACCAGGCCGCCGGTGGCGCGGGCGGCGTGTGGGGCGATGAGCCGGGCGAGCGAGGGGCCGAGGGAGGAGTAGAAGCCTCCCAGGGCCCAGGCGGCGACGATGCCGGGCCCGGCGAGCACCATGGCCGGCCGGGAGGCGGGAGCGACGGTGATGGCGGGGCGCATTGAGCGCCGGGCGCCGCGGTGAGGGCGGGCGGTCTCGGGGGTGAGCAGGACCGCGGCGGCCTGCGCGGTGAAGAGCAGGAGCAGCAGCAGGTAGACGGTGCGAGTGGGGGCGGGGGCGTACTGCACGAGGGCGATGGCGGCCAGCACGCCGGCGGCCATGCCGGCCACGGGGGTGATGCCGTTGGCGGCAGTCGCCCGGCCCGGGCGGTCGGGGTCCTCGAAGTCGAGCAGCGCGGCTCCGGCGGCGCTGGTGGCCACGCCGGTCGCCAGGCCCTGCAGGATCCGGGCGGCGATCAGCTCCGGCACCCCCTGGGCGATGGCGAAGACGGCCATCGCGAGGGCTTGCGCCAGCAGCGCCACGGCGAGGACCGGGCGCCGGCCCAGGTGGTCCGAGAGCGTGCCCGCGGTCAGCAGTGCCGCCAGCAGGGCGAGCGAGTAGGCACTGAACACGACGGTCAGCGTCATGGCCGAGAAGTGCCATGCGGCCTGGTAGAGCGAGTAGAGCGGGGTCGGTGCGCTGGAGGCTGCCAGCAGGCCGACCAGGACCGAGGCGTGGAGCCGGAAGGCGCCGTGGCGGCTCAGCACGGGCAGGCGACGGGGACGGGACGGCAGAGCTGTGACGCTGATCATGGAAGCACCTCTGAGCCTTAAGGCAAATGCTTTGCATTAAGCACACTAGGCTCACGAAGCCCCCAAACGCAAACGCTTAGCTTTTATCCGATTAGGGGGAGCAAGGCGCGACCGAGCGCCGCCGCCACCAGGCGGTCGGTGTAGGCCGCGGACAGGTCCGAGGGGCGGAACAGAATCCGATACATCAGGGGGGCGACGAGGACGTCCAGCAGGGTCTCCAGGTCGGGCACGGCCTCCCCGCGCCCGGCCGCGCGCACGCCGACGGCCTTCAACTGCTCGGCGGCGTAGTCGGAGCAGCGAGCCGCGTTGCCCTGCTCGGGGTCCCCCAGCAGGGCGTCGCGGACGTACGTGCGGCCCGCCGTCGAGGACATCTCCTCGGCGAACTGCACCGCCCACGCCTCCAGGTCCGCCCGCAGGCCGCCGTGGTCGGCCGGCGGGGAATCCGGGCGCAGCCGCTCGACGGCCACGTCGGACAGCAGCTCCCGCAGATCCCCCCAGCGCCGGTAGACGGTGGACGGCGTGACCCCCGCACGGGCCGCGATCAGGGGCACGGTCAGCCCATCCCGCCCCACCTCCGCCTCGAGGTCACGGACGGCCTGGTGCACGGACTGCTGGACGCGGGCGCTGCGCCCGCCGGGGCGTGTGCTTGCTCGGGCACTCATGGGAAACAGCCTAATGCGAAGAAGTTGCGTCTGGCTGGACGCCGGCCTGGAAGACGTCGATGCTTCGACGTCCGCGCGTGCTCTGGACTGCTCGCAAGGAGACCTGCTTACTCCTCCGGGCTCGTCCGGCCGGCACACTTTCCAGGAGTTCCGCGACCGCGTGATCGACCCGTCACGCTGACCGCAGCAAGCTGGTCGACGGCCCGAAGATGCAAGGTCGACCTGGCCAGTTCCGGGCTGGCGAGACCCACACCTTTCTTCACCTTCCAGCTCAGAGCTCAGAGCTCAGTCACGACGCAGCAAGAATCGCGACCGGACAATTCCGGTGGCTCTGGTCACCATGCGCTGATGACCGGCGCGTCGGGTGCGTACTGCCGCCAGGCCTCGTTGAGGCGCGCGAGCCGGTCCGCGGCGGCGATGCCGCGCAGGCACGCGACCTTGCCGTCGCCGACTTCGAACGCCACGGCGCCCACGACCCGGTCGTCGACCACGGCGAGGACGGCCGGGGAACCGTTGACCAGCGCGATGTGGAACGCGGGGGAGCCGCCGGCCAGCCGCCGCTTCGCCGGAGTGGGCTTGAAGCCGGCCCGCACGTAGGAGGCGATGCGCTCGCGCGTCTTGTACCGCAGCAGCCGCCTGGCCAGTCCGGCGCCGTCCGAGACCGCGGTCGCGTCGGCGGTGAGCAACGCCACCAGCCGTTCGGTGCGCCCCGACATGGCGGCGGCGAGGAACTCCTCGACGACCCGGCGCGCGGACGCGGGGTCCACCTCGTCGCCGCCGCGGCGCTCGGCGGCGACCCGGCGTCGGGCCCGGTGGACATGCTGCTGGCTCGCGGACTCGGTGATGTCGAGGATCCCGGCGATCTCGGCGTGGGGGTAGGAGAAGGCCTCGCGCAGGACGTAAGCGGCCCGCTCGACCGGCGAGAGGCGCTCCATCAGGGTCAGTACGGCCAAGGACACCGATTCGCGCTGCTCGAAGGTATCGGCAGGGCCGAGCATCGGGTCGCCCTCGAGGAGTGGCTCGGGCAGCCAGTCTCCGACAGCGCGCTCATGGCGCGCCTGCGCCGAGCGGAGCCGGTCGAGGCAGAGATTGGTGACGACCTTGGTCAGCCACGCCTCCGGCACCTCGATGCGTTCCCGGTCCGCGGCCTGCCAGCGCAGGAACGCGTCCTGCACGGCGTCCTCGGCGTCGGCCGCCGAGCCGAGCAGACGGTACGCGAGCGAGGCCAGCCGGCCCCGGCTGGCCTCGAACCGATCGATGGCGACGCTGTCCACGCGGAACAGCCTATGCGGCGACCCTCACACCGGACCGGTCCGGTGCGGTGGCCAGGCGGCGCTTGCGCTTCGGCATGCCGAAGGTCGGGTGGGCGATGCCCCACCCGGCCCCCTTGAGCACGCCCGACTTGAGCCGCGCGGCGGTCCGGCCGCCCAGGTACCAGGACTTCGACCGGACGTCCCCGTCCACCATCTGGAAGATCGCGTCCCGCCGCCCGAGGCTGATGTGGTTGCCGTGGTACTTCAGCCCGGTGGTCGGAACCTCGCTGCCCGTCAGGCGCGCGATGATCGCGGCGGTCGCCTGCATGTTGGTGAAGCCGGCCGAGGCGCAGGACATCGGCAGCGGCCGGCCGTTCTCGCCGATCGCGTAGGCGCAGTCACCGGCGGCGTAGACCTCCGGGTGCGAGACCGAGCGCATGGTGCGGTCGACGACGATCTGGCCGGTCTCGGCGACCTCCAGGCCGCTGGCGGCCGCGATGGGGTGCACGGCGAACCCGGCCGACCACACCGTCACGTCGGCCGGGATGGACGTACCGTCGGCGGCGATCGCCCGTGTCGGCTCGACGGCTTCGATGCCGGTGTGCTCGTGCACGGTGATGCCGAGCCGGTCGAAGGCCTGGCGCAGGTGACGGCGGGCCTTCGGGGAGAGCCAGGCGCCCAGCTCGCCGCGGGCGGCGAGCGCGACCGAGAGGTCGGGCCGGGACTCGGCGAACTCGGTGGCGGCCTCGATGCCGGTCAGCCCCTCACCGACGACCAGCACGGTGCCGCCCCCGCCAAGGCCGGCCAGGCGCTCGCGCAGGCGCAGCGCCGAGGACAGGCCGGTCACATCGAAGGCGTACTCGGCCACGCCGGGGACGCCATGGTGGGCCACGGAGCTGCCGAGCGTGTAGAGAAGCGTGTCGTACGCGAGTTCGCCGTCGCCGTCCTCGCCGTCCTCGCCGTCCTTGCCGGTCACGGCGACGGTCCTCCGCTCGGGGTCGACGCCGGTGACGCGCGCCAGGCGCAGCCGCACCCCGGTGCCCGCGAATACGTCGGCGAGCTTGCGGAACGCGAGGTCCTGGCCGACCGCGAGCTGGTGGAGCCGCATCCGCTCAACGAAGTCGGGCACGGCGTTGACGACGGTGATCTCGGTGTCGGCGGGAGAGAGCCGGCGGGCCAGGTTTCCGGCGGCGAAAGCCCCGGCGTATCCGGCGCCGAGTACGACGATGCGGTGCTTCATGGCGTTGCTCCTGTCTCGTTCGCGTGCCCCTTGAACGAGACGGCGCCCCGATTGCTGACAGGAGCCGGATGTGACGCGGGTCACCGAGCCTCCGGCAGACGCTCGGGCCTGTCTTGGGCAGTCGAAACGGAGCGATGGCCGACTACGGATCGAGATGGCCGACTGTCGATCGGCGTCACAAAGAACGCGTCCTGCCTCACTTCGCCCTGCGAAGTTCCGCGGGTGCAGTGATCATTGGCCCACTCGGCCGTCGATCCGCTCGCGCAGGAGGTCGGCGTGGCCGCAGTGTCGCGCGTACTCCGCGATCTGCATCACCAGGATGTCGCGAAGCTGCCCGTCCCCACCGGGCTGGGTGCCGAGGTCGGCGAAGCGGGCTATGAACCGGTCGGTCAGTTCCCTCTCGGCCCGCCACTGACGCCAGGCGTCCTCCACGACCGCCGGGTCGGCGGTCGCGCCGTTCCAGTCGCCGTCGCGGTCTTCGGCGGTGCGGTAGATCCTGGGCGAGTCTTCGCCGGCCAGGCGGCGAAAGTGTCGTTCGTCCTCGGCCATGTGCCGCACCAGCCCGAGCAGGGACATCGTGGACGGCGGTACGGAGCGCCGGGCCATCTGTTCGGCGTCCAGGCCCGCGCATTTCATTTCCAGGGTGAGGCGGTAGTGATGCAGGCCGCCGAGCAGCGCGCTGCGTTCATCGACGGTCTCGGCATCGCTCTCACGCGGGTCGTCGTCCGGATCAACCCACATGTCGGGATAGATGGTTGACCGCGTCCACCGAGTCGCCGCTGCTTCGTCGGCGTGCTCATCCAAGTCCATTTGGGCATCGTCGCGCGCGTCGGCACTGTCCGCCACCAAATAACTGTCCGCCACCAAATATTGGGCACCTGCGTCAGTCGGCGGCCGACGGCAGGCGACAGGCGACAGGCCGACCGGCCGACGCGTTCAGACGGGGAACGAGAAGGTGGCGCCGCCCCCTGCCTTGACCAGCTCCACGGCCGCCTGGTGCACGGCCCTGGCCGTGCCCTCGTCGGCCGCGGGCACGGGGCTGCCCTGCACGGCGTACCACTCGGTCGCGCCGGTGTGCTGCACGGTCACCTGCGCCTGGCCCTCGATCCACGTGGTGTGCACCGTCAGGTCGCCGGTGATGGGACCGCCCTCGGTGGTCATGACGCCGCCCGAGCCGGCGATGATTCCCTGGGTGGTCCAGGTGGCCCAGGTGTCCATGACGCCTCCACAGCGGTACCGGGTCGAACAATCGGGGCTGCACCATCTTGTCCGAATTTCCGCCCGAACACCCGTAGGCACGCTCCGGCCCACGCCCGGCCGGAGTCCCGGACACCCGGACACCCGGACACCCAGTCACGGGGCCACGGGGTCACGGGGTACTGGGGGCGCCTCCCATCGCACGGAGCATCCCGACCCCGCCGGTACGCAGGAAGCGCACCACGAAGACGGCCGAGAGCAGCAGGAAGAGGATGTTGAGCCACGTCGTGTAGTCCAAGGACACGCCCTCGCTCGGCACCTTCGCGGTGGACTGGTCCGGGATGAGCCCGAGGGCGCCGAAGACGAACTCCACCACGTAGGCGGCGGCGACGATGGCGGCGTAGAACGTCGCCAGGATGAAGGCGGCCATCCTCGCCCCGTAGTACTTCCGGTAGATGTTGAGGATCGGCACGATCAGCAGGTCGGCGAAGATGAAGGCGACCACCCCTCCGAAGCTGATCCCGCCCTTCCACAGCACCACAGCGAGCGGCACATTGCCCACCGAGCAGACGAACGACGCGATGGCGACGATCGGCCCGATCAGCGGGCCCCAGAGCTTCGCGGCCAGGGGATGCCCCTCGAAGAAGAACGCGCTCCAGAAGGAGTCCGGCACCCAGGCGGCGACCGCCCCGGCGATGAGCAGGCCCAGAACGAGGTCCCTCAGGATCGCCGCCCACTCCATGACGAAGACGTGCGACGTGGCGGTGAAGCCCTCGCCCGACAGCAGCCGGTGCCAGAAGGAGCCCTCGCTCGGGATGGACATGTCCATGGCCGCGTGGCCCTCCATCGAACCGGCCCGGCCGTGCTCGGCCTGCTCACGGGCCTCGCGCACCAGCTTTTCGGTCAGGAACAGCCGGAACAGCACCGCCAGCACAATGATCATGATCGGGCCGCCCACGAACTCGGCTGCCGTGAACTGCCACCCCATCAGCAGCGCCAGGATGATTCCCAGCTCGACGACGAGATTGGTGGAGGCGATCTCGAAGGCCATCGCCGCGGTGAAGTTCGCCCCCTTGCGAAAGAGGGAGCGGGCGAGGGCGACGGCCGCGTACGAGCACGACGAGGACGCCACACCGAGGCCGGCCGCCCGGGCGAGGCTTTTGGGGCTGTCGTCACCGAGGAGGGAGACGACGGTGGACTTGCGGACCACTGCCTGCACGACGGCGGACAGCGTGAAGCCCAGGATCAGGGCCCAGGTGATCTCCCACGCCATGGACCCGGCGAGGGCCAGGGCGTGCAGCACGGCGTCGACTGCGGCATCCATGCCGCCCAGCCTGGCGGTACGCGCTCACGAGACGGCCCGCTGACACGGCGGCGGGCCGCCCACCCACCCCGGATGGCGGGCCGCCCACCCCTGTGGACGTCAGGCTCGCGTCAGAGGTCGCCCTCGGTGGCTGCCGTGACGAACGCCGCGAAGGCGGAGGGCGCGACGGCGAAGACGGGGCCCCCGGGGTTCTTGGAGTCGCGAACGGCGATGCGGCAGGGCTGGGGGGCGACCTCGACACATTCGCCACCGGTGTCACCGCTGTAGGACGACTTGCGCCAGGCGGCGGCGCCGAGCGGGGCGCACTCGATGCAGTTACCGCCGGTATCAGAGCTATAGGACGACTTGCGCCAGCTAGCGCCCGTCAGGGTCTGGATGGTGTCCATACCGTTCCTCCATTACGCGGGCGATCAGTGCCGCCGAATCCTCCACGGAGAGCGCGGCGGCCTGCAAGTGATCGTAACGGAGCGAACCCTCCCTGAAAGCTTGAGGATTGGCCGTCATATGGCCCTGGACGAAGTCCTCCGTGTAGACGAGATCCGGATCGTCCTCGAATCGCAGCAGATTGAACTCTCCTGGCAGCCCTGCATGGGCTCCCGCGCCGAACGGCAAGATCTGCACCTGCACCCACTCCCGTCTGCGCAGACCCAAGAGGTGGGCGAGTTGGTTGCGCATGACGCGCCTGCCACCGATCTCCTGGTGCAGCACGGCCTCGCTCATCACCACCCAGACCAGCGGCGGATGCTCGCGCTCCAGAATGCGCTGCCGCTCCATGCGTGCAGCGACCCTGGCGTCGAGGTTGCTTTCGTCCCGTACGCCCAGCACCGCCCGCGCGTACTCCTTCGTCTGTAAGAGCCCGTACACCAACTGCGGCTGAAACGTGGAGATATAGGCTGCCTTGGCCTCCATCTCCGCATACGCCTGGAACCAGTTCGGCAACTGGCTCCTCAGCACCAGCCCCACCAGCCGCGAGAACACCCCGCCCGTCCCCAGCGCCGCGTCCACCCGCTCGCTGAAGTCCCGCGTCGGCACCTTCCGCGCCGTCTCGATCTGGCCGATCAGCGACCCCGTGCAGAAGACACAGCCGCCCAGCTCGCCCTGCTTCAGCCCGGCCTCTTCGCGCAGCCTGCGCAGCTCCGAGCCGTAGTAGTCCAGCGGCGAGGCGCTCGGATCGAGATCGCGGATATTGGCCATGAGGCAGCCCCCAGCTCACGCAAGCACACGCCGTGCGGCGTTCGTTCCGGTACGTAGCCGAGCGTAATCGCCCGGCGCCACGCTGGTGACATGAATCACGTAACTCACCACTCACCGGCGGACATTGCGGGCTGCTACGGCATGGGCCTCACCGTCGGTGAGCACTCGGCGCGCATCTGCGGCGCATCCTGCGGATGTTCCTGGCCCACTGGGACCTGGTGCGACGCGAAGCCGTGACCTGCCCCCGCCTACCATGTGACCGCCCAGTACGCCTGCACGAGCCGGAGGATCCGCCATGGCAGCCGCCGCCCCCGCCGCCCCCAAGCCGGAGGTCCTCGCCGCTTTCGAGGCCGCGAAGGGCTTCATGCCCGTACAGGAGGGGCTCGCCCTGTACGCGGCCGCAGCCGAGGCCGGGGCGCTCGGGCTGCCGCTGCTGGAGGTCGGGACGTACTGCGGCCGGTCGACGATCCTGCTGGCGGACGCCGCCCGCGAGGCCGGGACCGTCGCCGTCACCGTCGACCACCACCGCGGCAGCGAGGAGCAGCAGCCCGGCTGGGACTACCACGACCCGATGGTGGTCGACCCCGAGGTGGGCCGGATGGACACGCTGCCCACCTTCCGCCGCACCCTTCACAAGGCGGGCCTGGAGGAGCACGTGATCGCGGTCGTCGGGCGGTCGCCGCAGGTGGCGAAGGTGTGGGGCGGGAAGGTCGGGCTGGTCTTCATCGACGGCGGGCACACCGACGAGCACGCCACGAACGACTACGAGGGCTGGGCCCCGCATCTCGCCGAGGGCGGGCTGCTGGTGATCCACGACGTCTTCCCCGACCCGGTCGACGAATGGACCGGCCAGGCCCCGTACCGCATCTACCTGCGGGCTCTTGCCTCGGGCGCGTTCACCGAGGTGTCGGCGACCGACTCCCTGCGCGTCCTGCGGCGCACCGGTCAGGGGATCTGAACGCCCGACCTCACCACATCCCGCCCACGCCCCGCCGAACCCAGCGGGCAAGCCGCGGGCAGGGCCGACTTCCAGGGGCCGGCTCCGCGACGTCTCAGCGGCTGGTGACGCGCCCGTCCGCCATGCCCACGACGCCGGTCACCAGCATGTCGATGCCCAGGTCATGGTTGGAGTCCGGCCCCGTGCACGCCGCCAGAGCTCCGGCGGAGGCCGCCACGTTGGGGTAGCGCCGTGGTGACAGAGCACTGAGCGAGGCAGCCTTGACACGCAGGGCATCGTCGCGGGCTTCGGCGTCGCTTCCGTATGCCAGGCCCGGCTCGTCGGATGCCAGCGTCACCACTGCGGCGAGAAGGAAGCCGCCGATCTCCGCTGCCCGTTCCGCGGTGAATCCTGCCTGGCGGAGAAGCGAGAGGGTGCGTTCCACGATCGCCAGTCCCGGCTCGCAGGACAGGATGCCGGAACGGGCAAGCCCGGCGACCGCAGGGTGGGGGCGCAGCGCCGCGACCAGCGCCATGAGCATGGCACGAAGCTGCTCATGCCAGGGCGCGGAACCGACAGGCGGGATCTGAACATCCCGGAACAAGCGCTCGGCGATTCCGTCGAGCAACTGGTCCTTGTCCTTGAAGTGCCAGTACAGCGCCATGGGTGTCACGCCGTGAGCGTGAGCGAGCCGCCGGACCGTGACCGCACCGAGGCCCTCGTCGTCAGCCAGAGCGATGGCGCTCGCCACGATGACGTCCCGGGTCAGCCGTTCACGCGCCTCGGCAATGTCTTTCTTCTTCGCCACGTTGACAACTGTACCTTGTACAGGTTTACCTATACACCGTCCATGTACGTTGTTCAGGTACGTCGTACAGCGACGTCCTCAAAGAGGTATTGACGGGCTCCCATGCCACCTTCACCCCGTACCGGCCGAGCCACTCTGTCCTCGGCCCTCACCCTCGGCTGCGGCCTCACGTTGCCCAACCGGCTCGCCAAGGCGGCGACCAGCGAACACCTCGCGGACTGGTCCGGTGCCCCCACCGCACAGCTCGTGCAGGCATACCGGGTCATGGCGTCGTCCGGCGTGGGCCTGCTGATCAGCGGAAACGTCATGGTCGACGGCTCTTCGCTCGAGGCGCCGCGCAACGTCGTGATCGAGGACGACCGTCACATCGACATGCTTCGCCGCTGGGCAGCGGTTACCGCCGGCACGCCGACCCGCTTCATCCTGCAGCTGTCGCACCCCGGCAGGCAGACCATGCGGGGCAACACCCTGCCCGGGCGCCGACAGGATGTGGCGGCCCCCTCCGCCGTTCCCCTGTCCGCAGGTGTCGCGGGTCTCTTCCGTCACCCACGCGCCCTTCAGGAAGCGGAGATCACCGACATCATCGACCGTTTCGCCCGCGCCGCCGGGATCGCCGCGGCCGCCGGCTTCCACGGGGTTCAGCTGCACGCCGCCCACGGATACCTGCTCAACCAGTTCCTGTCCCCGCTCAGCAACCGGCGTACCGACCGGTGGGGTGGCTCACTGGAAAACCGCATGCGGCTGCTCATCGAGGCCTTCCGGGCTGTCAGGGCGGCCACTCCTGACCATTTCATGGTCGCCGTCAAGCTCAATTCCGCCGATTTCCAGCGGGGTGGATTCGAGCCCGGTGACTCCCTGACCGTAGCCAAGGCCCTGGAAGCCGAAGGCGTCGATCTCATCGAGATCTCAGGCGGCACCTACGAGAATGCCGTCATGCTCGCAGGAGCGTCGTCGCGCGCTTCGACCCGCCAACGCGAGGCCTATTTCCTGGAGTTCGCCGAACAATTCTCCAGGGAGGTGTCCGCACCACTGATGCTGACCGGCGGCTTCAGGACCCGCCAGGGCATGACGGACGCCCTCACCAGCGGTGCGGTGGACGTCCTCGGTCTCGCCCGGCCCATTACCCACGACCCCGGCTTCCCCCGTGACCTGCTGGCCGGCAGCACCGAACGGAGCTCGACGCGGCCGCGGACCACGCGTCACAAGGCCGTCGATGCGTTCCTCGACGGCGCCTGGCACCAGCAACAACTCGCCCGCCTCGGTCGCGGCAAAGACGTCAAGCCCAATCGAGGCGCCGCAGCCGCCCTATTCATCGCGGCATTTGTCACCGTACGAGACCTTCTGGCACCCAGGCTCGCCCGGCCTTTCCGGTCCCGCGGAACCCGACCGACGTCGGCCGCGTAGCTCCGAGCCGCAACTCCTTCCCATGCCCACACAGGAACGAATTCCAAGAGGAACGACAGAAAATGACCAACGGAACACCTCTGAGCGGCAAGCGCGCTCTCATTACGGGAGGCTCGGCCGGCATCGGCGCCAGCACAGCCATGGAACTTGCCCGCCTCGGGGCACACGTCGTCATCACAGGACGCCGCACGAAGGTGGCCGCAGAGGCGGCGGACAAGATTCGCCGCGAGACCGGTTCCCCGGTCGACGTCCTGACGGCAGACCTCTCTTTGATGAGCAGCACGCAGGCTTTCGCCGAAACATTCATGGAGCGCTATGAGGCTCTCGACATCCTGGTGCACTCGGCGGGAGGGACAGCAGTACGGCGCACTCTCACGGCCGAAGGTGCGGAGCTCACCTATGCCACCCAGTACCTTGCCCGCTTCTATCTCGACAACCTTTTCCTCCCCGTCCTCGAGGGTCGGGACGCCCGGGTCATCGCGGTTTCAGGAGGCGGTTCGATCACCAAACGACTGGACCGGACCAACCTCCACGGCGAAGTCAAGTACTCGAGCCTGAAGGCCATCGAGACCATCTCCATCGCCAACGACTACTTGGGCATCGACTTCCACGAACGCTACGGCCGAAGGGGGATCCGCAGTTACGTGTACGGCCCTGGGCCGGTACGCGGAACCGGACTGAGCGCTCCGTTGCCCCTCCTCACACGCAGCGCGTTCACACTCTCGAGCTTTTTCATCGGAGGCTCCGTTGCCCAAGCGGCTCAAGACGTCGTGAGCCTGGCCACTGGCGAACACCCCCCGGGTCTCTACCAGCGGCGCCTCAAGCGGGCCAAGCCAAGCGCATACCTCCTGGACGCCGGCGAGCGCGACGCCGTATGGCAGGCCACCCAACGGGAAATCGGCCAGCGAAAAGCCTGTTGACCTGCCCATCCTCGTCCCGTCCGCCGCGTCGCCACGGCCACCGAAGCGCTTCCCGGCCAAGAGGCCGCCGACACCGATTCGGTGTTTGTCCTGCGTCGCACGGGGGACGGAATCTGAGGCGCGGGGCCGGACATCCCCTAGCATCGCGACGTGCCGTACGACAAGAACCAGCCCTCCCCCCGGCGCCGCCGCCCGGCCCGCGCCGGCGCCCTCCTCGCGGTCGCCGCGCTCGCGGCGGCCTGCCTGGCCGGATGCGCCGGGAAGAGCGGTTCACCCAAGGCCCCGCCCCTGCACAGGGCGGCCACGCCTCCCACGGCTTCCGCGTCGCCCTCGACGTCCGCAGGCGCACCGGCCGCACCGCCGGGGAGCCCGGCAGCGTCCTCGACGGCTTCGACCGCGAAGGGCCCCCTCGCCGGGAAGGTCGTCGTGATCGACCCCGGCCACAACCCCGGCAATTTCCGTCACACCCGCGAGATCAACGAGCTCGTGGACATCGGAACCAACCGCAAGGAATGCGACACCACGGGCACGTCCACGAATGACGGTTACACCGAGGCCGAATTCACCCTCGATGTTTCACACCGTCTTCGCACTTTGCTGGAAAAGCAGGGCGCAACGGTTCAATTCACCCACGACAATGACCGTCCTTTCGGTCCGTGCGTGGACGAACGCGCCCGTATCGGTAACAAGGCCGCGGCCGACGCCGTGATCTCGGTCCACGCGGACGGCTCGGCGAACGGGAACCGCGGGTTCCATGTGATCCTCCCCGCCCTGGTGAAGGGGGGCGCCGCCGACACCACCCGTATCGTCGGCCCCTCGCGCGAGCTCGGCGAGCACATCGCCGGGACATTCGTGCGCGCCACGGGCAGCGCACCCTCCAACTACGTGGGCAACGGCACCGCGTTGGACGTACGCGAAGACCTCGGCGGGCTGAATCTGTCGACCGTGCCCAAGGTGTTCATCGAATGCGGCAACATGCGCGACGCGAAGGACGCGGCTCTCCTGACGAGTTCGCAGTGGAGGCAGAAGGCGGCGCAGGGAATCACGGACGGCATCAGCACCTACCTGCTCGGGTAGATGCGGCAGGCGATAGATTCGTTTCCGGCCGGGGGTACGGGGGCACCCCGGGAAAGCACAGTATCCGTACGATGGGGGTCACCCCCGAGCTTCACGCCGTGCACCGCCGACCGGCGGCACCGACGACCGCCCCGACGAGACGCAACCGATTAAGGACCTACACGTGAACATCCGCTCCCTCACTCGAGGCGATGGCGTGGTGATCGGAGCAGCGGTGGTGCTGTTCATCGCCTCGTTCCTCGGCTTCATCAGCGTCGACTGCCCGAGAGGCATCGACTGCTCCAGCGCGGACCTGCCGAACGCCTGGGACTCGCTGGGCACCGTGATGTCCATCTACCTCGCCGGGATCATCGGTGCCGCGCTGATCATCGTCAGCCGCGGCATGCCGGGGCGCAAGGTCGCGGGCCTGGACATCGGTCAGTTCGGCGTCGCCTTCACCGTCTTCTCCCTCTGGACGATGTTCTGGACGATCATCGACATGGAGGCCGACGCCGGCGCCGGGGCGATCCTGGGACTGCTCGCCACCATCGTGCTCGCCGCGGCCGCGATCGCCACCCCGCTCGTCCCCGCCCTCAAGGCCGCCCTGCTCGGCGCCCCGAAGCCCCAGACCCCGCAGCCCTACGGCGCACAGCCGCAAGGCGGTTACGGCTACCCCGGCGCCCAGCAGCAGCCGTACGGCGCGCAGCCGGGTCAGCCGCAGCCGTACGGTGCCCAGCCCGGTCAGCCGCAGCACGGCCAGCCCCAGCAGGGTCAGCCCCAGCCCGGTCCGGCGCAGGGGCAGCCGCAGGGCGGGCCCGCGCCGGCCGCCGACTTCGCTCCGTTCTGGTTCGCGGTGCCGGTGGCCCGGCCGCTGTACGCGGAGGACGGTTCGCCGACGCCGATCGCCGAGCTGGCGCCCGGCACCTGGTACCTCGCGGTCGAGCAGCGCGGTCCGGGCCTGGTGGCCCAGACGCAGGACGGCCGTCGCGGTGTCCTTCAGGACACGAGCGGCATCCAGCGCGGCTGACGCCCTCTGGCGAGGTTCACTCGCCCCGCGCACCGCGGCCCCTCGCCCTTCCGGGCGAGGGGCCGTTGTCGTACAGTCGCCCCGCGACAGTCAACTGACGGTACGTCAGAGAAGGAGCGGGGCATGCGGCTCGGACTCGCACTCGGCTACTGGGGGCGCGGCCCGAACCCCGCCCACCTCGAACTCGCCCGCGAGGCCGAACGCCTCGGCTACGACTCCGTGTGGACCGCCGAGGCCTGGGGCTCCGACGCGTTCACGCCGCTGACCTGGATCGCCGCCCACACCTCCCGTATCCGGCTGGGCACGGCGGTGGCCCAGATGGCGGCCCGCACGCCCACCGCGACCGCGATGCACGCGCTCACCCTCGACCATCTCTCCGGTGGCCGGATGATGCTCGGCCTCGGGCTCTCGGGACCACAGGTCGTCGAGGGCTGGTACGGGCGACCGTTCCCGAAGAGCCCGCTGACCGCGACCCGCGAGTACGTCGACGTCATCCGGCAGGTCCTGCGGCGCGAAGGCCCCGTCGAGCTCGCCGGCCGCTTCCACACCCACCCGTACGCGGGCGAGGACGGCACCGGCCTCGGCAAGGCACTCAAGCCGATCACCCACCCCCTGCGCCCCGGGCTCCCGGTCCTGCTCGGCGCCGAGGGGCCGAAGAACATCGCCCAGACGACCCGGATCGCCGACGGCTGGCTCCCGCTGTACTGGTCACCGCTGCGGACGGACGTGTACCAAGCCTCGCTGGAGGAGGCACCGGAGGACTTCGTGATCGCGCCGATGGCCCGGGCCCAGGTCTGCGACGACATCGCCGAAGGGCTGCTGCCGGTCAAGGCGATGCTCGGCTTCTACATCGGCGGCATGGGCCACGCCGCCCGTAACTTCCACGCCGATCTGATGGCGCGGATGGGGTACGAGGACGAAGCCCGGCACATCCAGCGGCTGTTCGCCGACGGCCGGCGGGAGGAGGCGGTGCTTGCCGTCCCGGACGCCTTCGCCGACGAGATCTCCCTCGTCGGTCCGCGTGAACGCATCGCGGAGCGGCTGGAGTTGTGGCGCAAGGGCCCGGTGACGGACCTACTGGTCACCGCCCCGGACCCCCTCACCCTGCGCGTACTGGCGGAGCTGAACGCCTGAAGGCTGAAGGCTGAAGGCTGAAGGCTGAAGGGCTGAGTTGCTGAACGGCCGGACTGCCGTCCCCGAGACCTCTCGCCGGCGCCGCCCGGGAGCGGCCGTTCCGCCACTTGGGTGACCCCGACCGGTCCGACCGGTTTCGTTTAACGCGAAACGGCAACCCGATAGTTATGTCGTTTCGTCAACGCAGTGGAAGCCACCAGGCGGCGACGATCATCACCGTTGTCGCCGATGTCATGGCCGTCATCCTCGGCCTGTGGATCCTGATGTACGTACTGGACGCGAACCGGTCCAATGACCTGGTCTCCTTCGTCCAGGACGCGGCCCGCTGGCTGGCCGGCTGGTCGCACGACCTGTTCACGTTCGACGAGGCCTGGGCGCGGGTCGTGGCGGGCTACGGTCTCGCCGCAGTCGTGTACCTCGTGGTCGGCCACGCCGTGGCGGGCCGCCTGCGCCGCCACTGACACCCTGCCCGTGCCTACGGGCGCCACGCACCACGGGGGCCGGGGCGCCCCCAAGAGGGGGTCCGGGGGGCGTCAGCCCCCCGGAAACCTCATCCGCAGCAGTCCGGCTCGAGCCCGCGCGGCAGGCGCTCCCCGCCGAAGACCGCGGTTGTCGCCTCGTCTCCTCCCAGCGCGGCCACCGCCAGCAGCAGGGACCCCGCCGTCCACGTGGTGAGCTCCTCCGGCCATATGGCCCGGTCGCCTTCGAAGACGTAGCCCGTCCAGTACATGCCGTCCTCGGCGCGCAGGTGCTGGATCGACTGGAGGATCTCCAGCGCCCGGTCGGACTCCCCCATCGCCCAGAGCGCGAGGGCCAGTTCGCAGCTCTCGCCGCCCGTCACCCACGGGTTGGGCAGCACGCACCGCACCCCGAGCCCGGGGACGACGAACGCGTCCCAGTGCTCCTCGATGCGGGCCTTCGCCTCGGCGCCGGTCAGGGCGCCGCCGAGGACCGGGTAGTACCAGTCCATCGAGTAGTGGGACTTGTCGAGGAAGCGCTCCGGGTGGCGGCGTATCGCATGGCCGAGCGCGCCGGCCGCCAGCTCCCAGTCCGGCTGCGGCTCCTCGCGCTCCTCGGCGATCGCCAGGGCGCAGCGCAGGGCGTGGAAGATCGACGAACTGCCGGTCAGCAGCGCGTCGTCGACTGGTGCGCCGCCGTCCTCGGGGGACTCGCGCTTCCAGCCGATCTGGCCGCCGGGCTGCTGCAGCCGCAGCACGAACTCGATCGCGGCGAAGACGGACGGCCACATCCGGTCGAGGAAGGCGTCGTCGCCGGTGGCGAGGTAGTGGTGCCAGACGCCGACGGCCAGGTAGGCACAGAAGTTGGTCTCGCGACCGCGGTCGGTCGGCTGGTCGGCGTTGCCGTCGTGATACGCGGCGTACCAGGAGCCGTCCTCGTTCTGGTGCCGTGCCAGCCAGTCGTAGGCGCGGGCGGCGGCGTCGTGCTCGCCCGCCGCGTCCAGCGCCATGGCCGCCTCGGTGTGGTCCCAGGGGTCCAGGTGGTGCCCGCGGAACCAGGGGATCGCGCCGTCCTCGCGCTGTACGGCGAGGATGCCGGCGACGGTCTCGGCGGCCTGCTCGGCGGTGAGGACCCCGGGCAGGACGAGATGCTCCGTGCGTCCGGGTGAGGTCACTTGGCGCCTGCCGCGCTGGGCAGGTGCGGCTTGGTGGCGTACGCCACGAAGCTCTTGCCGACGACCGGGTTGAGGGCCTGCTCGGCGAGCCGGGTGACCAGGGGCTTCTTCATGATGTCCCAGACCAGCAGCTTGTGGTACGCGCGGACCGGGAGCGCCTTGTCGTTGTCGACGCCGAACGCGCACTTCAGCCACCAGTACGGCGAGTGGAGCGCGTGCGCGTGGTGGGTTCCGTAGGGCTTGAGGCCCGCCTCGCGCATCTTGGCGAGCAGCTCGTCGGCCTTGTAGATGCGGATGTGGCCGCCCTCGACCTCGTGGTACGCGTCCGAGAGCGCCCAGCAGATCTTCTCGGGGCCGTACCGGGGCACGGTGACGGCGATCCGGCCGCCGGGCCTGAGGACGCGGACCATCTCCGCGAGGACGCCCTTGTCGTCCGGGATGTGCTCCATCACCTCGGAGATGATCACGACGTCGAACGACTCGTCGGGGAAGGGCAGATTGAGCGCGTCGCCCTCCATGGCGGTGGCGCTCGCGCCTTCGGGAGCCTCTCCGGCCTCCTTCATCGCGGCGAACCACTTGGCGACCTCGCGGATCTCCTCACCGTTCTGGTCGAGGGCCACGACCTGGGCCCCGCGCCGGTAGCACTCGAACGCGTGCCGCCCGGCACCGCACCCGAGATCGAGCACACGATCGCCCGGGGCGAGCGGAAAGCGGGAGAAGTCGACGGTCAGCACGAGGTCTGCCCTTCCGGATGGGTAACGGCGCCCCTGCGCGGGGCGCGCCTTGCAGTGTCCGCGGGGGTGCGGCCCACACCCGCGGAACGGACCGTGCGCCGGGACGCCGCCCCGGTTCCGGCCCCGGCGGGATCCGTGATCCCGGGGCCCACGGCCGGGCACGGGCTTGTGGCCGTGGCTGGGTACAGGCTTGTCGCCATGACCGGGCACTGGCTTGTGGCCCTGGCTGGGCACGGGACTGTGGCCGTGGCTGGGCACAGGGCTGTGGCCACGGTCGGGCACGGGCCTGTGGCCACGGAGCGGCCAGGGACCGCCGGCGCGGAGCGGCGGACGTCCCGGCCGTGCCCGCGAGCCGGGCCGGTGGGCCCGAAGCCCACCACCACGGCCGCGAAGCGGGCCGAAGCCCGTGGCGCGGAACGTGCGAAGGCCGCGGGCCGCAGGCCGGCGCACGTGGAGCGTGACGCGGAACGCCCGGGGGTCGTGGGCCGCAGGCCCGCGCACGTGGAACGCGGCGCGGAACGCCCGGGGGTCGTGGGCCGCAGGCCCGCGCACGTGGAACGCGGCGCGGAACGCCCGTGAGCCGCGGGCCGCAGACCCGCACACGCGGAACGCGGCGCGGAACGCCCGGGGGCCGTGGGCCGCAGACCCGCACACGCGGAACGCGGCGCGGAACGCCCGGGGGCCGTGGGCCGCAGGCCCGCACACGCGGAACGCGGCGCGGAACGCCCGGGGGCCGTGGGCCGCAGGCCCGCGCACGTGGAACGCGGCGCGGAGCAGCGGAATGTCACCGCGCACCGCCCGTCGTCGCGCGTGCGGCGATCGCCTCGCGGTAGAGGTCCGCCGTGCCCTGGGCCGCGCGGGACCAGGTGAAGCGGGAGAGGACGCGGGCGCGGCCCGCGGAGCCGATGCGGTGGCGCAGGGCGGGGTCGGCCAGCAGGCGGCCGAGACCGGCGGCGAGCGCGCCCGCGTCGCCGGGCGGGACCGCGAGGCAGGTCTCGCCGTCGGGGCCCGCGACCTCGGGGATCGCGCCGCCGGTGGTGGCGACGAGCGGCGTGCCCGTCGCCATGGCCTCGGCGGCGGGCAGCGAGAAGCCCTCGTACAGCGACGGCACGCAGGCGACCTGCGCGCTGCGCACCAGGTCCACAAGCTCCGCGTCGGAGATGCCCTTCACGAACTCGACGGCGCCGTCGAGCCCGTACCGTTCGATGGCCTGGGCGACCGGCCCGTCCTCGGCACGCTTGCCGACGACGACGAGGTGCGCGTCCGGGCGCTCGGTGCGCAGCTTGGCCAGCGCCTCGACCAGGTGGATGAGGCCCTTCAGCGGCACGTCCGCGCTGGACGTCGTCACGATCCGGCCGGGCACCTCGGCGACGGAGGGGTCCGGTGAGAACAGATCGGTGTCGGCGCCGATGTGCACGACCCGCACCCGCTCGGGCCGCACCCCGAGATGGTCGACGATCTCCTGCTGCGAGGAGCCGGAGACGGTCAGCACGGACGGCAGCCGCCGCGCGACCCGCTTCTGCATCCGCGTGAAGCCGTACCAGCGGAGTACGGACGCGCGGCGACGCCAGCCACCCGCGGCGTCGAGTTCGAGCTGCCGGTCGACGGTGATCGGGTGGTGGATGGTGGTGACGAGGGGCGCGCCGATGTCGCCGAGCAGCCCGTACCCGAGGGTCTGGTTGTCGTGGACGACGTCGAACTCCCCGCGCCGCGCGATCAGATGGCGCCGCGCCCGCAGCGAGAAGGTCAGCGGCTCCGGGAAGCCGCCGGTCCACATCGTGGCCACTTCGAGCCAGTCGATCCAGTCGCGGTACTCGTCGCGCTTGGGCGTACGGAACGGGTCCGGCTGCCGGTACAGATCGAGGCTCGGCAGTTCCGTGAGCGGCACTCCGCCGTCGAGTACGGGATACGGCTGCGCGCCGATCACCTCGACGCTGTGGCCGAGGCGGGCGAGCTCGCGCGACAGATGCCGTACGTAGACGCCCTGGCCTCCGCAGAACGGGTTGCCCTTGTAGGTGAGGAGAGCGATGCGCAGCGGTCGGTCGGCGCCGCCGACGGTGCCCGCACGGGGCCCGGCTGCTATGGCCTCAGCGGTCACTCACGGCCCCCTTCTCACTCCACTTTCGCCGGAGCGTAACCGCTCGCGCTAATCTAGAACAAGTTTCAGACTTGATCGTTCTTGATCGCTCAAGGAGCACCGAATCTACCGGCAGGTAGCGCTGACGTAAGGCCTGGATCAGGTGATTCGCGCCACGGCGCGGGGCCCTGCCATGCTGTGCCGTCGGGAACTCGGGGGAACGGGAGACATGACCACGGAAGCCAAGGCACCAGTCCCGGCGTCCCCGCCCTTGACGGAGCGCCAGGAGGCCAGGCGCCGCCGCATTCTGCACGCCAGCGCGCAGCTGGCCAGCCGGGGCGGATTCGACGCCGTACAGATGCGCGAGGTCGCCGAGGTCGCCGGGGTCGCGCTGGGCACGCTGTACCGCTACTTCCCGTCCAAGGTGCATCTGCTGGTGGCCACCATGCAGGACCAGCTCCAGCACATGCACACGACCCTGCGCAAGCGCCCCCCGGCCGCCGACAGCGCGGCGGAGCGCGTCGCGGAGACGCTGATGAGGGCCTTCCGCGCCCTGCAGCGCGAGCCGCATCTCGCGGATGCGATGGTGCGGGCGCTGACCTTCGCCGACCGCAGCGTCAGCCCGGAGGTCGACACGGTCTCGCGCCAGACGACGGCGATCATCCTGGACGCGATGGGCCTGGAGAACCCCACGCCCGAGCAGCTCTCCGCGGTCCGGGTCATCGAGCACACCTGGCACTCCGCGCTGATCACATGGCTCTCGGGGCGCGCCTCGATAGCCCAGGTGAAGATCGACATCGAGACGGTGTGCCGGCTGATCGATCTGACGACGCCGGCGGCAGAACCAGGTCCGGGTCCGGGTCCGGGTCCGGCCACGCCCCCGAAGGTGCGCGGCCGGAACCAGGGAGCCTAGGACCCGCGGCCGCAGCCAGGGACCCAGGGCCCGCGGCCCGAGCCAGACGCCTGGAGCCCGCGGTAGCCCCAGCCAGGGACCCGGGACCCGCGGCCCCAGCCAGGGACCCGGGACCCGCGGCCCGAGCCAGGCGCCTAGGACGCCTTGTTCTTCGCCAGGTCCTCCTGGAAGAGCTTCCCGCACTCGGGGCCCTTGTCCGTGGCGATGAACGAGATCATCATGAAGGTCCCGGCCTTGCCGTGCCGGCTCGCCTTCAGGGTCCAGCCGCTCTTGTCGAGCGACTTGATGGTCGAGCCCTGCTGGTCGAAGTTCTGCGACTCCGTCCAGCCGCCCTTCGTGAGGTTCGCGACCGTCGCGTCGTAGGACTTCGTCGGGTCGGCGGCCTTCTTGTCGTCGGCCTGCCACGAGACCATGCACTGCTTGAGGTTCGCCGGAACGTCGTCCGACGGCTTCTCGGTGAACCCGGCCGCCGTTGCCGCGTCCGCGACCTCCTTGGTCACCGCGGCCGCGTCCAGGCTCCCGCCCGCTTCCGCCGGTGCGGAGGACGAGGAACCGGACGCACCCGCGCCGCCCTTGCCCTCGTCCGAACCGCCCTCGCTGCCGCACCCCGTCGCCAGCAGCACCACACCGGCAGCCACGGCCGCCCACCTCGCCTTGCGCACAAGTCTCCCAATCCGGGCCGCGCGCGGGCCCGTTGCCCGCGCGATCAAGGGAGCAGTCTGGCACGGGTGTTCGCGCCGCCGTTCGCACGGGCTAATCCTCGGAGGGGAACAAAGGCTGATTCTCGGCCGGGGAAAAGGACTGGTCCTCATGCGGGGACAAGGGCTGATCCTCGGACGGGGAACGAGCTGGCCCTCGGGCGGAGACAGGACCTTCCCCGGGCGAGGGACAGGAGGCGGTTCCCTGGCCGGGGACAGGAGCTGATCCCCGGGCCGGGGACACGAGCTAATCCTCGGGCGGGAAAACGGCCTCGCCCGTGTCCGGGAGCGTGATCAGGATCGCCTCGACCGGGCATCCCTCCGCCGCGGCGAGGATCCGCTCGTTGGCGTCGGTCTCTTCGGCTTGCGGGTGCGACTGGCGGGCCGAGTCCAGCTTGAAGCCGTCCGGCGCGTGGTTCACGCACATACCGGAGCCGATGCACACGCCCCGGTCGACCTCGACATGCCAGCGGTCACCCATCAGATCTCGCTCCCGCCCGCCGCGTCAGCGGCAGATGTATACGTCGACGGCAAATGGATCATTTTGTGCTCAAGGTACGCGCCGAAGCCCTCGGGACCGAACTCCCGACCCAGTCCGGAGTTCTTATATCCACCGAATGGCCCGAGCATGTCGAGGCTGAACGTGTTGACGTTGTACGTCCCCGTCCTGATCCGCCGCGCGAAATCGATGCCGTGCTCGACATCCCCCGTCCACACGCTGCCGCTGAGTCCGTAGTCGGAGTCGTTGGCGATCTTCGCGGCCTCGCTCTCCTCCCCGTACGGCAGCAGGCAGATGACCGGTCCGAAGATCTCCTCGCGAGCGATGCGCATGGAGTTGTCGACGCCCCCGAAGAGGGTCGGCTCGACGTACCAGCCGCGGTCGAGACCCGCCGGACGGCCGCCGCCGGTGAGGATCTTGGCGCCTTCCTCCTGGCCGATCCTGATGTAGTCGAGGGACCGCTGCCGCTGCCGCTCCGCCACGAGCGGGCCGACCTGGGTCGCCGGGTCCAGCGGATCACCGGTCACCAGCGCTCCGGCCGCCGCGGCGAAGGCGTCGGCGAACTCGTCGTAGCGGGACTGCGGCACGAGGATGCGGGTCTGGGCCACGCAGGCCTGCCCGTTGTTCATCCAGGCCGCCGGCACGATGCCCTGAACGGTCGCGTCGAGGTCGGCGTCCGGCAGGATCACGGCCGCGGACTTACCGCCCAGCTCCAGCGTGACGCGCGTGAGATTGCGAGCGGCGACCTCCATCACGCGCTTGCCCGCGGCGACCGAGCCCGTGAACGACACCTTGTCGACGCCCGGATGCCCGACGAGGTACTCACCGACCTCACGGTCCGCGGGAAGGATCGACAGCACACCGTCCGGCAGCCCGGCCTCGCGGGCGATGTCGGCCAGGATGTACGCGTCGAGCGGCGCCTCCGGCGACGGCTTGAGGACGACCGTGCAGCCGGCGAGCAGCGCGGGCGCGAGCTTCGCCGCGGCGACGAACTGCGGGACGTTCCACGGCACGACGGCCGCGACGACCCCGACGGGCTCGCGCCGCACGAGGATGGGCCCGAGGACGCCGGTGCGCTGCTCCTCGTACGGGAAGCCGCGGGCGACGGTGATGGCGGCGTCCCAGACCATCATCGCGCCGAGCGCCTGCGCCAGGACGCTCCAGGAGTACGGCGAGCCGTTCTGCGAGCTGATCGAGCGGGCGATCTCCTCGTGCCGTACGGCGATCGCGTCCTTGATGCGGCCGACGATCTCGATCCGCTCGGCGAGCGTCGTCCGCGGCCAGGGCCCGTCGTCGAACGCGGCACGGGCCGCGGCGACCGCGCGGTCCACATCCGCGCGCGACGCATGCGGGACGCGGCCGATGACCTGCTCGGTGTGAGGTGAGATCACCTCGATGGTGTCCGTACCGAGAGGATCGACCAACTCCCCTCCGATGAACAGCTTTCCGTGCTCGACCAGCTCGGTCATGACGCCCGCCTCCCACACACCGGGGATCTGCCGGGGATCTGCCGGAGATCTGCCGGAGGTCTATCGGAGATCCACTGGGGATCTTCTGACACTGTTTCAGAACTGATACCAGTTCTAGTTGAACTAAGCCAGGCCGCGGAGGAGGGCTGATGGGCCCGTCAGTCACCGGTCGTCGAGATTGTCGTCGTGCAGCTTCCGCCAGAGCCGGGTGCGGTGCAGCACATAGAGGGCGACGAGCAGGAACACTGCTTGCAACCCCACGGCGAGCAGCCAGAAGACGGCCTTGCTCTCCAGCTCATCGGTCATGTAGGCGAAGTTCATGCCGAAGAAGCCGGTCAGGAACGTCAGCGGAAGGAAGATCGTCGACACGATGGCGAGCCGGTTGATCACGCCGTTCTGCTCGCCGGCGACGAGCGAGGAGTAGCTGGCATAGGCTCGCCGGGCGGCGTCCTGAAGGGACTCGATGTTCGCGAGCACCAACCTGGCGGCGCTCAGGTACGAGCGAGCGAGCCTCTGCCGCTCTTCCGGAAAGCTGCGGCTCAGCATCCTTCGCGCAAAGGTCTCGTCCGTGGCCTCCAGATAGGGCAGGAGCGCGTGGTGCATGAGGGCCGCATGCCGCCGTAGCCGGGCCAGCCGATAGACCTGCTGCGGGTCCCGTTCCCGGAACATCTCGTCCTCGAGGTCCTCCATGTCCAGCAGGTCCTGTACGGCGGACCGGCGAAAGGTCTCCAGGGCCTCCTCCAGCAGCAGGAACAAGGTGGCCACGGGGTCGGAGGGCCTTTCGCTCCGCAACCGGCCGATGAGGCTCTCGACCGGTCCCATCGGCCCTCGGCGAACCATGACCAGGTACCGATCGGTCACGAAGGTATGCACATGGGCGACCTGGCCTGCTTCGACCACGGGCACGACGAAGCCCGCGCTGTCCCCGAAGAACTCGGCCCGTACGGGTTCACCTTCCCTGCCCAGCCACGTCAAGCCCGCGCCTTCCAGACCGAGCTGCCGGGAGACCGGCTGTTCGTCGGGCGACGCCTTCTCGGGCAGCTCGATGTCCACGAGCAGGAAGCGCGCTGCCGCGAGACGCTCACGGGCCTCCGGCAGGTTTGTACGAGCGACGATCCCTTCCGGCATCGACACCACGGATACGATCATCAGGGGATGCGCAGGCTGCTGGTGAAGCGCTTGTAGAGCTGGTTCAGGTCCTTCTCGTTGTCAGCCGGGCCACTGGCCGCAAGCACGACAAGCTGGCCGTCAGCGGCAATGACACGGACGAGGATCACACTCGGGACGCCGTCGCTGTTGAACGTGATACGGCCCTCGCGGGCGGGGCGGCCGTCGACTGTTACGGGGCGGTTACTGGTCACGGTCCCGCTGATCGAGGCAGCAGCGCCTTGGATGACCTTGTCCAGCTCACCCTTGAGGTCAATTCCCGAAGCGTCCGCGACCTGGAACGCAAAGCGCTTGTTCCCGTCCTCGACCTTGTAGATACGCATCTGGACGGACTTGGAGCCGAGAGGGATGGAGACTTCCTGGGTTTCGGCCTTGCCGGGCATCTTGACCGAGATGCCGGTGGGTTTGTCGATGGTCTCGACCCACTCGGCGGTGATGCTGCGAGGCGGGCCGGTGACCGAGATCCAGTCGGCGGAGGCGGAGACGGCGGCGGAGGCGTGGAGGCCGCCTGTGCGGGCGAAGCCGTCGGGCGTGCCGGCGGCGGTGGCCCCGCCCGTCCCTGCGGCGATCAGAACGGCGGTCAGGCTCGCGGTGGCGGCCCGGCGAGCAAAGCGGCCTGTGGTGTCCACGGGTCCTCCCAGTGCTTTTCCTCGCTGTCGACGCACATGAGGTCCTCTTCCCAGTGGATCGCAGCGAGTGCTCCCTGTCATGTCGGTGCAAGAACCTTCAACCAGAATGATCTTCGGTGTGGCGACATCCGAGGCGCAGGCCGGCCGGGGATCCCGGCAAACTCCCCCGGGCTGTTCTGACGGTCCATCAGTTCTCGTTATAGTGAGCAATGCCCCTGCCGCCTCCGGAGATTCGAGGACGCATGCCACAGGTGATCCAGCACGGCGGAGGCGTCTGGTCCCTCCAGGTCCCCATCCCGGACAACCCACTCGGCCACACCCTGGTCCATGTCCTCGACACCGTCCGCGGCCCCGTCCTCATCGACACCGGCTGGGACGATCCGGCCTCCTGGACGGCCCTCACCGAGGGCCTGTCCGCCATCGGCACCTCGGTGGCCGACGTCCACGGCGTCGTCATCACCCACCACCACCCCGACCACCACGGACTGTCCGGACAGGTGCGCGAGGCGTCCGGCGCCTGGATCGCGATGCATGCGGCCGACACCGCCGTCGTACGCCGCACCCGCGCGGCACAGCCCGGCGCCTGGCTCGACTACCTGGCCGACAAGCTCGCCGCCGTCGGCGCCCCCGAGGAGCATCTCGCCCCGCTGCGCGCGGCGCGCACCGAAGGCCGGATGCGCACCCTGCCCGGGCTCCGGGCCGCCCTGCCCGACCGGGAGATCGTTCCCGGGGAGCTGGTAGACCTGGCCGGCCGTCGGCTGCGCGCGATATGGACGCCCGGCCACACCCCCGGGCACGTCTGTCTGCACCTGGAGGAGGACCATCCGGCAAACCTCCCCGGCGTTGGACGGCTCTTCTCCGGCGACCACCTGCTGCCGGGGATCACCCCGCACATCGGCCTCTACGAAGACCCCGACGACTCCACCGTCACCGACCCGCTCGGCGACTACCTCGACTCCCTGGAGCGTGTGGGCCGCCTCGGAGTCGCCGAAGTGCTCCCGGCGCACCAGCACGCCTTCACCGACGCCCCCGCACGAGTCCGCGAGCTGCTCGCTCACCACGAGGAGCGGCTCGGCGGACTGCTGGAACTCCTCGCCGCGCCGCTCACTCCGTGGCAGCTGGCCGAGCGCATGGAGTGGAACCGCCCCTGGGAGCAGATCCCCTACGGCTCACGGAACATCGCGGTCTCGGAGGCGGAGGCCCATGTGCGCCGCCTGGTGAAGCTGGGGCGGGCGGAGGCGGTGGCGGGCAGTGATCCGGTGGCGTACGTGGCGGCCCGCTGACGCCCGTCCCCGTCGGCCCGGGCGGCGGCATTCCGGCGGGCGCGTCCGCGCGGGCCCGGCAGCGAGCACGTCATGGCGGTCATTGTGTCGGCGACCCGACGACCCGACGACCCGACGACCCGACGATCCCATGGCGACGGCCCCGGACGCGGGGCGGACCGCACCCCGCGCCGCGACCCCGGACCGCCGGGACAGACCGCGCGCACGGACCGCAACCCCGGACCGCCGGGACAGACCGCGACCCCGGACCGCGGGGACAGACTGCGACTCCGGACCCCGACCCGGACCGCGGGGCAGACCGCGCGCCCGGCCGCGCATGGCGCCGACCGTCCCCGGGGGCCCGGAATACGGACCGGTAGAGTGTGCGAGTCGTCATCACACCGTACGGGGGGAAGCCGGTGTAAATCCGGCACTGACCCGCAACCGTGAGCCGCCGTCGCAGGCGGTGAGTCGGAATGCCTCGTACCGGAGTGACCGGCTCGCGCCATCGGGACCGTCCGGTGGCCGGCACCGTCGAGGTATACGGCGCCGGAGCCTGGTGCCTCAGCGTGCCTGTGCCCGGCTCCCGACAGGAGAGGCACAGTCCGCCATGACCGTTCGCCGCAGCGCAGCAGCGCTCGCCGCCGCTTCCGCCGTGCTCTGCGTGGCCGGTGCCCCGGCCGCGACGGCCGCGCCCACCCCTTCTCCCTCGCCCACGGTCCCGGCCGGGCTGTACGGCACGAAGGACCCGACGTACGACGGTGTCTGGCGGCAGTCGCTGGCGCTGCTCGCGCAGGACGTCATGCGGACCGTGCCCGCCGCGAAGTCCGTCGACTGGCTGACCGGGCAGCAGTGCGCGAACGGCGGCTTCGCCTCGTACCGCGCGGACGTCAGCAAGCCGTGCGACGCGAAGACGATGCTGGACACCAACGCAACGGCGGCCGCGGTGCAGTCCCTGCGCGCCCTCGGCGGGCACCAGGACGCCGTCAACAAGGGCCTCGCGTGGCTGAAGTCCGTGCAGAACGCGGACGGCGGCTGGAGCTACAACCCGGGCATGCCGTCCGACGCCAACTCCACGTCGATCGTGATCGGCGCCTTCGCCGCGGCGCAGGCCAAGCCGGGCGACGTGAAGTCGAAGGACGGCAGGACCCCCTACGACGCACTCGTCTCCTTCGCGATCCCGTGTGCCGACGCGACGGGCGGCGGGGCGTTCGCGTACCAGCCGGACAAGGCGGGCAAGCTGCTCGCGAACGGCGACGCCACGGCGGCGGCCGTGCTCGGCGGACTGGGCCGCGGCATGATCGTCGGTGGCCCGAAGCCGGACGGGGAACCCAAGTGCGCCACCCCGGCCAGGGCGACTCCGGAGCAGGCCGCGCGCAACGGCGCCGCGTACCTCACGAAGGCGCTGGCGAAGACCGGGCACCTGGATTCGCCCCCGCTGCCCGGCGCGACCGACCCGGCCCCGCTGCCGGACTTCGGCAACACCGCGGACGCGGTGCTCGCCCTGTCCGCCGCCGGACACAGTGACAAGGCGGCCGGTGCGGTGGCCTGGCTGGAGAAGAACTCCGCCGCCTGGGCGAAGGACGCCGGACCTGCCGCGTACGCGCAGCTCATCCTCGCCGCGCACGCGTCCGGCGCCGACCCGCGCGACTTCGGCGGTGCCGACCTGGTCGAGCAGCTGAACGCGACCGGCCCCGCGCCCACAGCCACCGACACGGCCACGCCGCAGCCGCGCGAGGGCGACTCCGACGACGAGACGGACAAGGGCGGCGACAGCGCCGGTATCTGGTGGATCGTCGGCGCGGGTGTCGCGGCCGGCGCGGGCATCGGCTTCCTGATCAGCGGTCGCCGGAAGAACCAGCAGCAGTGATGCCGGGGGCGACCGACCGCACTCGCCCCCGAGCCCGCTCCCGCGGTGCGCGGGGGTACGGGATACGCGCAGGGGCGGGCACGGTCGTGCCTGCACGACTGACCGCGCTCGTCCTCGCCCTCGGCGTCACGCTCACCGTGCTGGGCGGCGCGGGGTCCGCGCAGGCGGCGGGCTACCGGTACTGGTCGTTCTGGCAGTCCGACGGCGGGGCCTGGGCGTACGCCACCCAGGGCCCGGCCACGGCCCGGCCGGCCGATGGCACGGTGGACGGATTCCGCTTCTCCGTCAGCGCGGACTCGCAGGACTCGGCCAAGCCCCGGACCGCGCCCGGCTTCGCCGCGCTGTGCGCGGGCACCCCCGCGAAGGCCGGCACCAAGCGCGTCGGCGTGATCGTCGACTTCGGCACCCCCGCCGACGCGCCGGGGGGCGAGACGCCGCCCGCCCCGCGCACCGGCTGTGCGCAGGTCCGTCCCGACGCCACCAGCGCGGAGGCCCTCGCCGCGGTGGCCGAGCCCCTGCGCTACAACACGGATGCGCTGCTGTGCGCGATCTCCGGCTACCCGAGGACGGGCTGCGGCGAACAGGTGTCGGGCGACGCCCCGTCGACGACAGCGGCCCCGCAGTCCTCCTCGGAGTCCTCCCCGGAGTCCGCCTCCGCGCCTGCCAAGGCGACCAAGGCGACCGGCAGCGGCCCCTCGCTCGGCCTCCTCGCGGGCGTCGCCGCGGTCCTCGCGCTGGGCGCGTCGGCGTTCTGGCAGTCCCGCCGCCGCGGATGACCCCGCCGAACCCCGGCCGCCGTGCCGGTACCGACCGCACACATGCAGCCCGTCCGGCGTTTGAGGACGGAAGCACCGGCCGCGTCCACGAGGACGGCGCGTTTCCGGCCCGCCCGACGACGCCCGAGGACGGACACACCGGCCGCGTCCACGAGGACGGCGCGTCTCCCGCCCGCCCGACGACGCCCGAGGACGGACACACCGGCCGCGTCCACGAGGACGGCGCGTCTCCCGCCCGCCCGACGACGCCCGAGGACGGACACACCGG
>NZ_JBWKDT010000015.1:130336-182208 GCF_056435785.1 Streptomyces sp. NPDC043870
CCGGCCGCCCCGGCCGGGACCGGTACGCCCCGCGCCGGGACACGGCACACCGCGGGCGCCCGGGGCGGCGCCCGCCCCGTGGCGGGGTCCTGCGCGCCCCCGAGGCGAGCCGCAGCAACGCGCTGCCCCCGGGGGCATGGTGGGTATGGGCTCTGGGTCTGGCCACCGCCGCGTCCCGGACCACCAACCCCCTCCTCCTGGGCCTGCTGGTCTGCGTCGCCGGGTACGTCGTGGCGGCGCGCCGCACCGACGCGCCGTGGGCCCGCTCGTACGGCGCCTTCGTCAAGCTGGGGCTCTTCGTCATCGCGGCCCGGCTGGTCTTCTCCGCCGTCCTCGGCTCGCCGATCCCGGGTACGCATCTGCTGGTGACGCTGCCGGAAGTACCGCTGCCCGACTGGTCGCAGGGGATCAGGATCGGCGGCCGGGTGACGGCCGAGCAGCTGGTGTTCGCGCTGTACGACGGCGCGAAACTGGCCACGCTGCTGATCTGTGTCGGTGCGGCGAACGCCCTCGCCAACCCGGCGCGGCTGCTGAAGTCGCTGCCGGGTGCGCTGTACGAGGCGGGCGTCGCCGTCGTCGTCGCGATGACGTTCGCGCCGAACATGGTCGCGGACGTGGTGCGGCTGCGCACCGCCCGTCGGCTGCGCGGCCGCCCGACCGGCGGGGTGAAGGCGGTGCTGCAGATCGGGCTGCCGGTACTGGAGGGCGCGCTGGAGCGGTCGGTCGCGGTGGCCGCGTCGATGGACGCGCGCGGGTACGGGCGTACGGCACAGGTGCCGCCCGCCATCCGTCACACCACGTCAGCCCTCACGCTCGGCGGTCTGCTCGGGGTCTGCGCCGGCTCGTACGGACTGCTTGCCGCCGAGGGAGCGGGCTACGGACTGCCGGTGCTGCTGGGCGGGTTCGCCGCGGCGCTGGCGGGGCTGTGGCTCGGCGGGCGCCGTCAGGTCCGTACCCGCTACCGCCCCGACCGCTGGGGCGTCCGGGCCTGGCTGGTGGCCGGGTCGGGCGTGGCGGTCGCGGCGCTGACGATCCGGGCGGGTTCGTACGATCCGGACGCCCTGCACCCCGGCGTCGTACCGCTGACCGCGCCCACCCTGCCGCTGTGGCCCGCGGTGTCGGTCCTGGTGGGCCTGCTGCCCGCGTTCCTAGCTCCCGCACCGCCCAAGGAGTCGTCGTGATCCGCTTCGAGAACGTCTCGGTGACGTACGGCGACGCCGCCGCGCCCACGATCGCCGGGGTGGACCTGACCGTCCCGGAGGGCGAACTGGTTCTGCTCGTCGGCCCGTCCGGGGTCGGCAAGTCGACACTTCTGGGTGCCGTCTCCGGGCTGGTGCCCCATTTCACGGGCGGCACGCTGCGGGGCCGGGTCACGGTGAACGGCCGGGACACCCGCACCCACAAGCCGCGCGAGCTCGCCGATCTCGTCGGCACGGTGGGCCAGGACCCGCTCGCCCACTTCGTGACCGACACGGTGGAGGACGAGCTGGCGTACGGGATGGAGTCGCTGGGCCTGGCCCCGGACGTGATGCGCCGCCGCGTCGAGGAGACCCTCGACCTGCTGGGCCTGGCCGGTCTTCGCGACCGCCCGATCGCCACGCTCTCCGGCGGCCAGCAGCAGCGCGTCGCGATCGGCTCCGTGCTGACCCCGCACCCGAAGGTGCTGGTTCTGGACGAGCCGACGTCGGCGCTCGATCCGGCCGCGGCGGAGGAGGTGCTGGCGGTCCTCCAGCGGCTCGTCCACGATCTGGGCACGACCGTCCTGATGGCGGAGCACCGTCTTGAGCGGGTCGTCCAGTACGCGGACCAGGTCGTCCTGCTCCCGGCTCCTGGCGAGCCCCCGGTGACGGGAGCCCCCGCCGACATCATGACCGTCTCCCCGGTCCACCCCCCGGTCGTCGCCCTCGGCCGCCTGGCGGGCTGGGACCCGCTGCCGCTGTCGGTACGGGACGCGCGGCGCCGCGCAGGCAACTTGCGGGCGCGGCTGTCGGGGACGGAGCCGCGGGTTCCGGGTGCGGCCGCTGTTCCCTCCCCCACCCCGCCCCTTCCCGAAACCGTGGGCAAGCCCCCGGCCCGCCGCCGCGGACCCGCGACGCCGGCCGCCACCCCAGGGGAGACATGGGGTGCGTCGGCGGACACCGACCCGCTTCGCGGAACCGACGAGGCCCCGACCGCACTGCCCGACGCAGCGGGCGCGGCGGACGGAGCGGACGCGTCGGCCGACCGGCTCCGGCCTGCGAACGCGACGACCGACCAGCCCCAGCCCGCGAACGCGACAACCGACCAGCCCCAGCCCCGGCCCGCGAACGCGACGACCGACCAACTCCGGCCCGCGGCTGCGGCTGGCCAACGGTCCGCACCCGCCGATGACGAGGCACCCACGGCCGGAGGACCCGCGCCCTCACGACGGCCCGCACCGGCGAGCGAGGCAAGACGGGGGTACCTGCAGGCGAAGCTCTGGGCGAGCGAGGGAACCCCGCCCGACCACCAGGCCGGGCGCACCCACAACGTGCCCGCGGCCGAGGTACGCGAGCACTCCGCCCGGAGCCTGTTCGGCAGACTCCTGCGGCGCAGCCGCCCCGCGGCAGCCGACGGCGGGACCCCGCCCGGCCGCCAGGACGGGCGCACTCACCACGCGGCCGCCGGCGTACACCCGTCCGCACCCAGCACCCGGCGGAGCCGGCCCGCGGCCGAAGCGCGCGGCCTCGCCGTCCGCCGCGGACGGGTCGAGGCGCTCCGGCGCGTCGACCTCACCGTGACGCCCGGCGAGACCGTCGCGCTCATGGGCCGCAACGGCGCCGGGAAGTCCACACTGCTCGGCACGCTGGTGGGCATGGTCGAGCCGACCGCCGGCGCGGTCACCGTGAGCGGGCTCACCCCGCACCGCACCCCGCCCCGCGAGCTGATCCGGGAGGTGGCGCTGGTCCCGCAGGAGCCGCGGGATCTGCTGTACGCGGACACGGTGGGCGCCGAGTGCGCCGCCGCGGACGCGGACGCGGGCGCCGCGCCCGGGACCTGCCGGGAACTCGTCACCGCGCTGCTGCCCGGCGTGCCGGACGAGACCCACCCCCGGGATCTCTCCGAGGGGCAGCGCCTGGCGCTCGCCCTCGCGCTCGTGCTGACAGCCCGCCCCCCGCTGCTGCTCCTCGACGAGCCGACGCGTGGTCTGGACTACGCCGCGAAGGCCCGGCTCGTCTCCGTGCTGCGCGGTCTCGCGGCCGAGGGTCACGCCATCGTCCTCGCCACGCATGACGTGGAGCTCGCCGCCGAGCTGGCGCACCGGGTGGTGATCCTCGCGGACGGCGAGGTCGTGGCGGACGGCCCGACGGCCGACGTCGTGGTGTCGTCGCCCGCCTTCGCGCCCCAGGTCGCGAAGATCCTCGCCCCGGAGCCCTGGCTGACCGTGGCCCAGGTCGAGGAGGCCCTGTGACGGCCCGCCCCGTCCGTCTCGGCCCCCGCGCCGTCGCCGCACTCGCCCTCGTCAGCGCGATCGGCGTCGTCGCCTTCGGCTGGCCGCTGCTCGCCGGCGCGGACGCGGCCGTCACGGACCACGCCCAGGACGCCGCCTGGCTCTTCGCCGCGCTGCTGCCGCTTCTCGTCGGTGTCGTCGTCGCGACGATCGCCGACGGCGGCATGGACGCGAAAGCCGTCGCGATGCTGGGTGTGCTCGCCGCCGTGGGCGCCGCGCTGCGCCCGCTCGGCGCGGGTACGGCGGGCCTGGAGCCCATGTTCTTCCTGATGGTGCTGAGCGGCCGGGTGCTCGGCCCGGGCTTCGGCTTCGTACTCGGCTCGGTCACGATGTTCGCGTCCGCGCTGCTCACCGGCGGTGTCGGGCCGTGGATGCCGTTCCAGATGCTCGCGATGGGCTGGTTCACGACGGGCGCGGGCCTGCTGCCCGGCCCGGACCGCCTCCGGGGCCGTGCCGAGCTGCTGATGCTCGCCGGGTACGGTTTCGCCGCGGCGTTCGCGTACGGCACGGTCATGAATCTGTACGGCTGGACGATCGTGCCGGGCATGGCCTCGGGGATCTCCTTCCACGCGGGCGACCCGGTCGGCGAGAACCTGGTGCGCTTCTTCGCGTACGTCCTGGCCACCTCGCTCGGCTGGGACCTGGGCCGTGCCGCCCTCACCGTCGTCCTGACGCTCACCGTCGGCCCGACGCTCCTGAAGGCGCTCCGCCGGGCGACACGGCGCGCGGCCTTCGAGGCCCAGGTCACATTCGAGGCCGCCAAAACCTCATCCGAGGGGTGAGGCGGCCCACAGGACTTTGGTCCCGAAACGATCGGCCTTCGTAGTCGGTTTCCCAGGGGCCTCTGCCTTCGGGCCACCTCCCTGACCTGCACATAAACCCCATATGTCTAGTTTGGGACTTTCGGCCCTCCCTGCCCCCTCTACGTCGTATCTACGGGGTGAGTCCGGTCACGGCGGCGGGTCCGGGGTTCTGGCTACAACTGTTCTCGTCGCAAGGCGCCGCAGGGCCTCGAAGCCCAGCACACGAGCCCGGCTCGGCCCGCCCCTCGCGACAGCACAGTCCCCGAACGTTAGGTGCCGCCTTGTCCCGCTCGCTGATCACCCGTTTCACTGCCCGCAACAAGTCCGTTGTCGCCGGTGCCGCCGTGCTTCTCGGTGCGGCCGGTGCGGTGATGGGGACGACGTCGACGGCCTCGGCCGCCACGCCGCAGGAGCTGGCGCAGCAGATGATGCCGGCCGCCGAGTTCCAGTGCTTCGACAAGATCGTGCAGCACGAGTCCAACTGGGACCCGACCGCCACCAACGCCTCCTCCGGCGCGTACGGCCTGGTCCAGGCCCTGCCGGGCGGCAAGATGGCCTCGGCCGGTGCCGACTGGAAGACCAACCCCAAGACCCAGATCAAGTGGGGTCTGGAGTACATGAACGAGCGCTACGGCAGCCCGTGCGGCGCCTGGAACTTCTGGCAGGCCAACAACTGGTACTGAGCCGGCGGACGGCAGTCGCAGCATCTGAGGGCCCCGGTGGCCGACGCGAGGGCGTCGGCCACCGGGGCCTTCGTCATACTGCCGTGCCCTCTTCGCCGTCGCGCGGGTCCGGGTGGCGGTCGGAGATCGCCGCAAGGAGGGCGGTGGCCCTTCCCTCGGCCCTGGCCCGCTCGACGAGATCCGTCACGGCCTCCGCGAACGCCTCTTCGGACTCGGCCGTGATCAGTCCCTGGCCACGGAGATGCCGAACGAGCGAGACCAGTTGGCGGTACTCGTCACCCGGCTCCTCCTCGCCCTCCGGTTCCTCCTCGAAGCGATCGAGCATGAGCGCGATCAACCGCAGCGCCACCGGCGCGCAACGCTCAGGACCGCACACCGCCAGAAGCCGCACCGGGGCAAGCGGGTCCATGCGCAGCATCTGATCGTCGTCCGCGAACGCGGCCGCTTCCGCCACCGAGGCCGCCTCGTGAGGATGTCCCGCCCACAGCAGCAGCCGCGCGACCCTGAGCGTCCGCTTGAGGTCTTCCTCGCCGGCCAACGCCACGAGAATGTCGTCGGCCTCCGCTCCCAGACGTGTGAACAGGAGACGTTCCACCACGTCGAGCCGGTCTCCCGCCGGTATGCCGCCGTCCCGGAGGTTCCGCAGCAGCGCGTCCCTGTCCTGGAACTCGCTGATCTCGTACCGGACCAGGCTCGCGTGGAGGCGGACAGCGGTGTGCTCCTGATCGACCGACAACGCGGCCACCGCCTCGCGGACGACATCATGAAACCCCGACCGGTCAGCGCTCCTCAGCAGATCGGCGAAATGCGCCGGTGCCTTGGGGACACATGCGAGAAGAACCGGGTCGACACCTACCGGTTGCCCCGCCACCGCCCGGATGACGTCCAACGGAACCTCAGGCTCACCGGCCTGCAGCAGCGCCAGCAGTAGCCGGTGGATCATCTCCGCGTGGTAGCTGCTCATGTCCTTGTGCCGCGATCCACCCCATTCCTCCGCCGCGGCGCGGAGAACGTCCGCGGCGATCCTCGGAACGGGCTCCAGAACCCCTGCCTCCACGAGACATTCGAGCGCGGTGGTTGCTTCTTCACGCGAACCCGACGCAGCGGCGGCCTCGGTCACCAGGGCCACGGCGGCTCCGGTGGCACCCGCTGCGAGCAGCCGTGTGATCGTGAGGCTGTCGGCCGACTCGGAGCGCAGCAGGTCCTCTACGCGGTCGGGTTCCCCGAGGGCGATGAACGCGTCGGCAAGAAATCCTCGCGTCGTCGATTCGACATGTTCTTCCTTCCCACCGAGACCGGCGTAAGACTCCCGCGCCAATCTCCCCGCCATCCGTTGCGCCTCAGCATCCTCCGACCGCGCCAGGACGGAGGCAACGATCGCACGCGGATCCGCGGCACTGATCCACACGTTGCCGCCGCGGACGACGATGGTCTGGACTTCAGGCGGAGCCTGCGCCAGCAGCCAGTGGGCCGCCTCCATCGCTGCCTCAGCCCCGGAATGCCGACCGAGTGCGAGCAGAACATCGCACCGGGAGTTGAACGCCAGAGATTCGTCGGCGAGGATCCGTTCCAGGGCCTGACGACCCGGCTCCGGGTCCGGCAGCGCGTGCAGGACGTCGCCGAAGAGGTCGAGGTGGAACCGCGAGTGAACGCGCTCGGCCAGGCGTTGTGTGGCAGAGGAGCGCAGGCTCCGTGGCAGCTGAACGCCGTCGGCGAGCAGTCGCCCCGCCAGCAGGGCGTACCGGTCCGGGGTGTTCCCGTCCATCGCTCCGTCCCGCCCGATCATCGCCTGGCTCGTGTGGACGACGTAGTCCTCGTACCGGTCGCTGCGGTCCATCAGCAGCCCGGCAAGTCGCTCCGCCGCCCGCTCGCCCCGCTCGTGCGCCCAGCACGCCACAGTCAGCACTGCCAGGTCGTCGGGGGTCTCCGACAGCGCTGCCGTGAGGAGTTCGTCGGTCTGCCACTCCTGGCCCGGCCAGTCGTCGGTGAGACTCCGGGATGAGTCCCGCGCGACCAGGTATTCGGCGAGGCTCCGGTGACCCCAGCGCAGTTCGCCCGTGGCGGTCACACCATAGAAGAGACCGGTGCCCGTCAGGAGGCCTCCGACCGTGTCCGGCCAGGCCGCGAAGAAGTCCGGCGGATCGGTTATCCGGTCCTTCGCCCAGACGACGGCGTCGTCGATGGTCACCGCCCTGTCGGAGGCGAGGGTCAGCCGGGCCAGATGGGTCAGCAGCGGCACTCGGTTGCTGTGGAGCCAGTCCGCGAGGGACTCCTCGCCCCCGGCCTCGACGACCGTCCTGCGCCACGCCGTTCGCCGACCGCCTTCCGCGTCCCGGCGGTTGAGGAGGTGCTTCAGAAGCTCCTCGTAGAGGCCCGCACGGCCGGTCGGCAGACCGCCGGGCGGCATGCGTCGGTACACCATGAGCGCGATGGCGGCGAGCAGCGGCGTCCTGATGATCTGACGCAGTCCTTTGGCGTCGATGTGCTGGAGGAAGCGCTCCACTACGTCCTCGCCCGCACCGGTCACTCCAGGATAGGCATCGAGCCAGCGGCGTGCCAGCAGCCGCAGCTGCGCGTCGTCGAAGGGGGCCAGCACATACCCGGCGACACCGCCGCCCCGCAGCGAGGCCAGTTCCGCCGCAGGCATGGGGCGGGTGGCCACGACCCAACGGAACGGGCTGGCCGGGCGTTTCGCATCCGCCGCGATCGCGTCGATCACATGGCGTCGTACGGTGACGTCGACGATCTCGTCCAGACCGTCGACCAGGACCAGCCATTCGACGCCCGGGACGGGTTCCTCGAAGACTCCGGTCGGCAGACCGGGCGACAGCAGTGCACCGAGCCGTTTGTGCACCGATCCGCGCAGCAATGCCGGAAGCGGCTCGGGGCCCGCGAGGTCCTGGGCCGTCACGCGTACCGGAATGACTTTCCGCTTGAGCAGTTCCGCACTGTCTCCGCCGTAGTCCCCGGTTCCGGTGATCCAGGCTCGGGCGAGGGTGCGCGTGATGTGGTGGATGAAGGTGGACTTGCCCGCGCCCGGTGGTCCCTCCAGCACGACGTGGCGGTGCTGGGCCAGGGCCGATTCGGCCTTCACCAGCTTGCCGGCGGTCATCGTCCTCCCACCCGGGGGTCCCGGGGCGCCCGAGGCAGCTGAGGCGTCCGGAGCACCCGAGGCATCGGGCGTCCCCTCGACCCGCTGCTGGACATAGGCGTCGTGAAGCGACGGGTCGGCCCGGTCGTGCAGCCGGTAGTGGTGCACCGGGGAGGCGTTGAGCTCGGCGTCCAGCAGCGCGTACAGCCCCCGGTTCCGGCGTACGGCCGCCACGTCGGCCGGCGGGAGGTCGACGCGGACCTCCGTCAGCCCGGCCGGGGTGAGCGGAAGCCCGATGAGCTCGTTCAGCCGTGCCGTGTCCGCGGGCGTGAGGTGTTCGTACCACCGGTCGACACGCGTGGCGGACAACTCCCCCGGGCCCTCGTCCTCGTGATGCTCGGTGACGAGCCCGATGAGGCAGCCCATGCTCCACACGGCGGCGCCGGACATGCCTTCCCACGGGCTGTGCGCGTCGGAGGCATCGGTCTGCGGCGACGCGAGGGTGTGAATGGCCAGCCTGCGCTCACGGCTGTTGGAGAGGACCGGAGCCTTCCCGTCGGCGAGATGGTGGGCGTCCCTGAAGGGTGCCGAACCGTCGGCGGGCCGGCGCAGCTTGTACCGGGGGAAACCGAGCGAGGAGCAGGTCACCGTGCCGTCCAGCGCCGGGACGGCCCCGAACCGCACGGAGGGCAACCCCGCCTCCACGGCGGAGAATTCCCCCTTTCGCTCCTCCGGGCGGCCGATGGGGCCGGTGGTGCCGATCGCGACGACGGCGATGTCGAGCAGGTCGTCCGCCCAGACGACGACGCCTTCCGCCGACCACTCGTCCGGCCGGTCGGGCCGGAAGACCACGCGTAGCTCCGCGGCCGCACGGACGACGTGGGCGGCGGTGAGCAGGTGCCCCGAGGCCACCCGGTAGCCGGAGCCGCGCTCGTCGCGGCCCGCGTGCGTGGTGACGAGGACCTGCGCGGCCCTGTCCTGGTCCAGACCCGAAGGGCCGGGCAGCAGCCACTGCCCGGCCACAGGATTCGCGCTCACCTCTCCCCGGTCACGGCCTCGCCGGACACATGAGGCCGCCTACCGGTGGACTTCAGCTTGGGCTGCAGCGTCAGCTTGAGGCGCTGGGTGTCGGTGCTGTTCTTCTTCTTGTCGCCGCCCAGTTCGAGGACCCAGAACTTCACCTTCCCGGATCCGCCTCCGCCCTTCTCCAGGGCGACGGACAGTTCGAGCTCGATATCGCCGAGCTCCAGCTCCAGTTCCTCACCGTCCGCAGCCCGCCTGGCCTCGTTCAGCTGGCTGCGCAGGTCACGGATCACATGGGACAGTTCGATCAACGCGGCTCCCCTTACGGCGCTTTCGGAGGGTCGATCGTACTGCGAGCCGCGACCGCACCGCCGCCGCAATCGGGCTGGAGCCTGTCCGGTGGATCAGGCGCGAGCTCAGCAAGATCCACCGGACTGGCCTACAGCCGCTGAATGATCGTCCCGGTCGCCAGCGCCCCGCCCGCGCACATCGTGATGAGCGCGAACTCCTTGTCCCTGCGCTCCAGCTCGTGCAGCGCCGTCGTGATCAGCCGCGCCCCGGTCGCGCCCACCGGATGCCCCAGCGCGATGGCCCCGCCGTTGACGTTGACCTTCGCCAGGTCCTGCTCGAAGACCTGGGCCCAGCTCAGTACGACCGAGGCGAAGGCCTCGTTGATCTCGACGAGATCGATGTCCTTGAGCGACATCCCCGCCTTCCCCAGCACCGCCCGGGTCGCGTCGATCGGCCCGTCCAGGTGGTAGTGCGGGTCGGCGCCGACGAGGGCCTGGGCGACGATCCGGGCGCGCGGTTTGAGCTTGAGCGCCCGGGCCATGCGCTTGGACGCCCACATGATGGCGCCGGCGCCGTCCGAGATCTGGGAGGAGTTGCCCGCGGTGTGAATCGCGGTGGGCATGACCGGCTTCAGCCCGGACAACGCCTCCATGGAGGTGTCCCGCAGCCCTTCGTCACGGTCGACGAGCCGCCACATGCCCTGCCCCGCGTGCTGTTCCTCCTCGGTCGTGGGGACCTGGACGGCGAACGTCTCGCGTTTGAAGCGCTCCTCGGACCAGGCGACGGCCGCGCGCTCCTGCGAGATCAGGCCGAGGGAGTCCACGTTCTCGCGGGTCAGCCCGCGATGGCGCGCGATGCGCTCCGCCGCCTCGAACTGGTTGGGCAGATCGACGTTCCACTCGTCGGGCCAGGGCTTTCCCGGCCCGTGCTTGGAGCCGCTGCCCAGTGGGACGCGCGACATGGCCTCGACACCGCAGCTGATGCCGATGTCGATGACGCCGGCCGCGATCATGTTCGCGGTCATGTGCGAGGCCTGCTGCGAGGAACCGCACTGGCAGTCGACGGTCGTCGCGGCGGTCTCGTACGGAAGTCCCATCGCGAGCCAGGCGTTGCGGGCGGGGTTCATGGACTGCTCGCCGGCGTGGGTGACGGTGCCGCCGACGATCTGTTCGACACAGTCGGCGTGGATGCCGGTGCGTCCCAGGAGTTCACGGTAGGTCTCGCCCAACAGATAGGCGGGGTGCAGATTGGCAAGCGCGCCACCGCGCTTGCCAATGGGTGTGCGTACGGCTTCGACGATGACGGGTTCCGCGGCCATGAGCTCGTCCTCTCCTCAGCACAGCGGCGGGGCGTCCCGGCGACCCGCACGCAAGAACCGCAAGAAGAACTAGTACGCGTTCTAGTTCTCTGAGCAGTCTTATGAGGGTTACCCCGGGTTCGCAAGGCTCCTGCACGCAACAGTTCCCGCCGCGACCCTTGCCACTTGTAGAACCCGTTACTACCTTGCGGGCAATTCTGATGGGCCGTCAGAACTTTTCAGCCGCCGCACAACTGTCCAGCCGCCAGACCTGGAGTTGCCGATGTCCTGCCCCCATCTCCCCGAAGGGTTCGACGCCACCGACCCCGATCTGCTGCAGAGCCGCATACCCTTCCCGGAGTTCGCCCAACTGCGGCAGACCGCACCTGTCTGGTGGTGTCCGCAGCCCCGCGGCATCACCGGCTTCGACGACGAGGGCTACTGGGTCGTCACACGGCACGCGGACGTCAAGTACGTCTCCACGCACCCGGAGTTGTTCTCGTCCACCGAGAACACGGCAGTCATCCGCTTCAACGAGCACATCACCCGTGACCAGATCGAGGTCCAGAAGCTGATCATGCTGAACATGGACCCGCCGGAGCACACCCGGGTCCGCCAGATCGTCCAGCGCGGCTTCACCCCGCGGGCGATACGGAGCCTGGAAGCCGCACTCCGCGACCGCGCCCGGAAGATCGTCCAGGCGGCGAGGGCGAGGGCGAACGCGGACGGCACCGACGGCAGCTTCGACTTCGTCACCAACATCGCCGTGGAACTGCCGCTCCAGGCCATCGCCGAACTCATCGGCGTACCCCAGGACGACCGGGCCCGGATCTTCGACTGGTCGAACAAGATGGTCGCGTACGACGACCCCGAGTACGCCATCACCGAAGAGATCGGCGCCGAGGCCGCCATGGAACTCATCGGCTACTCGATGAACCTGGCCGCCGCCCGCAAGGAGTGCCCGGCGAAGGACATCGTGACCCAGCTCGTGGCGGCGGAGGGCGAAGGCAATCTGTCGTCCGACGAGTTCGGCTTCTTCGTGCTGCTGCTCGCGGTCGCCGGGAACGAGACGACGCGCAACGCCATCAGCCACGGCATGCACGCGTTCCTCACCCATCCCGAGCAGTGGGAGCTCTACAAGCGGGAGCGACCGGCGACCGCCGCCGAGGAGATCGTCCGCTGGGCCACGCCCGTGGTCTCCTTCCAGCGCACCGCGACCCAGGACACCGAGCTCGGCGGCCAGAAGATCAAGAAGGGCGACCGGGTGGGGATGTTCTACTCCTCCGCCAACAACGACCCCGACGTCTTCGACCGGCCCGAGGTCTTCGACATCACCCGCGACCCGAACCCGCACCTCGGCTTCGGCGGCGGAGGCCCGCACTTCTGCCTCGGCAAGTCCCTCGCCATCCAGGAGATCGACCTGATCTTCAACGCGCTCGCCGACACCCTGCCGGACCTGCGCCTGGTGGGCGACCCGCGCCGGCTGCGGGCGGCCTGGCTGAACGGCATCAAGGAACTCCAGGTCGCCGTAGGCACCTGAGAGCCGGGCGCCGCACCCGGCCATGGGAGGCGGGGGCCATCCCCCCTACGCCCCGCCCCCGTCTCCCGCCCGACCGGCGCAAGGACCAAAACGCTGACAATGTCGCCGGGTCAGCGGTCGGCCCGCGCCCGAGCGCGCCGGGTACGCCATACGACGCCGGCCGCGGCCGCACACACCAGGAGGGCTGCGCCCCCCGCCACCAGCCAGGTGTCGGTGCCGGTCCCCGTACCGGAAGCTGCGGGCGAAGTGGCGGCGTCAGCCGTGCCGGTCCCTTCGCCGCCGCCGGGGCGCGCGGGTTCGGTGCTGCCGGAGCGCGCCGGGTCGGTGCTCGTGGCGGTCCCGGGCTGTGCCGTGCCCGGTACGGCCGAGACCCCCGGCTTCGCAGGGCTTGGGGCGGCCGTCGGCGAGGCAGGGGTGCCCGGAGAGACCGTGATCTCCTCCTGGTCACGGCCGAGCCCCGGATAGCCCACTTCAACAGTGACCTTCCAGCGCCCGGGCGGCAGCGCCTCGGCGGTGGTGTAGCCGGTCGTCGCCGCCGGGTCGCGGACCAGCTTCCAGGGGCCGACGGTCCTTCCGTCCGCGCCGACCGCGTTCACGGTGGCGGCGACCCGCTCGTCGACCGGGTCGTTGTCGTTCTCCCAGACGACGGTCGTCCGTACCCGGCCGAAGTCCTGTCCGGTGATCTCCACCTTCAGGGTGTCGCCGTGGGCCTGGGCACCGGTGGCGGTGGCCAGGGAAAGGGCCGATCCCGCCAGGGCGGCGGCTACGGCCGTGAGAAGGGCTCGGCGCATGACATGTGCTCCATGAGGGGGTGAGTGGGGTGACGGGGGTGAGGCGAGGGGGTGAGGCGAGGACGGCCGGCGGGCGCAGGCCCGCCGGCCGTCCTGTGCGACGTGAGGTCCGGAAGATCCGGAAGACAGGTCCTTGAGACTCAGGACGCTTTCTGGACCGTCCACATCTGGGCCGGTGCGCCCGCCGCGTTCTGCAGCTCGATCAGCCAGGACCCGTAGTACGGGCGGTTGCTGACGCCGAGGACGTAGCCGCTGTCGCCGGCGGTCACCTTCACCCCGCCGCCGCTGCCCGCGATCCTCCACCGCTGGGCCGCGATGTCGCGGCAGGGCTGCTGCGCCACCCACATACCGGGGGCGGGGGCGCCGCCGACCTGGAGGCACTTGCCCGAGACGGCCGAGCGGATGCGGCTGTAGCCGTTGCCCGCGCCGTCGAAGTACCACTGCTGCTGGGCGTATCCGTTGCGCTGCGAGCCGACCAGGACGGTGTTGTCCGCGCTCCGGCCGCCCCAGATCTCCGCGGCTGCCCCGGTCGCGCCGTTGGTGAGCAGATAGCGTGTGCCCGGCGTGGGCGTCATGCCGCCGCCGTCGCCGCCCGTGGTACGGAACGAGGTCGCCCTGCCCCTGCCGCTGTCCCGGCCGGAGGAGTCACGCACCGAGACGGCGACGGTGTAGTCCGTACCCGGCTTCAGGTTGTAGACGCGGACACTGGTCGTCTGAACCCAGCCCACGGCCTGGCCGTTCAGGAAGATCTGATACCAGACCGCGCCGCTGACGGGCTGCCAGCCGGCGACTGCGGAGTCCGGGGCGATCTGGCCGACCGTGACGTCGGGTCCGGTGCCGGATCCGTTCGTCGGGGTGGGCCGCGGGGTGGGCCCCGTGGTCGGGGTCGGGCTCGGGGTCGGGCCGGGGTTCGGGGTGGTCCCGGTGGCGGCCCTCATCAGGAACTGGTTGTCGGCGATGTTCCAGTGCGTGGCCAGATAGCTGCCCGGCCTGGGGCTGGTGTGGAAGTAGTCGTCGTGGTTGCAGTCCAGACGGTTCTCGTACTCCCCGTCCTGGCAGATGCTGCGCATCTTGGGGTAGTACGGGCTGTCCGAGTAGCACATGACGTCCCACTCGTCCGTGCAGTGCGCGCCCCGGCTGGTGTTGGGGGCGCTGTTGTTCACCGCCCCGAGGTTGTGGCCGAGCTCGTGCGCCGCGGTGTGTCCGCCCCAGCAGCCGGTGTCGGTACGGCCGTAGGAGGGGCCGAAGTTGCTGAGGTTGCTCTGGCCCGGACGCTCGTCACCGGCGAAGGTGCCGATACCGCAGTAGACCTGGGTGTCCGCGAAGATCATGTACTTGCGGTCGCGGCGGTCGAGGCCCTTGTCGGCCAGCGCCCTGTTGGTGGCGCTGAACTCGGCGAGCGCGGACGCCGGGAGCTCGATGTTGAGCACCGTCGGCGTGCAGTCGGCGGCCGTCACGTAGCGGATGTGCCGGACACCGCCGGTGTCCTTGGCGCTCTCCGAGTAGATGAGGTCGGCGTCGGCGGCCCACTTGCGGAACGACGGGAGGTACTCCGCGTACCGGTCCCTTCCGGGTGCGTGCGCGTACACGACCTGGACGCGGTTGCCGGTGTTGCCGTCGCTGTCGCACTGCACGGTCTGCCCCGCGGGGCCGTTCGCCGCGGGAGCGTTCGACGCCGAACCCCCGGCGGCGGGAGGGCCACCGGCCTTCCGTGCCGCGCCGTCGAGCGCGGGTGCGGCGGTGCGGGGAAGTTCACCCCCGGTGGACTTCGCGCTCCCCGCCTTGGTCGGATCCTCGGCGGGCGCGGCCGCCTTCACCGCGGGCGCGGTGTCCTTCTTGATGTCGACGCCCTTCGGAGGGGCGTCAGGGCCATGGGTGCAGTGACCGACTGACGTGCGGTACACCCCCGCGCACGGATCCCCCTCGGGCGCGGGCTTCAACCCCTCATAGACCATGCCCCGTTGCGGCTCGCTCTTCGGGACCTCGTCGAGCGGATCGGGTTCCTTCTCGCGCGCCGGCCCCTTCGCCGGCTCCGAGGCCACGGCGGGCTCCCCCTGGGCGAGCGGCAGTGAGCGGTCATCCCCTCCCGGCTGCGCCACCTGGTATGCCAGTCCGGCCACGACCGCCATCACTGCGACGGCGGCCGTGCCGAATATGAGCCGGCGGGGCCTACGACGCTGAGGTTTCTTGAGTCTTCGACGTCCGGGCAAGTTGCACCTCTTCCTTGGTCAGGGAACGGTGCGCGGAAGCTTGCCAGAACAAAAAGATGGATAATTCAGACAAATGAGACCGACTTTCCTGAAGTCGTCCCGTTACCGGCGCTATTGAATTGATGAACCGTCAACTCGACTGCTACGTAGGGCAGTTACGCGCGTCAACCCGCTGTGGTCCAGTCCATTTTAAGGATGTCGTAATCTGATCGAGATCTAGATCCGGGTTTGAATTGAGTTTCCGTCAATCGCGTTACTTACAGGCCGAATTGCCGCGATCACGAACGGTATGGAACGCCGGAATCGCCAATGCTCCGGAACGGCCGACGGGTCGACGGTCCGGTCGCCGGGAGGTCGCGCCCGAGGAGCGCCCGTATCAGCGCAGCGAGTCGACGAAGGCGCTGAAGGCGTCCGGGGTGAGGGTGAGGTGCGGGCCGTCGGGGACCTTGGAGTCGCGGACGGCGATGAGGTGGGCGGTTTCGGCGATCTCGACGCAGTCGCCGCCCTGGTCGCCGCTGTAGCTCGACTTACGCCAGGCGGCGCCGCCGAGGGGGGCGCATTCGACGCAGTCGCCGCCCTGGTCGCTGCTGTAGCTGGACTTACGCCACTGGGCGCCGGTCAGATGTGAGTTGCTGCTCCCCATAGCGATCCTCCATCGTGCGCCGAATCAGCGCGGCCGAGTCCTTGATGGACAGGGCGGCGGCCTGGAGGTGATCGTAACGGAGCGAACAGTTCTTGACGGTGTCCGGGTTGGCCGTCGGGTGCCCTTGCCCATAGCCCTCGGTGTAGACGATGGCCGGGTCGCCCGCGAAGCGGTAGAGGTTGAACGAGCCCGTCAGTCCGGCGTGGGCCCCCGCCGAGAACGGCAGCACCTGGATGTTGACGCGGAGGTCGTCCTCGTATGCCAACAGCTGAGCCAGTTGCTCCCTCATGACCACCGGGCTGCCGATCTCCTGGCACAGCGCCGCCTCCCCGAGGATCGCCCAGAACGCGGGCGGCTCGCCCGTGTCCAGAATGCGCTGCCGCGCGAGCCGGACCGTCGTGCGGTCGTCGAGTTTGCTGCGGTCCAGGGCGCCGAGGACGGCGCGCGCGTACGCCTGCGTCTGCAGCAGCCCGTGCACCATGTGCGTCTGGAAGGTGCAGATCTCCGTCGCGCGCGCCTCCAACTCGGCCACTTGTTGGAACCACGCGGGCAGTTGGCTCCGCAGCACCAGCCCGAGCATCCGGGTCAGTAACCCACCCGTCCCCAGCGCCGCGTCCACGGCTTGACTGAACGCCTCCGTCGGCAGCTTCCGCGCCGTACTCGATCTGCCCGACCAGCGACCCCGTGTAGTTGATGACGGCGCCCAGCTGCTTCTGCGTGAGCCCGGCGGCCTCGCGGTAGCGACGGAGCTCGTAGCCGTAGTAGTCGAGCGGCGAGGCGCCCGGGTCGAGGACGTTGATGTGGGTCACGCCGGTACCCCCTCGTGCGCAACGCCGCCCACTCCAGGACGGGTTGTATTCGGTCAGTAGCCGAGAGTAGCCGCCCGGCCCCACTCTCGTACCGTGAACGAAGACATCGCCCCCGCCCTCGCTCCCGCCCCCATTACGGCATGCACTTCACGGTCGGAGAGCACTCCGCCCGCCATGGGCACTGACGGGCAGGCTCGTACCGCCCGGACGACGGACCGGCCGGCGTTCGAATGGCGCGACCGCCGCGATGGGCGGATCATGGCTTGACGCGGCGATCCACCCGAGGGGGCGCCCTGCGGGCGCCCCCCCGGGCCGACGTCCGGAACCGTACAGTCCATCGCGTCGTCCGAATGGGCATGCGGGGGATGAACAGAATTCTGCTGGTGGTGGGCGCGCTGTTCGCGCTGCAGCTCGGCTCACTGATCGCGCCGGCGTACGCGTGCGGCTGCGGCGCGATGATCCCGGATGGGAAGTCGCGGATCCAGGTCGATCACGAGACGTCGGCGGTCCACTGGGACGGGCGTACCGAAGAGATCGTCATGCGCTTCACGGTGGACGGGGACGCGCCCCGGGCCGCCTGGATCATGCCGGTGCCCGGCCGGGCCACGGTCGAGCTGGGTGACGGCGCGCTCTTCGACGAGCTGTGGGAGCTGACCCAGCCCGAGGAGCGGACCCGACACTACTTCTGGCCGCGCGGCGGCGACTGGCCGTTTGACGTGACGGACGGCGCCGGGGCCGCGGAACAGCCTCGGGAGGCCGGCGCGCCACCCGTCGGCGTCGTCGGCCGTGAGCGGCTCGGCGACTTCGACGTGGCCCGGCTGACGGCCACGGACCCGGACGCACTGGGCGGCTGGCTCGACGAGAACGGCTTCGAGCTGCCGGAGCGGCTGGCGCCCGAGCTGAAGCCGTACGTCGACCAGAAGTGGGAGTACGTGGCGGTGCGGCTCGCGCCGGACCGTACGGACGCGACGCTGGGCGGCACGCTCGACCCTCTGCGGATCCGCTTCGCGAGCGAGCGGCTGGTCTACCCGATGCGGCTGTCGCGGCTCGCGCGGACGTCTCAGTCGCTGGGCCTGTACGTCCTCGCGCCGCACCGGATGGAGCCGCGTGACCGGATCGGTGGGGAAGCGCCCGAGGTGACGTTCGCGGGCGAGATCCGGCCCGGGGGCGCGGTCAAGGAGCTGACCGGGGGCGCGCCGATGTTCCTCACCGCGATCGAGCAGGAGTTCCCGGTGCCGTCGCGGATCGACGGGGACCACGAACTGCGGGCGGCCGACGCCGACGTGCCGTTCCGGCGGGTGGTGTACGACAACGAGCTGCTGACGGTCGCCGGGGTGCCGGTGTGGCTGCCGACGGTGGGCGGGGTGCTCGCCGTGGTGGTGACGGCGGTGCTGCTGCGGGCACGGGCACGGCGCCGCCGGGCGGTGGCGCCACCGGCGGCGGTGTACGTTCCGCCTCCGCTGTCCTGAGGCCTGGGATACGTTTCCCGTATGTCTGAACAGCAATGGAACGACGTAGACGCTTACTTCACCGATCTGCTGGCCCCGGCCGACGAGGCCCTGACCGCAGCCCTGGCCGCGAGTGACGCGGCCGGGCTGCCGCAGATCGCCGTCGCCCCGAACCAGGGCAAGCTGCTGCATCTGCTGGCCCTCGCCCAGGGCGCACAGAAGATCCTGGAGATCGGCACGCTCGGCGGCTACAGCACGATCTGGCTGGGCCGTGCGCTGCCCGCCGACGGGCAGTTGATCTCCCTCGAATACCTGCAGGAGCACGCGGACGTGGCCCGCGCCAACCTCGCCGGCGCCGGTCTCGACAAGACCGTCGAGGTGCGGGTCGGCCCGGCGCTCGACTCCCTGGCGCAGCTGGAGGCGGAGGGCGCGGGCCCGTTCGACCTGTTCTTCATCGACGCGGACAAGGTGAACAACCCGAACTACGTCGAGTGGGCGGTGAAACTGTCCCGGCCGGGCAGCCTGATCGTCGTCGACAACGTCGTACGCGGTGGTGCGGTGGCCGATGCCGCGAGCGAGGACGCGGCGGTCCGCGCGACCCGCCGGATGTTCGAGCTCGTGGCGGAGAACTCGCGGCTCACGGCGACGGCGGTGCAGACCGTGGGCGCGCGCGGATACGACGGATTCCTGCTGGCACGCGTCACCGGCTGAGCCGGGGGCCTTCACCGGCTGAGCGGGGGCCGGCAGCGTCCGGGGCGCGGGGGCCGGCAGCGTTCCGGGGCGGTCGCGTGCGCGTCCTACGAGCGCCGCGTTCCGCCCCATATGCTGCCCCCATGAGCGTAGTCAAGATCAACGTACTGACGGTGCCCTCCGAGCAGCGGGAGACGCTGGAGAAGCGCTTCGCGTCGCGCGCACACGCCGTCGAGAGCTCCGACGGCTTCGAATGGTTCGAGCTTCTCCGCCCCGTCGAGGGCACCGACGACTACCTGGTCTACACGCGGTGGCGCGACGAGGAGTCCTTTCAGGCCTGGATGGAAGGCCCCATGAAGGCGGCGCACCAGGGCGGCGGCGACCGTCCCAAGCCTGCGGCCAGCGGGTCCACGCTGTGGTCCTTCGAGGTCGTACAGCAGGCCGCCCCGAAACAGGACTGACGCTCGTCGCCCGCCGAGGGCGCGGACGCCGCACAGACACGTTTCGACGACCCGGCGAGCCGCCGTGCCGTCCGGCACAACCGCCCCCTGGCGCCACGCACCTGCGTGCCAGGGGGCGGTCTCGTGTCAGATGAGGCCCTGGGCCAGCATCGCGTCCGCCACCCGCTCGAAGCCGAGGATGTTCGCGCCCGCGACATAGTCACCGGGCCGGCCGTAGCGTTCCGCCGTCTCGTGGACGGTGTCGTGGATGCGGCGCATCACCTGGGCCAGTTCGTCCTCGACCCGGGCGGAAGGCCAGCTGTCGCGGGCCGCGTTCTGACGCATCTCCAGGGCGCTGGTGGCCACCCCGCCCGCGTTCGCGGCCTTCGCCGGGCCGAAGGCGACGCCCGCCTCGCGCAGGACGCGGACCGCCGCCGGGGTGGTGGGCATGTTCGCGCCCTCCGAGACGGCCTTCACACCGTTGCGTACGAGCGTGACGGCGTCCTCCGCGGTCAGTTCGTTCTGGGTCGCGGACGGCAGTGCCACATCGGTGGGCACGTCCCACACGCTGCCGCCCGCGACGTAGCGGGCGGAGGCGCCGCGGCGGTCCGCGTAGTCGCTCACCCGGCCCCGCTCGACCTCCTTGATCTGCTTGAGCAGGGGCAGGTCGATGCCCTTCTCGTCGACGACGTAACCGGCCGAGTCGGAGACGGTGCGGACGTGAGCGCCCAGCGCCTGGGCCTTCTCGACGGTGTAGAGGGCCACATTGCCCGAGCCCGAGACGGTGACCTGCTGGCCGGCGAGGTGCTCGCCGCGCACCTTCAGCATCTCGGCCGTGAAGAGCACGTTGCCGTAACCGGTGGCCTCGGTGCGTACGTGGGAGCCGCCCCACGCGGTGCCCTTTCCGGTCAGGACACCGGCCTCCCAGCGGTTGGTGATGCGCCGGTACTGGCCGAAGAGGAAGCCGATCTCCCGGCCGCCGACCCCGATGTCGCCCGCGGGCACGTCGGTGTTCTCGCCGAGGTGGCGGTGGAGCTCGGTCATGAAGGACTGGCAGAAGCGCATGACTTCGGCGTCCGACCGGCCGCGCGGGTCGAAGTCGCTGCCGCCCTTGCCGCCGCCGATTCCCAGGCCGGTCAGGGCGTTCTTGAAGATCTGCTCGAAGCCGAGGAACTTCACGATCCCGAGGTTGACGGAGGGATGGAAGCGCAGTCCGCCCTTGTAGGGGCCGAGCGCGCTGTTGAACTCCACGCGGAAGCCGCGGTTGACGTGGATCTCGCCGCGGTCGTCCTGCCAGGGCACACGGAAGATGAGCTGCCGCTCCGGCTCGGCCATGCGCTCGACCAGCTTGGCCTCGCGGAACTCGGGGCGGAGGCTGATCACCGGTGCGAGCGTCTCCAGCACTTCGCGTACGGCCTGGTGGAACTCGGGCTCACCGGGATTGCGCTGCAGAACGGCTTGCTCCAGGGCTTCGAGCCATGTGGTGGCGCTGGAGGCGGTGGATGGCATCAGGTGCGTTCCTTTTCCTTCGGCACTACTTCGGCAGTACTTCGGCAGTACTTCGACGGGCACTCGGCGGGCACTCGGCGGGTGTCCTCCGAGCTTCGGTGCGGCTCAGGCTGTGAAACGGTACCGACCAGGGCGGGGACACGACGCGACGGGCTTCGTGGGCTTCGGACTCGTACTCGGACTCTGACTCGTGCTCGGACTCGTACTCGGACTCGTACTCGGACTCGTAGGTATACGTAGATCCGGCCGTCGATCGTCGATCATGGGACCGCCTGCTCGGGCGGCCTCACGGACGCATGCCGCCAAATTCGTTCGCCGGACGGCCGCCGGATCAGGTACAGAGATCAACATGACGACCTGGTCCATACTCCTCGAGCGCTTCGACACCCCGGCCGCCACCACTCTTCGGCGCGACTACTACGCCGAGGTCGCCGGCCGCTACTGGGACCGGCCCGCGACCGAGGCAGAAGTCGACGAGGGCCTTGCCGGTGACGGGGTGGAGCGACTCGCGGCCCCCACCGGGGAGTTCGTCGTGGGCCGGTACGGCGGTGCGGCCGGTTCGTGCGGAGGGGTGCTGATGCTGGACGGGCGGACCGCCGAGCTGACGCGGGTGTACGTGCGGCCCGAGTTCCGCGGGTCCGGGGGCGGGCCCCTGCTGCTGGCAGCGCTGGAGTCCGCGGCCGCCGGGCTGGGCGCGCGGCGCATGGTGCTCAACACCCGGCTGGATCTGATCGAGGCCCGCACCCTGTACACGAGGAACGGCTACCGGGAGATCCCGGCGTACTGCGAGGGCCCGTACATGGAGGTCTGGTACGGCAAGGACCTCTGACCGGGCGGGCTGTGGCTCGCACTCGGGCCCGGGCTCGGGCTCGGACTCGGGCTCGGGCTCGGATTTCGGGCCCAGGCCCAAGCCCAGGCCCAGCCCAGCCCGAGCCCGGGACGTCGTCAGCGGTAGTGCCAGGCCTGGTGGTCGCGGTGCGGGGCGCTGGCGTACGGGCGTTCGCCGTCCGAGCCGCAGAGTTCGGCGGTGAGTTCCTTCACCAGCTGGATCAGGTCCGTGGGGCGGTCCGGACCCCACCAGTCGCCGAGCAGCTCGGCCAGCGACTCCTCCCGGGCCGCCGACAGCTTCGCCGCCGTTTCGACACCCTTGTCGGTGAGCATCAGCGCCAGCCCCTCGCGCCGGGCCAGCCGGCGCTCCTCCACCTGCCGCGACGCCTCGGTGATCGCCTTGATCGGTACGGGAGTGACATCGGCAAGCAGGGCGGGCTCGACCATGCCGTGCCGTTTGATGCGCAGCAGCAGCCAGCTCGCCGCGGGGCTCAGGTCCACACCGGCCTTCGTGGTGATCTTGACGTAGATCGCCTTCCGGCCCTCGCGGGAGCCGAGCACCGACAGGGCGCGGGCGCATTCGTCGTACGAGGAGCGATGGACCGGGTTGGAGGCGAGAGTCTCGCTCACCTCGGGCGCGGTGACCGAGCCGCGCAGCTTGTCCTCCCTCAGGAAACAGGCGACGACGAACGCGATGACGACGACCGGCGCCGCATAGAGGAAGACGTCCGTGATCGATGTCGCGTACGCGTGCAGGACGGACTGCCGCAGGTCGGGCGGGAGTTGTGAAATGGCCCGCGGGTCGGCGGCCAGCTCACCGGGGCCGGTACCGGGCGGCAGCGGCCGCCCCGCGAGCGCGTCGGCGAGCCTCACGCGGAGCCCGCTCGTGAAGACGGTGCCGAAGGCGGCGACGCCGAACGACGCCCCGATGGAACGGAAGAAGGTCGCGCCCGATGTGGCGACGCCGAGGTCCTCGTAACTGACGGCGTTCTGCACGACGAGCACCAGCACCTGCATCACCAGGCCGAGTCCGGCGCCGAAGACGAAGAAGTAGACGCTCATCTCCCAGGTGGAGGTGGATTCGGTCAGCTGGTGCAGCAGAAGCAGACCGATGGCGGTCACGCCGGTGCCCACGATCGGGAAGACCTTCCACCGTCCCGTACGGCTGACGATCTGGCCCGAGAGGGTGGAGGTGATCAGCAGACCGAACACCAGCGGCAGCAGGTGCACCCCGGACAGGGTGGGGGACACGCCCTGAACGACCTGCAGGAACGTCGGCAGATAGACCATCGCGCCGAACATCGCGAAGCCCACGATGAAGCTGATGACGGAGACGAGCGTGAACGTGCGGATCCGGAAGAGCCGCAGCGGCAGTACGGGCTCGACGGCGCGGCGTTCCGCGTACACGAAAGCGACGAGCAGGACGATCCCGAGGACGGCGAGACCGATGATCTGCGCCGAGTCCCAGGCCCAGGTGGTGCCGCCGAGGGACGCGACGACGACCAGGCAGGTGGCCACGGAGGCGATCAGGAACGTACCGAGGTAGTCGATGGTGTGCCGGGTCGCGCGCACCGGGATGTGCAGAACCGTGGCGATCACGAAGAGGGCCACGATGCCGATGGGCAGGTTGATGTAGAACACCCAGCGCCAGGTGAGGTGTTGGGTGAAGAGCCCGCCGAGCAGCGGCCCGAGCACGCTGGTCGCTCCGAAGACGGCGCCGAACAGTCCCTGGTACCTGCCTCGTTCACGGGGCGAGACGATGTCGCCGACGATCGCCATCGACAGCACCATGAGGCCGCCGCCGCCGAGGCCCTGGAGCGCGCGGAAGCCGATGAGTTGCGGCATGTTCTGGGCGATGCCGCACAGCGCGGAGCCGATGAGGAAGATGACGATCGCGGCCTGGAAGAGCTTCTTGCGGCCGTACTGGTCACCCAGCTTGCCCCAGAGCGGGGTGGCGGCGGTGGAGGCCAGCATGTACGCCGTGACGACCCAGGACAGGTGCTCCAGGCCGCCGAGGTCGCTGACGATGGTCGGCAGGGCGGTGGAGACGATGGTCTGGTCGAGCGAGGCGAGGAGCATGCCGAGCAGCAACGCGCTGATCGCGACGAGAACGGTCCGGCGGTTCTGCCCTCCGCCGGGCATCGGGCCCGGGCTCACGGCCGGGTGCCTGAGTTCCTGCGCCATGGAGCACTCCTCTGGTCGGCAGCACCCTTTCTGCTTCTCCTTCTGCTTCTCCCATCCTGGGTGTTCCGGTCGGTTACGGCCTGCCGGAAGGGGAGCCCGTGGGAGCGGCCGAAGGATGGGCTGCATAATCGCAGGCAGCTCAAGGGGAGGGGACCCACGATGACGGGACACATATGTCCTGAATGCGGCAGGCAGGTGGACGCGGACGGCAGACCCGGCCAGGGCCGCGGCTGCGCCTGCGCGGAGACCACGGCCGCGGAGGACTTCAATCCGCTGCGCATCCGCCCGTATGTGGGCCTCCCGTCCCCGGCGGAGCCGTCCGCGCCGGGGGTCTCGTCCGTACCGGGGATTCCGTCCGTACCGGGGATTCCGTTCGCGCCGGGGATTCCGTCCGCACCGGAGATCTCGTCCGCGCCGGAGATCTCGTCCGCGCCGGAGATCTCGTCCGCGCCGGGGATTCCGTCCCTGCCGGGGCCGGAGGCCTCACTTCCGGCCCCGGCCGGGGCTGCGGAGCCGCCGTACGGGTACGCCCCACCCGGCGACGGCGAGGCGACCGCGCCCCTGCCGGTGATCCCCGGGCCGACGGACGAGGCCGCGTACACGGTTGCGGACACGGCTGACGACACGGTTGCGGACACGCATGTGTACGTGACCGGTCACCGCCGGGTAGCGGAGCGCGGGCGACGCCGGGGGCCCGGGGTGCTGCTCGCCGCGGCGGCCGTCGTCGCCGTACTCGGGGCCGCCGCGTTCGCCGGCGGGCTGCTCACCAAGGAGGAGGACGGGCAGGACCGGGCACTGCCCGACCTGGAGAGCCCCGAGCCCTTCCTGACCGCCGCCCCCGACGGGCCCTCGTCCTCGCCCGATTCCCCGAGCACCTCCGCGTCCTCCGCCCCGGACAGGCCCACCACGTCCGCGTCGGCGACGTCCTCCCCCGGCGGCGGCCCGTCGTCCTCGGCCGCCGCGCCGTCCACCACGGCCGGGGCGTCGCTCCAGGTCTCCCGGGCGACCCCGTCCACCTCGGCCGGCAACGTCACGACCCTGAGCCCCGGCGACAGTGGCGAAGAGGTCGTCGAGCTCCAGCAGCGCCTCGACCAGGTCTGGCTCTACGACGGCCCGCCCCACGGCAAATACGACGGCCGCGTCGAGGACGCCGTGGCCGAGTACCAGGCCTCCCGAGGCATCGACGGCGACCCGGAAGGCGTCTACGGCCCGGAGACCCGCCGCGCCCTGGAAGCGGAGACGGAGTACCCGTACGACGGGTGGGACGGGGACGGCGGCGGGGGGCGCGGCGGGCGCGGTAACTAGAGGGTGGCTTGCTTGTGGATCTCGCCGGGCAAGATCCACAAGCCACCCCTTGGCTAGCCGTGCGTGACGCGGAGTTTCGACTGGCCGTGCGGCAGGCGTTCCCAGTCGTCCATGAAACGGGCGGCGAGGCCGTGCTTCTCAGCCAGTCGGACCAGCGTCTCCGTGCGGTAGTAGAAGTCCTCACGCAGCACTTGGTGCTCGGCTCCCACGGTGCGGTCGTACGTGAAGTCGAAGAAGCCGCCGGGGGCCAGCACGCGCCCGACGTTCGAGAGGCATTCGTCGATGACTTCCAGAGGTGAGTGCGAGAAGACACTGTGGGCGTGGACGACCGTGAACCAGGCGTCCGGGAGGAAGTCGAACGTCAGGTTGTCGACGGGGGTCAGGTGGGGCAGCTTCCGCTGGACGCCGTACCGGACCAGGGTCTTCTTGGCCTCGATGAGGATGTCGGGCGAGATGTCGATGCCGTAGTAGTGACCGGGCTCGAGGTGGTCGATGAACCGCCACCCGGCACGCAGATTGCCGCAGCCGATCTCCAGCATCCGGTCCTGGGGCTTCAGCCCGTGCTCGATCAGGTAGTCGAACTGCATCTGTCCGATGGCCAGCCAGCGCGCGTGCGACGGTTTGCCGCCGACCGCGGCCTCCGGGCTTCGCGCCGTGTCCGAGGCCATCACCGCCCGGTAGTAGCCGACGTGGTTCCCGCGGTGTCTGACCCTCAGCAGGCTGTCCCGCGCCGCCCGGCGCAGATGCGGCAGCACACGTCCAGGGTGGCCCAGCACGTATCGCACCTTGTGGCGGAGGGTCGAGCGGTTCGTCGACAGACGCGAGGCGTGTGTGTGCGGCATGACGGCCTCCAAGCATCCACGGTCTTCGAGTTTCGCGCATACCTTCGGATTCTCCGATGATCCTCCGGATGCTCGGATGATCCTCGCGGATGGGTGGCCGGGCAACGGCACGCGCAGCTACGGAATCGCCGCCTCCACTCCTTTGGGCAAGCCGTTCGGCCGAGTGCCACTCATGTGTGGTGAGCTACGGCGGTCCCTCGGAGCGTGGAAGGCGCAAGCACCCGGAACCGCTTCGAGTGAGGTCGCGCCATGCCGGAATCACGCTTGGTCTCGCAGAGAGCGGCGCGAGTACGCAGGGGCAGGGGCAAGGACAGGGACAGGGACAGCGGCAGGGCCTGGGGCTGGGGTTGGGGCCCGGGCCGGCCCGAGGCTCCGGCGTCCGCTCGCCCGCTGCCCTGGCTCGCGGCCGTCGCCGTGGCCTTCACGCTCACCCAACTGGTCCTGGTGGCGCCTGGTCTGGGACTGGGCTGGGACGAAACCGTGTACGTCAGCCAGGTCAGCCCGCAGGCCCCCGCGGCGTTCTTCAGCGCGCCCCGGGCTCGGGGCATCACGTTCCTCGTCGCCCCGGTCGCGGCACTGACCACCTCCGTGGAGGCTCTCCGCGTCCACATGGCCGTGCTGTCCGGCTGCGGGCTGTTCCTCGCGCTGTGGGTGTGGCGGCGGATGCTGCCCGGCCCTGTGCTCGCGGTCGCCGGGACGGCTTTCGCGAGCCTGTGGATCACGGCGTACTACGGCCCGCAGGCGATGCCCAACCTATGGGTCGCCTACGGGGCGCTGGCCGCGACCGGCTGCTTCCTGCGGGCGGCCAGGGACCCTGGTGACCGCCGCGCACTGGCCGGCCTCGGTGCCGCTGTGGCGTTCGTGGCGCTGATGCGGCCGTCGGACGCGCTGTGGCTGGTTCTGCCTCTCGCGGCGGTGGCCCTGCTCGTGGGCGGAAGCCGCCGGCCGGTGCTGCTCGCCGTCCTCGCCGTCTCCATGGGCCTCGGCTGCGCCGAATGGATCATCGAGGCGTACCTCCGTTACGGCGGCCTGTCCACGCGGTTGCGGCGGGCGAGCGAGATCCAGGGGCACCTGGGCTGGTACGTGGCGGTCGACGACCACGTCCGGGCGCTGGGCGGGCGTACCCTCTGCCGCCCCTGCGACGTGCCGTGGCGAAACCCGGTCACCGCGCTGTGGTTCTTCGCGGTGCCGTTGCTCGTCGCGGGGGGACTGTGGGCAGCTGCCCGCGCCCGGCTCCGGACCGAGATCCTGACCGCGTCGCTGGTGGGGCTGTCGCTGGCGGTGCCGTACCTGTTCACCGTCGACTACGCGGCTCCGCGCTTCCTGCTGCCGGCGTACGCGCTCCTGTCCCTGCCCGTGGCGCTGTGCCTGGTCGGCGTCTGCCGAGCCTGGCGCCCGGCTGCGGTCGTTCTGGTCGCCGTGGCCGTCGTGGCGCATCTGGCCATCCAGTACGTCGTGCTCAACTCGGTGGTGCAGCGCGTACGCGCCGACAGGGCGGTCCACAGCCGCATCGCCGCCGTGCTCCAAGCCCATGGTGTGCGCCCGCCGTGCCTGGTCACCGGGGAGGAGGCCATCCGCGTCGCGTTCCGCACCGGCTGCGCCTCCCGCCAGCCGGGCGGACATGACGGGAGCATCACCCCGGCGGGCATCGCCGCCGCGGCCCGTCGCCAACCGGTCGCGGTCCTGCTCGCCGGCGATCGCCCGCCTCCGTCGTACGCGCGCACTTGGCGCGTTCAGCCCCTGCCGGCCCTGGGCGGCCGGGCGGACTACCGGGCCTACCTGTCGCCCTAGGTGTTCTGTCCGGGGATCCGTCTTCACCGTCTCCTGGACCGGCAGTCCAAGGGACCTTCGCCGTCCGGCACCGGTCCGCGAGGGCCTGTCCGGCCGCGGCGTCGAGGGTGCACTGGCGCACGGGCCCAGTATTTTGTATCGTAGGAAAACAAAGTGGCTCCCGCTCGCACTCCCTGACCGGTGAGCGGGAGCCGCTCTGCCCTTTCTTTCCCCTGGAGTACGCCGATGCCGGCCACCGCCACCCCGTCCGTACTGACCGCCGGCGCCCTCCTGCTCGACATGGACGGCACCCTCGTCAATTCGGACGCGGTCGTGGAGCGCGTCTGGCGGCGCTGGGCCGTCGAGCACGGCCTCGCCCCGGAGGAGACACTCAAGGTCGTCCACGGCCGGCAGGGCTACGCCACGATGGCCGCCCTCCTGCCGGACCGGCCGATGGAGGAGAACCACGCCGAGAACCGCGTGCTGCTCGCGCAGGAGACCGCCGACCTCGACGGCGTCGTCCCGGTCGCGGGCGCGCCCGCCTTCATGGACGCCATCGCCGCCCTGCCGCACGCGCTGGTCACCTCGGCCGACGAGGCCCTCGCCCAGGCCCGGATGGGCGCCGCGGGGCTGCGCATGCCGGAGGTGCGGGTCACCGCGGAGTGCGTCGGCGCCAGCAAGCCTGATCCGGAGGGCTTCCTCAAGGGCGCGGCGGAGCTGGGCTTCGCACCGGCGGAGTGCGTGGTGTTCGAGGACTCGGAAGCGGGCATTACGGCCGCACGCGCCGCCGGGATGCGGGTGGTGGGGATCGGTCCGCGTGCCGCCGCGTTCGCCCCGGACGTCCACGTCCGGGACCTCACCGCGCTGCGGGTGACGGCGACGGCCGACGGCTCGATCAGCCTGACCGTCACGGCCTGACCGTCACGGCCTGACCTCGCCGGCCCAGGTCGCGGGGCCCTGCCCACCCGAACCCTCCCCACCCCTCCCCGCAGCGTCGATGTGCGGCTCCGCCGCGTGGGGGCTCCGCCCCGAGCCCCGCGATTCCCTCGGCGGTGCCCATGCTCGGCCCGTCCGGCGCTTGAGTACGGAACCCGGCCCCCACCAACGGGAACCAGCACGCGTCCACCCCCGCCAGAGGCTCCGGGCACAGCCCCGCCAGGACCCCAGGGAGCCCCGGTTCAGCCCGCGATCGCCTCGTACAGGCTGAATCCCGCCAGCGCCAGCATCAGCCCCGCCGCCACCTTGGTGATCAACCGCAGCGGCACGTACTTCATCAGCGTCCGGCCACCCACGATGCCGAGGCCCGCGACCGCCCACAGGGCCAGCACCGCGCCGAGGCCGACCGAGAGCGGGTTGTCGTAACGAGCGGCGAGGTTCGCGGTCATGATCTGGGTCAGATCGCCGAACTCCGCGATCAGGATCAGCATGAATCCGGCGCCGGAGACCTTCCAGAAGGACTGGTCGGCCGGCGCCTTGATCTTCTCCTCGTCCTCGTCGTCCTTCTTCAGCAGCAGCATCGCCGCGCCCGCGAGGAACAGCACACCGACGACCGCCTGGACCAGCCGGTGCGGCAGCAGCGTCAGCACGCTGCCCGCGGCGATGGCGAGTCCGACATGGATGGCGAAGGCCGCCGCGACTCCGGCGAAGACGTACGACGCCCGGTAGCGCGTCCCGAGCATCAGCCCGGCGAGGGCCGTCTTGTCGGGGAGTTCGGCGAGAAAGACGACACCGAAGGTGATCGCCATGATCGTGAAGCTCAGCACGGGTGGGGTTCCTCAATCGGTCGGGCACCGCCGCACCGAGAGACCTGAGCGTTTCAGGGGTCGCTTCGGCACGGCAGCGCCATGAATGGTCATGGATCACTGCTGGCCGAAGGTCTCGCTGGCGAGCCACGCTGGGCGGCCGCCTCCGGGCGCCGGCCGAGACGAGCTCGGCAGTATGTCGACGTTCCGGCGAAGAGCTACTCCCCTTCCGCTCCGACCAGGGTACGCGAAGCCCGAACCGCTCCGTCAGGGACCAAGGTCCTTGACTCCGTCCCTGTGCAGCAGCCCCCGCGCCACCAGCTCCAGCACCAGTGCGACCGCGACCGCCTGCACCGCCATCAGCGCCACCAGCACGAACAGCTGCACCGCACCCGCCTGGAGCGGTGACGCCCCGCCCAGCAGCATCCCCACGAACGCGCCGGGGAGCGTGACCAGGCCCACCGTCCTGGTCTGGTCGAGCCCGGGCAGCAGCGCGTCGGACGCCGCCTCCCGTGCCACTTCCATCCGGGCGTCGCGGCCGGGCAGGCCGAGCGCCATCCCGGCCTCCACCTCGCCGTGCCGCATCGTGAGCTCGTCGAGCGCGCGCCGCCCGCCGAGGACCGTCGCGGTGAGCGCCCCGCCGATGAGGATCCCGGTGACCGGGATGAGCGCGATGCCCTTGACCGGGACGAGCCCGGTGAGCAGCAGCGCGGCGACGACGGGGGCGACGCCCGCGCCGATCGGAAGGGCCGTGCGCCACCAGGTGCCGTTGGGGGTGATCCGGCGCCCCGCGGTGCGTACGGCGACGGCGTACATCACCAGCAGGAAGCCGAGCAGCAATGGGACGGAGTGGACCACCCAGCCGATCACCAGGGAGACCGCGGTGAGCTGCACGGCGGCGCGCACCCCGGCGACGGCGATCTCGCGGGAGCGGGAGCGTCCGAGGTGCGCGAGGGCGGCGACGGCGGCCGCGGCTGCCAGCAGCGCGGCCAGTACGACCCCGAATGTGACGTTCACCGGCAGGAGCACGCGCCCAACCCTAATCGGGCGGAGGTGAATTGCCGGGGCGTCAGAAGCCTTGTCGTGACGTGTTCATGTCGCCACTCTGTTACCTGGCGCCCATCCCCGGGCAACCTGGCGCCGCCACGATGGCCCGGGCTCTGCCCGCAGGGCTCGCAACCGGCCAACGCCCCCCACTTCCAGAGGAGTTCGCATGTCAGGTGTCTACGCGCGTCAACTTTCCCGCACCGCCATGCTCGCCGCATCCGCCGCGCTCGCCTCGGCCGCCACACTGCTCAGCGCGCCGGCCGCCCAGGCCGCCCCGCCCACCCCGGTCAGCGCCGCCACCGCCCGCACGTACCTGAGCCAGCTGACCGTCAAGGCGGAAGGTTCCTCCACCGGTTACAGCCGCGACAAGTTCCCGCACTGGATCACCCAGTCGGGCACCTGCAACACGCGCGAGGTCGTCCTCAAGCGCGACGGCTCGGGCGTCGTCCAAGACTCCAGCTGCGCCGCGGTCAGCGGCAGTTGGTACTCCCCGTACGACGGTGCCACCTGGACCGCCGCCTCGGACATCGACATCGACCACATCGTCCCGCTCGCCGAGGCCTGGCGCTCCGGCGCCAGCTCCTGGTCCACCTCGTCGCGCCAGGCCTTCGCCAACGATCTGACCCGCCCGCAGCTCATCGCCGTCACCGACAACGTGAACCAGGCCAAGGGCGACCAGGACCCGGCCGAGTGGCTTCCGCCGCGCTCCTCCTACAACTGCACCTACGCCCGGATGTGGGTGCACACGAAGTACTACTGGAACCTTTCGGTCGACTCGGCCGAGAAGTCCGCACTGCAGTCCATCCTGAACGGCTGCTGAACAGGGGCTGACCGGTCCGTCCGGCAAGGAACCGCGCTACCCTCCCCCGTCGTTCCGTACCGTACGAGGGCGACGGAGGAGGGCATATGGCAGCCGGGCTGCGCCTGGGACCACTACTGCGGCATGTCGACTGGGAGGCCGGTGAGCAGGCGACCGTCTGGGTCGAGGCCGACCGGCCGTGCACGGCCGAGGTGCGATGCGCGGACGGCGCGGGCGGCTCGGTCCGTACGTTCCAGATCGAGGGCCACCACTACGCGCTGATCCCGGTGACCGGCCTCACCCCCGCCTCCTCGACCCCGTACGAGGTACTGCTGGACGGCCGGCGCGTCTGGCCCCTGGAGGACTCCCCCTTCCCGCAGAGCACGATCCGCACCCCCGCGATCCCTGCCGAAGGCGTCCGGGTCGCCTTCGGCTCCTGCCGCTGGGCCGCGCCGCCCGCCTACGAGCACGACCCGGTCGGCCCCGACGCGCTGGACACCCTCGCCGCCCGGCTGGCCGCCGACCCGGAAGCCGAGCGCCCGGACGTGCTGCTCCTGCTGGGCGACCAGGTGTACGCGGACGCGACGTCCCAGGCGACCCAGCGCTGGCTGGCCGCCCGGCGTGATCTGCGCGAGCCGCCGGGCGTGGAGGTCGCGGACTACGAGGAGTACACCCGGCTGTACGACGAGTCCTGGCTGGACCCCGAGGTCCGCTGGCTGCTCTCCACCGTCCCCAGCTGCATGATCTTCGACGACCACGATGTGATCGACGACTGGAACACCAGCGCGTCGTGGCTCGCGGAGATGCGGGAGACGGCCTGGTGGCAGGAGCGCGTGCGCAGCGGGCTGATGTCGTACTGGGTCTACCAGCATCTGGGCAATCTCACCCCGGCCGAGCTCGAAACGGATCCGGTCCACGCTGCCGTACGGTCCAGCCCCGACGGCACGGACGCACTGCGGCGGTTCGCGGCGAAGGCCGAGACCGATCCGGCCGCGGTCCGCTGGAGCTACCGGCGCGACTTCGGCAGGACCCGGCTGCTGATGGTCGACACCCGGGCGGCCCGTGTGCTGGACGAGCAGAACAGGGCGGTGCTCGACGAGCGCGAGGCGGGCTGGCTCCGCGAACAGGCACTGGAGGCCCCGGGCTCGTACGACCACCTGCTCGTCGGGACCTCGCTGCCCTGGCTGCTGCCGCCGCTCATCCATGACGCGGAGAGCTGGAACGCGGCACTGTGCCGGGGCGAACGAGGCGCGCGCTGGGCACGTTTCGGCGAAGACCTGCGCAGACGGTCCGATCTGGAGCACTGGGCGGCGTTCCCGGCATCGTTCGAGAAGCTGACGGCGCTGATCGCGGAGGCGGGCAGCGGCCCGCTGGCACCGGCGACGATCTGCGTGCTGTCCGGGGATGTGCACCACGCGTACGTCGCCGAGCCGGTCTGGCCGGACGCGGCGCCGGACGCGCGGGTGCTGCAACTGACCTGCTCCCCCGTCCACAACGCGATCCACTCCTCGGTGAAGCTCGGCTTCCGCTTCGGCTGGAGCCGGGCGGGGCGGCGGCTCGGCCATGCGCTGGCCCGGCACGGGCGGGCGGGGCGGCCCGTCATCGACTGGCACCGGAGCGGCGGGCCGTGGTTCGGGAACCAGCTGATGACACTGACGCTGCGCGGGCGCTCGGCCGGCCTCCGGCTCGACCAGGCGCGCACGGACGGCAGACCGGCCGGGGGCAATCGGGCGGATCGTGTGGGTACGCGGCTCGTGACGGTCGACGAGCGGAACCTGACGAATGGTCCGTGACACTTCACACAGCAGCAGATGATCCTCACCCATGCCCCTCCGGCTCCCCACACAGCGACGGCATGATGAGGCGGACGATCCGCTTCCCGTCCCGTCAAGCCCCCACATTGCCCCGGGAGTCAGTGCTTTGTCCGTGTTGCCCGCAGTTCCGCACGCCATAGCCCTGGTCGGCGCAGGACCCCGCGGCACCTCGGTCCTCGAAAGGCTCTGCGCCTCCGTGCCCGAACTGGCCCCGGAGACCGCGCTGACGGTGCATGTCATCGACCCCGCCCCGGCGGGCCCCGGCCAGGTGTGGCGAACGGACCAGCCCGCCGAGCTGCTGATGAACACGGTCGCTTCCCAGGTGACGCTCTTCACCGACGACAGCGTGGACTGCGAGGGGCCGGTACGGCCGGGGCCGAGCCTGTACGAGTGGGCCGCCGTCCACCCGGCCGAGGGGCTCGGCCCCGACGACTATCCGACCCGCGCCTGCTACGGCCGCTATCTGGAGTGGGCGTTCCGTGAAATCGCCGACCGCGCGTCGCGGACGGTACGAATGGAGGTGCACCGGGCCCGCGCGGTGCGCCTCGACGACGCCGAGGACGGTTCGCAGACGCTGGCACTGGACGACGGGACCTCGCTGACCGGCCTCAGCGCGGTGGTGCTGGCGCAGGGGCATCTGCCGGTGGCGCCCGGTGCGGTTCCGGCCCGGCTCGGCGCCCACGCGGCCCGGCACGGCCTGCGCCACTTCGCCCCCGCCAACCCGGCGGACCTCGACCTCTCCGCGATCGCCCCGGGCGAATCGGTCCTGCTGCGCGGCCTCGGCCTCAACTTCTTCGACCACATGGCACTGCTGACGACGGGCCGCGGCGGCGCGTTCGTCCGTGACGGGAACCGCCTCGTCTACCGGCCCTCGGGACGCGAACCGAGGCTGTACGCGGGCTCTCGGCGCGGCATTCCGTACCAGGCACGCGGGGACAACGCGAAGGGCGCTTCGGGCCGGCACCGCCCGCTGGTGCTCACCCCGGACGCGATCGCGGTCTTCCGCAAACGCGCGGAAGCCGACGATCCGCCGGACTTCCTCACCGAGATATGGCCACGGGTCGCCAAGGAGGTGGAGACGGTCTACTACGAGGCGCTGCTGTGCAGGGGCCCCGGCCGCGCGGCGGAGTTCCGGGCCCGCTTCCGCACCCGCTTCCTGGACACGGCGCACGGCAGCCCGGAGGAGGCCGCGGTCCTGGACGCCTATGGGTGCACGGAGGCCGACCGCTGGTCCTGGGAGCGGATCTCACGGCCGTACGCGGGCGAGACCTTCACCGGCCCGGCCGCCTTCCGCGACTGGCTGCTGGGGCATCTGCGGCGGGACGCCGAGCACGCGGCGCTCGGCAATGTGGCGGGCCCCCTCAAGGCAGCTCTCGACGTCCTGCGGGACGTACGCAACGAGGTGCGGCAGATCGTGGACCACCGCGGACTGTCGGGCGGGTCCCGGCGCGACCATCTGGACCGCTGGTACACACCGCTGAACGCGTTCCTCTCCATCGGACCGCCGCGCCGCCGGATCGAGGAGATGACCGCTCTGATCGAGGCCGGGGTACTGGAGGTGGTCGGCCCGCGGATGGCGGTACGGACGGAGGACGGGGGGTTCACCGCCGAGTCGCCCGACGTGCCGGGGTCGGCGGTGACGGCGACGACGCTGATCGAGGCACGGCTCCCGGAGCCGGACCTCAGGCGCAGCCGTGACGAGTTGCTCGCGCGGCTGCTGCGCACGGGGCAGTGCCGGCCGCATGCGGTCGGCGGTTACGAAACCGGCGGCCTGGACGTGACAGCTCGGCCGTACCGCCTGATCGATCGTCAGGGGCGGGCGCATCCACGGCGGTTCGCGGTCGGTGTGCCCACCGAGGGAGTGCACTGGGTGACCGCGGCGGGGGCCCGGCCCGGAGTGGACTCGGTGACGCTGTCGGACGCGGACGCGGTGGCACGGGCCGTGCTGCGCGTGGCTGCCGCCGACTGTGAAATCCCGATGAAGAGCGACCGCCGGCTGAATGTTGAACTTGCAAGTATTGATTAGGTCCGCCTAACTTGAGTCCCATCGGTTTCACGTCCCCAGACCGAAGGAGACCCCCAGATGGCCACTCGACAGTCGTCCTCGAGACTGGACCAGGCCCAGCCGTACGTGCTCGGACTGTTCCGCATCGTCGTCGGTCTGCTGTTCACCAGCCACGGCGCCGCCGCGCTCTTCGGCGTCCTCGGCGGAATGAACGGCGGCACCGTGCCCACCGGCACCTGGCCGGGCTGGTACGCGGCCGTGATCGAGCTCGTCGCCGGCGGCCTGGTGCTGATCGGCCTCGGCACGCGCGCGGCCGCGTTCATAGCCTCGGGCTCGATGGCGTACGCGTACTTCAAGGTGCACCAGCCCGAGGCGCTCTTCCCGCTGCAGAACGGCGGCGAGGCATCCGCGATGTTCTGCTGGGCGTTCCTGCTGCTGGTCTTCACCGGCTCGGGTGCGCTGGGGCTGGACCGGCTGTTCGCTTCGCGCGGCGCGGCCGAGGAGAAGAAGCCCGAGGAGTCCGCGACGGCTGTCACGGCCTGACGTTCCAGGCGGTGGGCCCGGGCCGGCAGCTGGTGCCGTGCGGCCCCGGGCCCACCCGCGTTTTCCTCTCACCTCGCGCCTCACCTCGCGCCTCGCCCTGCTGGCGGGGCCGGGCCCGCCGGGGGTGTTGCTCCGCGCCGCGAGCCGCCCGTACGGCCGCGCCCGACTTCAGCCCACCCCTGATGATCTCGCCGCAGGGCGCGGGCGTACGCTGTATGGCTGTCATGCCGCCCCTGCCGCTCCCCTGCGACGTCGCGGCGTTGTCATCAAGGGGGGAGTCCAGGTGCTTGAGATTGTGGGGTCGCTGACCGGCAGCCCGTGGATCTATGCCGTCGTGGCCGTCTCCGTACTCCTGGACGTCTTCGTGCCCGTGCTGCCCAGCGGTGTGCTGGTGATCACGGCCGCGACGGCGGCCGCAGCCGGATCGACGGCCGCGGGATCGACGACGGTCGCCGAGGCCGCCGGCCAGGTGCCCCAGGAAGTGCCTTCGCTACTGGTGCTGCTGCTCTGCGCGACGACTGCGTCCGTGCTCGGCGACCTCGTCGCCTACCGGCTGGCCTGGCGCGGCGGCGACCGACTTGACCGGGCGATCGCGCGCTCCCGACGGCTGACCAGGGCGCAGCAACGTCTCGGCACCGCCCTCAGCCGTGGCGGCGGCATGCTGGTCGTCATCGCCCGCTTCGCCCCCGCGGGCCGCTCGGTCGTCTCCCTGGGCGCGGGCGCGTCACGCCGCAAGGTGACGGAGTTCCTGCCCTGGTCGGCCCTCGCGGGAGTGGCCTGGGCGGGCTACAGCGTCGGCCTCGGCTACTTCGGCGGCCAGTGGCTGGGTGCGACATGGGTGGGCGTGGCGGTGTCCGTCCTCGCCCTCTTCGCCGCGGGGTCCCTCGCGGCCTACGTCATGCGGCGTCCGGCGCCGGAACCGGTATAGCCTTCCCGGCCGCGCTCCCGCCGCCACGCACCTCCAGCCCGTCGAGGAGCTTGCGGGTCGACTCCGCTATCTCGTCCACGGCCCGGTCGAACACCTCCCGGTTGTGCGCGGCGGGCGCCCGGAACCCGGACACCTTCCGTACGAACTGCAGGGCTGCGGCCCTGATGTCCTCCTCGGTGGCTTCTTCGGGGAGGACGGGCGGTCGGAGAGTCTTGATGCTGCGGCACATGTCTCCAGTGTGGGCCACGCCACTGACAACGCGCCTCGGTCGGCGTGTGTACGCCACGCACGCCTCACGCATGCCGTGAGTGCGTCACGCGGCGTCGGCAATCCCGGCGCCCGAGGTGCCCGGAGCCGCACCGACACCCGCACTCGCACTCGCACTCGCACCGGCACCCGGCGCCGCACCCGTCGCCGCACACGCAGCCACGCCCGCAGTTACACCCGCGCCCAGAATCACACCGGCGCCCGTCTCCGCGTCCGCCCCCGCGTCCGTCTGCGCCCCGACCGCCGCCGCCCACTCCACGAGCAGCTGCTGGTACCGGGCCTCGTCCACGGCGGACAACCGCGCCCCGGACCGCGCCCACAGTGCGCGAATCTCCGCATTCACCATAGCAGCGGACCGTACGGAACCAAGCTCGCGAAGGGTTGGGGACATGGTCACAAGGTTACGGGCCCGGACTGACAACGGTGACCCACAGACGTGCCCCGGTGACGGATACCACTTACGCGGATGCCAGGTTCATATGCCACATATGGCGTCCGTCACATGCCCCAACACCCGGAACGCTGCCCAGAGTTTGCGCAAAGAGTGATGCCTCCGCAGCCCGCTCCGGACGGGCCGCAGGTAGTCCGGCGTGACTCGCGAGTACACCAGGGGTGGCGAGTACCGGCGATCCTCAACTGCAAACGTATGCACCGAGTTGCTGTAACCGCCTGGTTGCTGTCCGCCAGACATTCGTTGTCAGACGTCTCCACGTTTCGCGGTGCGGAACCGCTTTGCTGTCCGCACGAGCAATGACGCTCCAGGCACCGGGGCGTGCGAAAGCAGCGGGGATCCGAGTGCCGACCGACAGCGAACGTAAGGACAGCACCGAAGTGAAGTTCGACGAAGCCGCCCTCGTGCTGGCCATCGCGGCCGCCGCGAGAGCGTACGCGCCCGATGTCCGGGCGTTCACGCGGCGCCTGCTCGGCGCGGGTGTACGTGTCGGAGCCGCCAGCCTGATCGAACAGCGCCACCCCACCTCCCCGCCGGCACTCCCCGATGCCGACGGGCCCGACGAAGAAGGCCGCTCATGAGTGGCCGGCAGCCCAAGGATGTGAACAAGCGGGCGATGCAGGGACTCGTCAATTCCATGCCACCGCCCTTCCGGGCGTTCCACACCCAGTACCACCAGCCGTACTTCGAGTACGCGCGTATCCAACTGGGCGACTGGGACGCCGCTGACGAACTCGTCCACGGCACCTTCCTCTACCTGGCCTTCAACTGGCAGCACTTCACCCGCCAGGGCAGCTTCGAGGCCGACGCCTGGGCCCTGCACAAGGAGCGGGTGGCCACCGAACTGACAGTGACGGGCCGCCCGCCCGCGGGCCCCGAAACGCTGGCCTTCGCCCGTGCGATACGCGCCGCCACGGATGCCGTCATGGGCACCTTCCGCGAACACTTCCGGGCACAGGTCGACGAACTCGAGCACAGCATCGGTCTCTACCGCGCCATGACCCACCTCCCCGAGCGACAGTTTGACGTGGTCCTTCTGCGCTATGCGCTGGGCTACACGACGAAGCACACCGCCTCGGTCATGGGCATCACCCCGGCCACGGTGCGGACGCTGCGCTGCAGTGCCAAGCGGCGGCTGGCGGCCGAACTCGATCTCGACATGGAAGTGGACATCGACGATGAGGAGTGAGAGCCCTATGTCACGCCGGCCGCGCGGTGTCGAGGAGGCCCTCGCCAGAGCCAGGGTCTTCGAGGGCGACTACTCGAAGGAACAACTGGAGGCATCGCGCCGGCGACTCGCGCACGACCTCGCCGAGGCACGCTGGACGCAGATTTTCACGGGCGGTGCCTCCCCGTGGGGCCGCCCCGCGGCGACGCTCCACCAGCAGGCGCGGGACGGACTGTGGTCGCTGTCCCAGAACGTCATCACGAACGACGAGGCCGCCGGCTACATCGCCCGCTTCGAGGACGACCGCGACCCGGACGGGGCCCTCGCCTTCGCCTGCCTGCTGGACCTGGCCGACGCGGAGGAAGGCGCCCAGTTCTGGTGGCAGTTCGCCGCCGGAGCGGGGAACGCGACGAGCGCGCTGTGTCTGTACCTGCTGCATCTGCGCCGGGGCGAACTGCGGGACGCCCAGCACTGGGCGGCACAGATTCCCGCGCTGGAGACGGGCACCCAGGACCAGTTCAGACCCGTGCCGCACGAGGCGGTCGACCCGGGTGCCCCGCCCTCCGGCATCACGGTGCGCTTCGAGGCGGCGGGAGACGACGCGTTCGTACCCGAGGACGCCGTCAGGGACACCGTCGACCACCTGGACGTCGACGAACTCGACGACTTCGGCACCATCCCGCGCCCGAGCGCGGCGCTGGCGGGCCGGGTGAAGGACCTGGTCACGGTTGCCCGCTGACGTCCGAGGGCCCCGGGTCACGGGGCCCTCGGTGGGTCGTGGGTCCACTGCGACGCTGCGAGCGCAGTCGGCACGGGCCGCGGACTGTGGCGCTCGGGGCGCTACCGGGCGCGGACTGCAGCGCTCAGGGGGCTACCGACCGTGACCGGCAGGCGGCGGGCAGCAGACGCAGGCGGCAGGGAGCATCCCCGGCCGCGTACGCACCCCCTCGGCTACCTTGGCCACCGTGACCGAGCCGTGGCACCCGACCGCCCCCGGAGTCCTCCGCCTGCCCTCCGGCCGGCTCGTACGGGGCCGCGCCCTGCGCCGCCCGCTCCCGCCCGGCCCACCGCCCACGTACGCCGTTCATCTGCTGGGCGGGCAGCCCCCTGAGTTCCCCTGGGAATCCCGCTGGCTCCGCTGGCCGGACTTCCGTCTCCCCAGCGATCCCGCCCACGCCCGATCCGTCCTGCACGACGCCTGGACCCGCTCCGCCACCGACCGCGTCGAGATCGCCTGCGGAGGCGGCCGTGGCCGCACGGGCACGGCCCTGGCCTGCCTCGCCGTTCTCGACGGCGTCCCGTCCGCCGAGGCGGTGGCCTTCGTACGCCGCCACTACGACCGGCGTGCCGTCGAGACCCCTTGGCAGCGGCGGTACGTCCGCCGCTTTCCGGCCGCCCCGTAGCCGCCCCGCCATGGCCTGCGCATCCTTTACCGAGAAACCGGTCGAAAATTGTATTTAACCGTCGCTATCGGGCGTCTGGAGGGTTACTCTGATAACAGACCTGCGGGATGAGCGAGGGAGTTCAACCGGAGTAGCCGACTTTGGCGGAAGGGTTTGGTTCCGCTGGGGCCGACGTCGACGGTCGGGCTGAGAGGCTGAAAGGTCGCAGGACCGGACGGCGACCCCCACTACCTGATTCGGGTAATGCCGACGAAGGGAGCCCGTCTCGTAGGTCGCTCATGTGCGTGTGTACGTCGAAGACCCCCGGCCGTGATCGGCCGGGGGTCTTCGGTTTCGGCGAGCGCGGACCGTTCCGGACCGCCGACGCGGTCGGACCCGGGTGGCCGGGCGTGGGTGTCACAGGCCGAGGGAGATGGCCAGTCGGGTGAGTTCGGCCGTGCTGTTGATGTTGAGCTTGGCGCGGATGCGGCGGAGGTAGGCGTCGACGGTGTGCTTGGAGAGTCCCATGTGGCGGGCCGTCTGCAGGTAGGTGCGCCCGGCGGCGATGTGCCGCAGCGTCTCCTGCTCGCGCGGAGCCAGCGCGGGTGCGGGGGCTTCGGCGTACGGCGTGGCGAGTGCGAGGCTCATGGGATTCCCTCCGGCGGATCGGCCCGGTCATCTCTGCTCACGCCCTCGGAAGCAGGAGGCATATGCCCGAATGAGGCGTTTTGCCCTCTTTTCAAAAGGCTGCCGGGGCGACTTCACGACGGCGTCCGCCGACTGTCACAGGCGTGTCACACGCCACACCGTCACGGACGGTCACAGTGCAGCGATCACAGTGCGACCGCAGAGGGGCAGGCGCCGGCCTGGGACACCCCCCGACGCGCTGCCCCCGCTGTCAACGGTGAACGTGGGCGTCAAAGAGTCAAGGGGCCATTCGTCCGTGGTTGAGGTGCGGATCATGTGACTTCTCACGCTTCGCGCCCGTTGACATGTTCATGGAGCGGTGGGATCTCACGAACGAGGAATGGGCCCGACTGAAGCCGCATCTGCCCAAGTCCGGGCAACGCGGGGGGCGTTGGGCCAGTCACCGCAGGATCATCAACGGGACCCACCCTCGGCCACTACGTCAAGCTCGGGGAGGAGACCTCCGCCCGCATCACCGCCGGGGACGACGAGCACAACCGCCGACGCCGCTGCTGGCTGCACCTGGCGCAGCGCTACCGCCTGTTCCGGCCGCCGGGCTTCGCTCTCCCCGGCGACACCTTGGCCTCCCATCGGCGCTCGCCGTGAAGCGCCACCGCAGTGGCGGCCCAGCACCTCGCGGGGAAGCGAAGGCCGGCCGCCTCCCCGGCCGAGCCGCGTCCGGCGGTGTGCAGGGGACAGGCCGGGCGGGACGCTGAGCCGTCCCATCCACCTGGTCGGCCGGACGGGCCGGCTACGGCGCTTCGCGCAATCGCAGTTACTCAGCGCGGCCGCCCCCCGGATGCCCAGGACGGGCGGGGGAGACGATGCGACGCTGGAGTGAGGGGCCCGCGAGTGGAGGTCCGAGTGCGTCCCATCCGGTCCGGAGCCCTCTCCATCGGCCTGGCGACCATGTCCCGGTGCGGCTCAATGGATGCGACGCAGAATCGTGCGGTCAGTCTGTGAGCCCGCCGGCCGGGGCACCACTCACCGAGCGTCGCCAGGCGGCCTTACCGCGTGGATCCGGCCCGCCGGGACCAGGACCGCGCGACGAACCCGGAAGGCAGGTGCGTCCCATGCGCACGTCGACCCGTATCGCCGGTGCCCTCACCGGCCTGACCCTCACCCTCGGGGGTGCGGTCCTCGCCGCTCCCGCGGCCCGGGCGGACATCGCCGCCTGCACACAGATGGCCGAACTGGCCGGTGCCACCGCTTCCGACTCCGTCACAGCGGCCTGCAGCCGTGGCGTGGTCGGAGACCTGCAGAGTTGTGTGACCGGGCTGACCGGGGCCGGAGTGGCGGGCGGCGCCGCGACCGGTGCCTGCCGGGCGGCGGCCCACGAACCGCGTTAGAGGGCGGCGCGGGGCAGCCGCCCGCCGGCACCGGTCGGAGGCAGGTACGGCCCGTCTCCTCCTCAACCCCCCGGCCTGCCCGGACACAACGCGGCCCCGGTGGGCAGTCTCGACGCCAAGGACATCGACATCGCCCCGCTCCTACCGACGCGCACGCGGCGTACCGATGCGGCCGGTCGAGGTCGGTGACGTCATGCCTCTCCGGGGCAGGGCAGTCACCGCCCGGGCGCGGCGCCCAGCCTCGCCTCGCGGGCCTCATGCGGAGCACCCATGCTGAGTAAGAGGGCGCCGTCGTCTTGAGACTTGTCCTTCCCGAAGGCCGAACGAAGGCGCCTGAGAGGAGGAGGAAGTCATGCGCATGCGAAGGATCCTGGGCCTCGCCCTGGCCGCGGCAACCCTTGCCGGCGTGAGCGCCGTCGGCGCTGTCAGCGCCGGGGCCGCCTCGTCTCCGAACATCTCCAGAGACGAGTGCACGGCAGCCGGCGGACAGATAACATCACGCCCCTACGCAGGCTATGCCTGCGCGCTGCCTGACGGGACCACGCAGCCGATCACTTGATCAGTCGGCGCACAGCTGGGCAACCAGTCCGGCCGGTGCACCCGGCGCGGTGGGTATGGAGTAACTGCACCCGGACCACCGTCGGGTGGATCGCCCGTGCCCGTCTCGACACCGCGGCACTCGCGATGGTGGACGCCGACCGTCTCGAAGCCAAGGCCGTCACCGCTTCGAGACGGCCGCGCCGTCCTGAACGGCCTCGGCCATGTCGTCATACAGTGACCGACGAGGTCGTTCGCATTTCCTGGCTGTAGTGATTCGGATTTCCCAGCTGTATTGATCACGAGCGTTGTTGACACTCGGCAGGTCCTGAACAGGCGCAGACGAACGAGCAGTCCCGCCGGCATCGAGCCTGGATGTGCCGACGGTGATGGAGTCTTCCTTCTGGCGCGGGCGATGATCGCGCCGCTGTCCGCATTGAGGTGGCCCTTTGCCGATGCCCTGACTCATCCCCACCGTTGAAGAGGTCCAGCAGGTCATCCCGCTCGAACCCGTCTGAGTCAAGGCCGACCCCGCCGGCATCGCCAACCGGCACGCGGCCCACGGCCCTCTCCGGGGACCTACAAGAAGGCGCCGTAACAGCACGACCAAGGAGCCGACCGGCACGGTGCACCCGCCGGTCGGCTCCGCCGTGCTCCTCGACGACCCCGGGGATGACTCCGTCGTTCGGCCCATCAAGGGCACCGGCTGCAACGCCGAAAAGGACCAAGCGGAGTCGCCCCACCCTCGCGTTCCGGTACACCTCCGCGCCCCAGGCCGCCCCGATGACGGCGGTCCAGTACCCCGGCCGACAGGCCCGGAGGAGATCCCGCATGCGCGTCTTCCTGCCCCTGACCGCCGTCACCAGCGCCGCGCTCCTGCTCGTCACGGTCACCGGCGCGGCCCCCGCCGCAGCAGACCGGAACCCCGACGGCACACCACTGGTCAAGGTGTCCCACGGCGACCCGTACGCGAAGTGCACCATCGGAGCGAGGTCCCCCGACAGCATCGTCTACCCGGCCACCGAGGTCGAGCCGTACCTGTCCGTCGATCCGCGCGACCCCAAGCGCGTGGTCACCGTGTTCCAGCAGGACCGCTGGAGCGACGGCGGCGCCCGTGGCCTGGCGGCCAGCTGGACCACGGACGGCCACACCTTCCACCGGAGCACGCTGCCGTTCAGCCTGTGCGCCCCCGGCGGCGCGGACTACGAACGGGCCTCCGACCCCTGGGTGAGCACCGGACCGGACGGCACGGTCTACGCCGGCGGGGAGGGCGTCGACTTCACGAAGAGCACGCGCAGCGCCCTCCTGGCAGTCACGTCCCGCGACGGCGGCCGCACTTGGCAGAACCTCACCACCACGCACGTCGACGAGCAGCCGTTTTTCAACGACAAGCCCTCACTCACCGCCGACCCGATCCGCAAGGGCACCGCCTACCAGGTCTGGAACCGCCTCGACAACGACCCACCCGGCCCCAGCTCCCTCGACGGTCCCGGCTACATCTCCCTCACCCGCGACGGCGGCCGCACCTGGAGCAAGGCCCGGCCGTTCGTCGACACCAGCACCGTGCCCAACACCCAGACCATCGGCCATCTGATCGTCGCCGACCGGTCCACCGGCACCCTGTATGACTTCTTCGACCGGATCACCTACTCCGACGACCTGAGCACCGTCGTCGAAGCCCGCTACGAGGTGGTCACCTCGACCGACGCCGGAGAGACCTGGAGCACCCCGGTCACCGTGGCCCGGGACACCTCCGTACCGGAGGTCGACCCGAACGACCCCACCAAACTGCTGCGCGCCGCGGCCACCCTGCCGAGCCCGGCCGTTGACCCCAAGACAGGCACGCTGTACATGGCCTACGAGGGCTCGGACTTCTCCGGTGGAAAGTTCAACTCCGTCCAGCTTGTGCGGTCCACCGACGGCGGACGCACCTGGGGGACCCCGGAGCTGATCAGCCCCAAGGGCGTTCCGGCATTCTCACCGTCGATCGCGGTCGCCGAGCGGGGCACGGTCGCGCTCACTTACTACGACCTGCGCTTCCTCAAGCCCGGCAACACCACCACCCTGCCCACCGCCTACCAACTGGCCACGCTGCGGCACGGAAACCCGAAGCTCCGGACCGAACGACGGATCTCGCGGGTCTTCGACTGGCTGCAGGCGCCGTTCTCCGGGGGCTACTTCCTCGGCGACTACCAAGGCCTGGTGGCAGACGGCAAGGGAGTACGGGCGGTGCTCACCAAGACCCACTCCGGCGCACCACAGAACCGTACGGACATGTACACGAGCCGTCTCCGCACCCGCTGACCGACGCGGACGCCGTCGGCCGGCCCCACCGCCGACGGCAGCAGACAGGCCTCGGACCCACTCCGTGACCACGTTGGGCGGGGAGGTTTGGCCGCGTCCCGCCCGGCGGGGCGGGCCTGCTGCTCTGGAGTCGCGTGGTTTCCCGGTCTGTTGGGCACGGAAGGGGCACGCGTGGGGCACGCCTGAGACCTGGCATTCGAAGATCCAACGCGCCGCCGGTCGCCCGCCCGCTAACGGTTGATCGGGATCTCATGGACGATCTCGCAACGAGCGACGGGCACCACGATGTCCGCCGTCTCCACGGGCCGCCCCTGGTCGCTGTAGTACGTCCGCCGGATGTGCGTGACGAGCGCGGCCTTCTGGATGCCGAGCGACGGGTCGGCACAGTCCCTGCGACTCTCCCGGCTACGCTCGCGCGGGAGCGCCCCGCGGCGCGTGGCGCGTGGCTACGGGGCGCCTTGTGGGGTTCAGTCGATCGGCTGCCCGTCGTGCGTACCGCCCTTGCAGGTGTTGTCCGTCAGATCGGGCGTTCCGCCGCCCTGCTTGCACTCAGAAGGGGTGACGTAGGATGGGGCACCCTGTGCGGTGGCAGCGGTGGCGGTGGCGGCGCCTGTGAGGCTGAGTCCGGCGAGGGCTGCCGTGGCGATGACGGCGGCGAGGATTCGTCGAATGCGCATTTGGTTTCCCTTTCACAGATTGCCTCGGTTGGGGCACTAGTCAGCTTGATCTTCACCCATGTGGGTGGCACGTCATATTGCTCCATTCGGGTGACAGTGCTGTCGGGTGCGGGGTCGGTGACGCGACCCGTCGGACAGACCTTGGAACGAAGAGACCACCCCGGCCGGACAGGTGGTCTCTTCGTTGTTCCGGAGGGGGCAGCGTCCGCAACCGGCCCAACGCTAAGAGCTGTTGACCTGCGGAAACGCGCCCTTGGTAGCGGAGGGTGGCCGGACGCTGCAGATGCTGGCGGACGCGCAGGTCAGAGACGGCGAGCGATCCCCGGCGGACGCTGCGGACGCTATTTTCCCTTAGCTCTCAAGTTTTGCTGGGGACGGCTTTTCAGGCGGGGCGGGATCGCGGGCCCGGCTGCGTCAGCGAGGGAGCCGGGCTGCCGCGGATCCGGCTGCACGACACCCCCAAGGCTTCGGCGTAGTCGTGTGGCGTCCGATTTGTGGCTGAGCGAGGTCGACTTCGGCAAGATCGAAAACCTTCGCGTTGCGCCATGCCGCGGGAGGGGGCGGCGGCATCCCGCCATGGCGCGAGACCGCCGCCCCGCCCTCCGGCCCAGCCCTTGCTTCACCTATCGAGATTCGATAAATTCCCATCGCATCTCGATGGGAGGATGGGTCATGGGAAAGCTGACAGTGCGCGCGCTGCGCGCCGTGCTCGTGGTGGTGCTCACCGGCACCGTGTTCGTACAGGCATTGATGGTGTGGGCGTTGGTCAGCGGGAGTGACCCGGAGGACGGGTCGCTCCCGCTGACCCCGCTGCGGGTGATCACGGTCCTGGGCATCGGGACGGCCCAGGTCGCCCTGGTCTGTGTATGGCGACTGGTAACGATGGTGCGGCGCGGAACCGTGTTCTCCCACGCCGCCTTCCGGTACGTGGACGTCATCATCGGCGCGATCGTTGCGGCTGCTCTCGTGTGGTTCGCGGTCACGGCCCTGAATGCGCCGGGCCAGCGGGACGACCCGGGCGTCACCCTCATCATGGGCGGGATTGGCGTGGCCATCCTGGGGGTCGCGCTCATCGTTCTCGTGCTGCGGATGCTGCTCGCCCAGGCCGTCGCGCGCGACGTCGAAGCGGCGCAGATGCAGGCCGAGTTGGACGAGGTGATCTGATGCCGATCGCCGTCGACATCGACGTGATGCTGGCCAGGCGGAAGATGTCCGTGGGTGAGCTCGCGGACCGCGTGGGGATCACGCCCGCCAACCTGGCGGTACTCAAGAACGGCCGCGCCAAGGCGGTGCGCTTTGCGACGCTCGCCGCGCTCTGCGAGGTGCTCAAGTGCCAGCCAGGCGACCTGCTTCGCTGGGAGGCCGAGGACACCGCGGGCGAATGAACCGTGTCTGCCGACGCGTCATCGCCGATCCCGTTTGCCTTTGACCAACTCCGCGAGCATCCCGGGGCCGTACCCGGGGAGATCCCGGGCCTGCTGGAGCGTCTGGCCGAGGTGCCCGACACTCGCGATCCGCGCGGCGTACGGCACGTTCTGGTCGTCATGCTTGCGCTGACCGCGTGCGCGGTTCTGGCCGGAGCGACCTCCCTGCCGGCGGTGGGTGAGTGGATCACCGACGCCCCGCCGTCCGTCCTGGAGCGTCTCGGCGTACGGCCCGGTCCGCTGTCCCCGAAGCGGTGCCTGCCGGCGGAGGCGACGGTGCGTCGGCTGCTGGGCCGCATCGACGGCGACGCGTTGGACCGGGCGGTGGGCCGCTGGCTGGCCGACCGGCGCGCTGGGGCCGACGGTCGGCTGCACGCAGTGGGCGGTCGACGGCAAGACCCTGCGCGGAGCGGCCAGGGCCACGGGCCGCAAGATTCATCTACTCGCCGCCTGCGACCACCTCTCCGGCCTGGTCCTGGCCCAACTCGACGTTGGCGAGAAGACCAACGAGATCACCTGCTTCCAGCCTCTGCTGGAGACCCTCGCCGATCTGGCGGGCGTGGTCGTGACCAGCGACGCCATGCGCACCCAGCGCGAGCACGCCAGCTACCTGCTCGGCCGAGGCGCGCAGTACATCGTGATCGCGAAAGGGAACCAGAAGAAGCTCCACAAGCAGCTCAAATCCCTTCCCTGGAAGCAGATCCCGCTGCAGGGCCGCACCCACGACACCGGCCACGGCCGCGGTGAGATCCGCCGCATCAAGGTGTGCACGGCGAACAGCCTGCTCTTTCCCGGCGCCCGCCAGGCCATCCAGCTCAAACGCCGCCGAATGGACCGCAAGACCGGCAAGGTCAGCATCAAGACCGTCTACGCGGTCACCAGCCTCACTGCGGAACAGGCCACGCCCGCCGAGCTCGCTCGGCTGATCCGCAGCCACTGGAAGATCGAAGCCCTGCACCACGTCCGAGACGTGACATTCGCCGAGGACGCCTCCCAGCTGCGGACCGGCTCCGCACCCCGCACCATGGCGACCTGGCGCAACCTCGCCATCGGCGCCCTTCGCCTCGCCGGGACGAGCAGCATCGCCGCCGGCCTCCGGCGCAACGCCCGCGACGCCGGCCGACCTCTCGCCCTCCTCGGACTCACATGATCACGAAACGGACGTCACGCGACTACGCCGAAGCCCTGCACGACACCCGCCACGGGTGCGCGACCCGTGAAGCCCACAGCCGACGTCAAACAGCGGAGGCAGCCCGCCACTGCGGCCTGATGCGGCCAGCCCGTGCGGTCGCCGCCACGGTCGTACGGGCACAGGATGGAGATGATGGCTGGCAAGCGGGTTGGCCATTCGAAACGCCGGGACGCGGAAGTCGGAAGGAGGTGCGACGCCATGCCCCAGTTCATGGACGTCCACCACGGGATGAAGGACATCACGGCCGACCAGCTGAGGGAGGCCTACCAGGATAACCGCGCCATCGAAGGGGAAGAAGGCGTCCACTTCGAGAGGGCCTGGGCGGACCCGGAGTCCGGCACGGTCTACTGCCTCTCCGAGGCTCCCTCGGCCGAAGCGGTCAAACGCATTCACGAACGCACAGGTCACCTGGCCGACGAGATCCACCCTGTCCCCCTCACTGTGTGAACAAAGCCCCCACCCGCGGAGAACCGCAGTCGGGAACGTACTTCCCTAACCCACCACTCAGCCCAGCTCCCATCCCGTCTGCCGTCGACCCACACACCGTGGGCCCCGGTCAGCCCGTCGACTTCGACGCGGATTCCGGTCTCTGCCCAGACCTCTCGGGCTACGCCTTCCTCCGGGGCCTCGCTGAGTTCGAGGACTCCGCCCGGCCGCTCCCATGTCCCGTTGTCCGCTCGGCGGATCGCCAGTAGCCGGCCGTCCTCCCGCACGACAGCTCCTGCCACGGACACGGAGTGCAGTGGCGCTGACTGCTGCCTGCCGGGAAGAACTCGTCACGCGGAACGTTGCAACGCTGGTGGAGCCTCCGTCCGTTGAGGCACGAGAGCTGTCCCCGTGGTCCCTGGAGGAAACCCTCGACTTCCTGGCAGCAGCACGGAAGGACCCTCTATACGCGCCTTCGTGCTTGCCATAGCACTCGGCCTCCGTCGCGGTGAAATCGTCGGTCTCCGATGGGAGAACGTGGACCTGGACAGGCGCGAGATCCGCGTCCGTTCCCAGCGTCAGCGCGTCGGGGGCGAGGCGTACGACGACGATCCCAAAGGGAGGCGTCGGAAGCAGACGTTGCCACTCCCCGCGATGTGCATTGCCCCTGCGCTGGCAGCGAATGAGGCAAGCTGCTGCCCTTGATCGTTTAGGAGATATTTGGGAGCCGCACGGCTACGTGTTCACTACACGCACTGGTCGGCCGATCGAGCCGCGGAACCTGTACCGCTCGTTCACCCGGGTCGCCGACTCCGCCGACCTCCGGGTCATCCGGCTGCACGACGCCCGGCACGGCTGCGCCACCCTCCTCACCGCGGCCGGGGTCGCTCCCCGCATCGTGATGGAGATCCTCGGGCACAGTCAGATCGCCGTGACGATGAACGTCTACACCCACGTAGTCCAGGACATGCAACGCGAAGCTGTCAGCCACATGGACCGGCTGCTCAGGAGGCGCCGGCCGTGAGTGACTGCCCTCGTTGATGTCAGACGTGGATGTCAAAGGCCCCCAGCCAAGATCGGCTGGGGGCCTTTTCACTGGTGGGCGCGGACGGTTTCGAACCGCCGACATCTGCTTTGTAAGCCCGGCGCCCCTTACGGACACGTCCCCGCTGGTCACCCGCCATCTGAGGAACTAGGCCTGCCAACACAGCATCTGCACCGCCGCGCCCCCTGGTTGACCGTGGCAAACCGCTCGATCTGGCACGGGTCTGGCACGGTCACCCTCCGATCCGTAGCTCTAGCCAGGTCGGTCAACGACGGCCATACCGGTCGCTACGAAGCCCCGGAGGGACACTGCCGGGCTGGGGCGGTTGCTGGGGTTGCGGTACTGCGCTGCTGTACGCCGACTCTGGGCCGACTGGGCGCTCTAGCGCATACGAATGAATGAAGTGGTCAGATGCAGTTAATACCTGCAACCGAAATAGGTCGGGCCACGAGAGGTCTCAGCATGTCCGGGAAGGATGCCATCATCGGGGCAACGGCGACGATTGCTGCCGCCTTGATCGGAGCAGCGGTCATTTTCTGGCCAGCAGACTTGTGGCCACGCCATCAACCTGAACCGAAAGTGCATGTGAATGATGTCTGGAGTTACCCGCCCTGGGTAGTGCCACAAAGCCCAGACGAGCTTAATCTTCCACCCGGAGACCCATGCGCGTCGGACGCTGTACGCAAGTGGGTCGGATCACTGGGCGGCGTCTCGACAAATGTCTCCGTCCATTTCATCCTTACGACAGAACGCTCCGAGGCGGTCGTAGTAACGGGATTGCGCCCACATGTTCGAAGGGTCGCTGGTCCGGCGATGGAGACTACCGTGTCGCTCCCTTGTCCGGGCGGGGATGGCTTCCCAGGTCGCGAGGCGGATCTCGTGGTAGATGACACTCCTCCCACATTTACGCTCTACGACGAGCAGGGCAACCCCATCGAAAGGGTCGGCCTGAACCTAGATAAGGGAGACGCGGCGGATTTCCTGCTCAACGTAAAGGCGAAATCCCCTGGCGCTGTTTACGACTGGACCGTCGACCTTGAATTGCTAGTCGGGGGAGATCCGAAGCGGATTCGGATCTCAAATAACGGGAAGCCGTTTCGTATCGCGGCCCCACTCTCTGAAAGCGCTCCGCTAATCAACCTACTGCAACCACATAATTCACCCCTCGGTGAAGGGTGAATACACCATTGAGCGGCTTGGGCGTTGGAGCACCTGTTTGGAAGACCACGTATGCGGATGGCCGCTGAGCTGCGGGGCGCTGACCTGGGCATCTCCTGGTCCGTCTCCGTGATTCCCCGCTACTCCCCGGTGGCAACCATCCGTTCGGGCACGCTACGGGCACACAGGATCCTCCTCACTGGTCAGTCTCGCCGAGCCATCCCTCGGGAAAGAGCGGCGCAGGGATCAGTGCGGCGAAGGCGATCTGCGCCATGACCTGAAACTGCAGCGGTTCGGCTGCGCTGCTTGCAAGGAGAGGCCATGCGCAAAAGATCAGCGGGATGGCAAGCAGGACGCGGAACTGGACTACGTCCATACGGTTATGCACCCATACCGCGAAGATGGCGATGAGGAGGGTAGGTGTGCCGATGATCAGCAGCATGCCCATCCCGAGCGTCATGGTCTCCAGAAAGGTGTCGTCCCACCAGACCGTTTGCGAGATGGCCAACCATGCGGCGGCGTGAAGGAGCACGTACGTCAGCACGCATCGCCCGATCCGCCCGAGCACGCGCCCGAGTCGGCGAGCGACAGTCAGCTCCGCTGACATCCAGTACCCCCACAGCTATCACCCGGCAGTAATTGAACGTGTTCAACGTAGCTTAGAGGGAGCCTGCGCGACGAGGGTGTTGTGGCCCACAGCGGCCACCAATAGGCACAGGTCGGCGCAGCGGCTTTGGGCTGGAGCTGCCATGGGGCGAGAGATCGGGGCCCGTACGCTGGTCGCGAATCGGGCAGTCTGTGGACCTGCCCGCTATAGCCCGATGTGGGCCCCGATCTTCGAGGCTCGCCCCATGGTGGCTGCGTAAAGCCGCGGAGCCGGCCGCCCCAGACACGGACTGGTTTTCACCTGTGGTGTCGCACTGTCCCTAGCCCCGGCCTGGTCTTTCGCCCCTTTGTGGGCGCGGGCGGGCGACGACGCGCGGTCCCGGTGGCGGAGACATGGAGGGAGCCGGGCGGCGGCGTCCGGCCGGCGCCGCCGCGCTGTGCGCGGCACCTCTGATCTCTGCATCAGACTGCTTGCAGTTCGAGGAGGCCGGGATCATCGGCGAGCGGAGCGAGCACTTGAAGCCGTAGAGAAGATTTCTACTCACCCCGGTTCGGCACCTGTGTCCGGTCCCGGGAGATGCTTGACACTTCGGTCCCAGCTGATGGTTGACAGTGGCCGTGATCGGCTTTTCTGTGCGCGTCGTTGCGGCGTGTT
>NZ_JBWKDT010000016.1:0-39477 GCF_056435785.1 Streptomyces sp. NPDC043870
CCCCCCCCCCCCCCCCCCCCCCCCCCCCCCCCCCCCCCCCCCCCCCCCCCCCCCCCCCCCCCCCCCCCCCCCCCCCCCCCCCCCCCCCCCCCACGTCAGCCTTGCTTCACTTGACGATGTTGCCGATCTTCGGCGCGGGCTCGTTCTTGTAGCCGGCCGGGCCGAAGTTCGCCTTCACGGCCTTGTCCCAGGAGCCGTCCTTGACCATCTTCTCCAGCGCCGCGTCGATCTTCTTCTTGAGCTCGGCGTCGCCCTTCTTCAGGCCGATGCCGTAGTTCTCGTTGCTCATCTTGAAGCCGGCGAGCTTGAACTTGCCCTTGAACGCCTCCTGCGCGGCGTAGCCGGCGAGGATGGAGTCGTCCGTCGTGAGCGCGTCAATGACCTTGTTCTCGAGGCCGGTCAGGCACTCGGAGTAGCCACCGTACTCCTGCAGCTGCGCCTTCGGAGCGAGCTTCTCCTTGACGTTCTGCGCCGAGGTCGAGCCGGTGACCGAGCAGAGCTTCTTGTTGTTCAGGTCCTCGGGCTTGGTGATGGAGTTGTCGTCCGCGCGGACCAGGATGTCCTGGTGGGCCAGCAGGTACGGGCCGGCGAAGTCCACCTTGGCCAGGCGCTTGTCGTTGATCGAGTACGACGCCGCGATGAACTTGACGTCACCGCGCGAGATCGCCGTCTCGCGGTCGGCGCTCTTCGTCTCCTTGAAGACGATGTCCTTCTCGTCGTAGCCGAGTTCTTTGGCGATGTACGTGGCGACCTCGACGTCGAAGCCGGTGTACTTGCCGTCCGGGGTCTTCAGGCCGATACCGGGCTGGTCGATCTTGATACCGATCGTGATCTTCCCGCCGCCGGCGGAACCGCCGCCCGCGGCGTCGTCCTTCTTGCCGGAGCCACAGGCGGTGGCGGCGAGGGCGAGCGAGAGCACGGCGGCCGAAGCGGCGGTGACCTTACGAAGCTTCATGGTGACTTCCCTAGAGTTGACGCGATGAGGTGATCAGCTGATCCAGGACAGACTCAGTGGTGCAGGATCTTCGAGAGGAAGTCCTTGGCCCGGTCGCTGCGCGGGTTGCTGAAGAACTGGTCGGGTGTGGCCTCTTCGACGATCTTGCCGTCCGCCATGAACACGACCCGGTTGGCGGCGGACCGCGCGAAGCCCATCTCGTGGGTAACGACGACCATGGTCATGCCGTCGCGGGCCAGCTGCTGCATGACCTCGAGCACCTCGTTGATCATCTCGGGGTCGAGGGCGGAGGTGGGCTCGTCGAAGAGCATCACCTTCGGGCCCATCGCCAGCGCCCGGGCGATCGCGACACGCTGCTGCTGGCCGCCGGAGAGCTGCGCCGGGTACTTGTCGGCCTGCGAGCCGACGCCCACCCGGTCGAGCAGCGCGCGCGCCTTCTCCTCGGCGGCCTTCTTGTCCGCCTTGCGGACCTTGAGCTGGCCCAGCATGACGTTCTCCAGCACCGTCTTGTGTGCGAAGAGGTTGAACGACTGGAAGACCATGCCGACATCGGCGCGCAGCCGGGCCAGCTCCTTGCCCTCCTGGGGCAGCGGTTTCCCGTCGATCGTGATCACGCCGGAGTCGATCGTCTCCAGCCGGTTGATGGTTCGGCACAGCGTGGACTTGCCGGACCCGGAGGGCCCGATGACCACCACGACCTCGCCGCGCGCGATCGTCAGGTCGATGTCCTGGAGCACATGCAGCGCGCCGAAGTGCTTGTTGACGTTGCTCAGTACGACCAGGTCCGCCGCCGCCGGTACGGCGTCCTCGGCGCCCTTGGTCACTGACACTCCGCTCATCGGCTTCTTGCTCCGTCCTCCTCGGTTGGGAGGACAGTAATGACGCACAACGACCAGCGTCATTACATCTGAGGGGAAATTGAGCATAACGATCCGGCTGCAACCGGACACTCAGGGTGAACAGGGCGGTGATCGCCGTACCGGGTGGGTAACGGAAACCCTGGTGCAACGGGATGCCTCTTGACTCATCGGGCGGCAATCAGCGTTCATGCCCTGTACACATGCGAGAGCTACGACCTGAGGGAGGCCCGTGAGACTGCTGCTCGTCGAGGACGACGACCATGTCGCGGCCGCCCTGTCCGCGGTGCTCGCCCGGCATGGATTCCAGGTCACCCACGCCCGCAGCGGTGAGGAGGCGCTCCAGGCGGTACTGCCCGCTGCTGCCGGGGGCAAGCCGCCCTTCGGTGTCGTCCTGCTCGACCTCGGACTCCCCGACCAGGACGGCTACCAGGTCTGCGGAAAGATCAGGAAACTCACCTCGACCCCGGTGATCATGGTGACCGCGCGGTCCGACGTGCGCTCCCGGATCCACGGCCTCAATCTCGGCGCCGACGACTACGTCGTCAAGCCCTACGACACAGGCGAGTTGCTTGCCCGGATCCACGCCGTCAGCAGGCGCACCGCACCCGGTGAGGACGCGGCGACGGCCGCGGACAGCGCCCTCCGGCTGGGCTCCGTCACCATCGAACTCCCCACCCGCCGCGTCAGCGTCGACGGCACGGACGTACAGCTGACGCGCAAGGAGTTCGACCTGCTGGCGCTGCTCGCCCAGCGGCCCGGTGTCGTCTTCCGGCGTGAGCAGATCATCAGCGAGGTGTGGCGTACGAGCTGGGAGGGCACGGGACGGACGCTCGAAGTGCACGTCGCGTCGCTGCGCTCCAAGCTCCGTATGCCCGCCCTCATCGAGACCGTACGCGGCGTCGGCTACCGCCTGGTCGCCCCCGCCGCGTAAAGGCATCCGCTTCCCTTGCGTACCCGCCTTCTCCCTCTGCTCATCGTCCTCATGGCGGGCGTGCTGCTCGCCCTGGGCTTCCCGCTCGCCGTGAGCCTCGCCGCGGCGGAGCAGCAGCAGGTCGTGGTCGACCGGCTGGACGACACCGCGCGGTTCGCTGCCCAGGCCCAGTTCGTCACCGACGGCATCTCCGGGCAGGACGAGCGCCGGGCCACCCTCGAGGACGAACTGACCCGCTACAACGACGTGTACGGGATGTACGCCGGCGTCTTCTACCGCAGCGACGTGCCCATGGCCCGCGCCCCCTGGTTCTGGGAGATCCCCCCTTCCGGTGATGGCCGCCGGGCCTTCGAGGAGGCGCTGCTCGGGCGCCGCAGCCACGATCCGCCGCAGGTGTGGCCGTGGCAGGGGGACGCCCGGATCGTCGTCGCCTCGCCGGTCGTACGGGACGGCGACGTCGTCGCGGTCGTCGTCACCGACTCGCCCACGGGACAGCTGCGTTCACGCATTCTGAAGGGCTGGCTGCTGATCGCGGCGGGCGAGTCCGCGGCGATGCTGCTCGCCGTCGGCGCGGCGGTCCGGCTCACCGGCTGGGTGCTGCGTCCCGTCCGCATCCTCGACGCCGCCACCCACGACATAGCGACCGGCAGGATGAACTCGCGCGTCGCGGCGGCCGGCGGGCCCCCGGAGCTCAGGCGTCTGGCCCGTTCGTTCAACGAGATGGCCGACAACGTCGAGGAAGTGCTGGAGCAGCAGCGCGCCTTCGTCGCCGACGCCTCCCACCAGCTCCGCAATCCCCTTGCGGCGCTGCTGCTGCGGATCGAGCTCCTCGCTCTCGAACTGCCCGAGGGGAACGAGGAGATCGCGTCCGTCCGTACCGAGGGCATGCGGCTCGCCCAGGTGCTCGACGATCTGCTGGATCTGGCGCTGGCCGAGCACGCCTCCGCCGAGATCCGGCTCACGGACATCGGCGCGCTGGCGGCCGAGCGGGTCGCGGCCTGGCGCCCGCTCGCGGAGGAGAAGGGCGTACGGCTCACCGGGCACGGCCCCGCGGTCACCGCCTGGGCGGACCCGATCGCGCTCTCCAGCGCCCTCGACGCCGTGATCGACAATGCCCTGAAGTTCACGCCCAGGGGAGAGGAGGTCACCGTCACGGCCTCCGCCGACGGCGAGACCTCCACGATCGTGATCACCGACGGCGGCCCCGGGCTCACCGAGGAGGAGCTCACCCGGATCGGCGACCGCTTCTGGCGCAGCGGCCGCCATCAGAACGTGAAGGGCTCGGGCCTCGGTCTCTCCATCAGCCGTGCGCTGCTCTCGGCGGGCGGCGGCTCGATCGCGTACGCGCACCACGAACCGCACGGCCTGCGGGTGACGGTCTCGGTCCCGCGGACGCCTCCGGCGGCCTGAGCGGCGAGAAGGCGGCTGCAGGGAGCCGCGGGGGGAGGGCCGGGGCCGGCCGGGCGCCGCTGCAGCCGCCGGAGACCTGCCAACCGCCCGGGCGCGCCGTACGGCCGGGATGCCCGCAGACGGCCTCTACGGCCACGGCTGGACCGGGCGGTGGTACGGGTGTGGCTGGACCGGGCGGTGGTACCGGTGCCGCTACGGCTTGGCCGAGCGGTAGTACCGGCGTGCCCCGTCGTGCAGCGGCAGCGGGTCGGTGTAGATCGCCGTCCGCAGGTCCACCAGCTGCGCGGGATGTACCTCGCGTCCGATCCGATCCCGGCTGTTGATCACGGTGCGGGTGAACCGCTCGGTCAGCTCCGGGTCCGCGCGGTCGGTGGTGACCAGCAGATTCGCGACGGCGACGGTCTGCACCGGGGCCCTGGCGCCCATCTTGGGGTAGGCATCGGAGGGGATGACCGCCGAGTGGTAGTAGCGCGTCGCCTCGCCCGTGGTGTGGACCCGGCGGATCAGTTCGTCGTCGACCGGAACCAGCCGGACCGGGAAGCGCTGCGACAGGTTCTGCACCGCACCGGTGGGCAGCCCGCCCGACCAGAAGAAGGCATCCAGATCGCCCCGCTCCAGGAGGCCCGGCATGGTGTCGATGCCGGCGGAGAGCGGACTGATGTCCTGCTCGGCATCGAGGCCCGCTGCCGTCAGCACCCGCTCGGCGATGAGCCGGACACCCGAGCCCTCCTGGCCGACGCCCACGCGCTTGCCGCGCAGGTCCGCCGGGGTCTGTACGGAGGAGCCCTGCGGAACGACCAGCTGTACGTAGTCGTCGTACAGTCGTGCGCAGCCGCGCAGCCGGCCCGAGCCCGGCTTGGCGTCCCGCTGGTACTTCGCCACCGCGTCCGCGGTGGCGATGGTGAAGTCGGCCTCACCGCTCGCCACCCAGGCCAGGTTCTGCTGAGACCCCTCGCTGGTCCGCAGATCTATCGAGACCTTCGGCAGATCGCGGGCGAGCGCGCCCTCCAGCATCTCGCCGTAGCGCTGGTAGACCCCGGTCTTCACGCCCGTACTGAACGTGAGCCGCCCGCTCGGCGTGCTCTCGCCGAGCGGCAGCAGCCACCACAGCAGCAGCCCGCACACCATGGCCAGCGCGGCGGACCCCTGCAGGGCGCGGCGACGGCTGATTCGGGACAGGGCCGTGGACATGGCGCGAATCCTGCCATCTCGTTTCCCGCGATGGCCAGGCCCCCCTGGCGGAGGCTCCCTCCGGACGGCCCCGCGGCCCAGCCCGCCCTCCCGACCGGCTCGGGGCCGGAGCTTGCCCGGCGCCCCCTTACCCTGGAGGAATGACCAGCAGCGACCGGAGCGAAGCAGTGGACGTCAAGGGAACATACGAAGTGCGCACCTACGGGTGCCAGATGAACGTCCACGACTCCGAGCGGCTGTCCGGCCTGCTGGAGGACGCAGGCTACGTCCGCGCGCCCGAGGGCGCCGGCGAGGGCGAGGCCGACGTCGTCGTCTTCAACACCTGCGCGGTACGCGAGAACGCCGACAACAGGCTCTACGGCAACCTCGGCCGGCTGGCCCCGATGAAGGCCAAGCGGCCCGGGATGCAGATCGCCGTCGGCGGCTGCCTGGCCCAGAAGGACCGCGACACCATCGTCAAGAGGGCGCCGTGGGTCGACGTCGTCTTCGGTACGCACAACATCGGCAAGCTGCCGGTGCTGCTGGAGCGCGCCCGCATCCTGGAAGAGGCGCAGGTCGAGATCGCGGAGTCGCTCGAAGCCTTCCCGTCGACGCTGCCGACGCGCCGCGAGAGCGCGTACGCCGCGTGGGTCTCCATCTCCGTCGGGTGCAACAACACCTGCACGTTCTGCATCGTCCCCGCACTGCGCGGCAAGGAGAAGGACCGCCGGCCCGGAGACATCCTCGCCGAGGTCGAGGCGCTGGTCGCCGAGGGCGTCTCCGAGATCACCCTGCTCGGCCAGAACGTGAACGCGTACGGCTCCGACATCGGCGACCGCGAGGCGTTCTCGAAGCTGCTGCGCGCCTGCGGAAGGATCGAGGGGCTGGAGCGCGTCCGCTTCACCTCCCCGCACCCCCGTGACTTCACGGACGACGTGATCGCCGCGATGGCCGAGACGCCGAACGTGATGCCCCAGCTGCACATGCCGCTGCAGTCCGGTTCGGACACGGTGCTGAAGGCGATGCGCCGCTCGTACCGGCAGGAGCGTTACCTGGGCATCATCGAGAAGGTCCGCGCGGCGATTCCGCACGCCGCCATCTCCACCGACATCATCGTGGGCTTCCCTGGCGAGACCGAGGAGGACTTCGAGCAGACCATGCACGTCGTGCGCGAGGCGCGCTTCGCGCAGGCCTTCACCTTCCAGTACTCGAAGCGGCCCGGCACCCCGGCCGCCGAGATGGACGGACAGATCCCCAAGGAGGTCGTCCAGGCGCGCTACGAGCGACTGGTCGCGCTCCAGGAGGAGATCTCCTGGGAGGAGAACAAGAAGCAGGTCGGCCGGGTCCTCGAGGTCATGGTCGCCGAGGGCGAGGGCCGCAAGGACGGCGCCACCCACCGCCTCTCCGGCCGCGCCCCCGACAACCGCCTGGTCCACTTCACCAAGCCCGCCGAGGAGGTCCGCCCGGGCGACGTGGTGACCGTGGAGATCACTTACGCCGCCCCGCACCACCTCCTCGCCGAGGGCGAGACGACGTCTGTCCGCCGCACCCGCGCGGGCGACGCCTGGCAGAAGCGCAACGCCGCGCCCCCGGAGCAGCCGGGCGTCATGCTCGGCCTCCCCACGGTGGGCGTCCCGGCACCGCTGCCCGCTCCGACCGGCGGCTGCTCGGCAGCCGGCTGACGACGACAGCGCCCGCCCGGTCGTCCCGGGCGGGCGCGACGGGTCACCGGCGCGACGCACGGCTGCCGGAGCGCGCCGGGGTGCGGTGACCTCACCCGACCCCCACCACCGCCAGGCATTACGCTGCGATCATGCTTGTCGCCGCCGCGGTCTGCCCCAGCCCCCCGCTCCTTGTGCCGGATGTGGCTGCCGGCGCCGCGCCCGAGCTCGCCGCCGCCAGGACCGCCTGCGCCGACGCCCTGAGCGTGCTGGCCGCTTCCCGGCCCGACCGGCTCATCGTGGTCGGCCCCGCCGGGCCCGACGAGCTGGGTTCGTACCCCCAAGGCGCGTCGGGGTCCTTCCGTGGCTTCGGTGTGGACGTCGACGTACACCTGGGCCCGGCCGGCGGCCCGGCGCCGCAGCGCCCCCTTCCCGTATCGCTCGCTGTCGCCGCCTGGCTGCTCGACCGCGCCCGGTGGGCCGGCGTCCCGGTCGAGGGACTCGGCGTCGACGAGCAACTGGCCGCGGAGCGCTGCACGGAGACCGGCCGGGAACTCGCCGCCCGCGCGGACCGTGTCGCGCTGCTCGTGATGGGCGACGGCAGCGCGTGCCGCACCCTGAAGGCACCCGGCTATCTGGACGAGCGCGCGGCGGCCTTCGACGCCGAGGCGGCCCGCGCCCTGGGCGCGGCGGACACGGAGGCACTCACTGCGCTGGACGCGTCCCTCGCGCACGTGCTGAAGGCGGCCGGCCGTGCCCCCTGGCAGGTGCTCGCGGGCGCCGCCGGAGGTGCCGGCCTGGCAGGACAGCTGCTGTTCGAGGACGCCCCGTACGGCGTCGGGTACTTCGTGGCCGCCTGGTCCTGAAGCACCGGAAGCACCCGCCTCCGAGGGAGGCTGAAACGGCGGACGGCCGCGGAGCCAAGCGCTCCGCGGCCGTCAGCCGTTACTCATTCAGGAAGCCGGCGGTGGGGCGTCGTCGTCCTTCGGTGTGCCGTGGTCCTTGTGGGCGAGGCGGTCCAGGGCCCCCTTGGCCTTCTCGGTGCCCGACTCGATCTTGTCGCTGTACTTGCCCTTGGTCCGCTGGTCGACCGTCCGCGCGGCCTTGTCCAGACCGTGCTCGATCTTGCCTCCGTGCTGGTGCGCGAGATCAGAGACCTTCTCCTTGGCAGGGGCGAGCTTGGCCTTCAGCGTGTCCAGGATGCTCATGGGTCACCTCGCTCGTACGGATCTAGTGACGGGCGCCCTCGCCGGCCTCGTTGTCCGCGGCCTCGTCGGCGGACTGCTGCTTGGGAATCTCGACACTCTCCGCGCCGGACGTGCCGCACGTGCCGGCGGGCTCCCCCGTCTCCGGCTCGGCCTTGGCGGCAGCGCCGTCAGTGGTCTCCTCCGCAGAGGCCTTGGCGGCCTCGGATGCCGTCGAGCCGTCCGCGGCCCCCTCCGCCGCCCCTTCGGCGGAACCCTCCGCCCCTTCCGCACCCTCCGCGGAACCCTCCGTGGAATCCGCCGTCAGGGTGCCGTCGGGACCCTCGTCGGTTGACGCCTCGGCAGCTCCCTTGCTCTTCCGACGAAACCTTGCAAAAACGCCCATATCAACTCCATAGCGTACTCGTGTGGGCGAAATTCCGCGTTGCCCGGAGCGTCCCACTGCGCCGCCACCGGGGGCCGGTTCGAAAACCGGCGGCCGGAACCTCGCAACAGGCAACGACCCCACTGGTGTGCCGTCACGTAACTCGTTCGGGGACACCCGTGACGTTTGCGAGACTGGGGCGGTGAGAAGTGCAGCTCCCGCACCGCGGGTCATCGCCGTCGTCGGCCCCACAGCGGCCGGAAAGTCCGATCTGGGCGTCCATCTCGCCCAGCAGCTCGGCGGCGAGGTCGTCAACGCCGACTCGATGCAGCTCTACCGCGGGATGGACATCGGCACCGCCAAGCTGACACCGGGGGAGCGCGGCGGGATCCCGCACCACCTCCTGGACATCTGGGACGTCACGCAGACGGCGAGCGTCGCCGAGTACCAGCGGCTGGCCCGCGCGGAGATCGACAAACTGCTCGCCGAGGGTCGTACGCCGGTCCTCGTCGGCGGCTCCGGGCTGTACGTACGGGGAGCGATCGACGCCCTCGAATTCCCCGGCACCGACCCCGAGGTGCGTGCCCGGCTGGAGGCGGAGCTGGCGGAGCGCGGCTCCGGCGACCTGCACGCCCGGCTGGCCACGGCCGACCCGGACGCCGCGCGGGCGATCCTGCCCAGCAACGGCCGCCGCATCGTCCGTGCGCTGGAGGTCATCGAGATCACCGGCAAGCCCTTCACCGCCAACCTTCCCGGCCACGAGGCCGTGTACGACACCGTCCAGATCGGCGTCGACGTCGAGCGCCCCGAGCTCGACGAGCGCATCACCCTGCGGGTGGACCGTATGTGGGAGGCGGGGCTCGTCGACGAGGTGCGGACCCTGGAAGCCCAGGGGCTGCGCGAAGGGCGCACGGCGTCCCGCGCGCTCGGCTACCAGCAGGTGCTCGCCGTGCTCGCGGGGGAGTGCACGGAGGACGAGGCGCGCGCCGAGACCGTGCGCGCCACCAAACGCTTCGCGCGCCGCCAGGACTCATGGTTTCGCCGCGACCCGCGCGTTCACTGGTTGAGCGGCGCAATTGCGGACCGCGGGGAACTCCCGCACCGTGCCCTCGCGTTGGTCGAACGAGCGGTTACAGCCTGATCACGTGATGGCATCGGGACGTCTTGGACGTCATTCCGGCGCCCGGGGCCGTGCCATCATCGAGCATCGATCGACAAGTGGAGTCCGAGTTGGGAGGGCGCGTGGCGATGGAGGCCGGCCCTCGCGACAGAGAACAGGGAACACGGGAAGACGTGCTCCGTCTCAGTCCCGACGGCCCTGACGACACCCAGGACGTGCTCCAGGACGACCCCGAGGCCGGGGTGGAAGTGGAGGTCGAGCTGCGCCCGCAGCGCAGGCTGCGGATCTGGCAGCTCGCTCCCATCGTGGGGCTCGCCGCGGTCGGCTCGCTCATGTTCGCCTTCCCCCTCGCCTTCGGCTCCGGAGACGGTGGCGCGGTCGTCGCCATGCTCGGGCTGCTGATCAGCTGCTGCGCCGCGGGCTGGGGCATGATGGCCGCCCGCCGGGTCGGTCACACCTGGCCCGGTCTGCCCGAGCGCGGCTCCGGCGAGCGCCCCGACTGGCGCGTGATCGCCCTCTACGTCGCCATGGCCGCCGCGCTGGTCGCCCTCGCCGTGTGGCGGGTGGCCCGGCTCCGCTGAGTGTCGGCGCCGCCCCGTACGATGGTGCGGTGACCATGTCCAAGACCTCGCCGATCGCCTTCCTCAAGGGCCACGGGACCGAGAACGACTTCGTGATCGTCCCGGACCTGGACAACGTGATCGAGCTGCCCGCGTCCGTCGTCGCCAGGCTCTGCGACCGCCGCGCGGGTATCGGAGGTGACGGCCTGCTGCACGTCGTGCGCTCCGCCGCGCACCCCGAGGCACGCTCGCAGGCCGGCGAGGCCGAATGGTTCATGGACTACCGCAACGCGGACGGCTCGATCGCCGAGATGTGCGGAAACGGCGTGCGGGTCTTCGCCCACTATCTGCAGCGTGCCGGCCTTGTCGACACGGGCGATCTGGCGGTCGCCACGCGCGGTGGCGTCAAGCGGGTGCACATCGACAAGGAAGGCGACATCACGGTCGCCATGGGCCGCGCCGTCCTCCCGGAGGACGGCGTCACGGTCACGGTCGACGGCCGCAGCTGGCCCGCCCGGAACGTGAACATGGGCAATCCGCACGCGGTCGCCTTCGTCGAGGATCTGGACCACGCGGGAGACCTGTTCTCCGCCCCGCCCTTCTCCCCCGCCGGCGTATACCCCGAAGGGGTGAATATCGAGTTCGTCGTCGACCGCGGTCCGCGCCATGTGGCCATGCGTGTGCACGAGCGCGGCTCGGGCGAGACCCGCTCGTGCGGGACCGGCGCCTGCGCCGTCGCCGTGGCGGCCGCACGCCGGGACGGCGCCGACCCCGCCGTCACCGGGGCCCCGGTGACGTACACGGTGGATCTTCCGGGCGGGCGCCTGGTGATCACGGAGCACCCCGACGGGGCGATCGAGATGACCGGCCCCGCCGTTCTCGTCGCCGAGGGCCACATCGATCCCGCCTGGTTCGCGACGTCCTCTCCGTCACGGAGCGAAACGGCCGACGACTGAGTGTTCGCTCGAATGGGTGATCCCTTTCACGCTGAGCGAGAGGCGGACTCCGCCACGTGGTGGGCTCGGTAGCATCAAGCACCGGCCGGGAGGGCATGCCTGCCTTTCCCACCGCCGGTCGACGCTGCCGGAGGTGCCCCATGAGTGCAGAGGCCACCAACCCTGGTGCTCCCAGTCGCCGACGTGGCCGCCCCAAGCTCGACCTCCGTCGGCTGGGCAGGGCCGCCCTTCTCGGTCCCACCGCCCGGGACCGGCTGCCCGACGCGATCGGCCATGTCGCGGAGGCGCACCGCGCCCACCATCCGGACGCTGATCTGGCCATCCTGCGCAGGGCGTACGTACTGGCCGAGTCGTCGCACCGCGGCCAGTTCCGCAAGAGCGGCGAGCCGTACATCACGCATCCGCTCGCGGTGACCCTGATCCTCGCCGAACTCGGCGCGGAGACCACGACCTTGACCGCGGCCCTGCTCCACGACACCGTCGAGGACACCGACCTGACACTGGACCAGGTACGTGCGGAGTTCGGCGAGGAGGTCTGCTACCTCGTCGACGGCGTCACCAAGCTGGAGAAGGTCGACTACGGCGCGGCGGCCGAACCCGAGACCTTCCGCAAAATGCTCGTCGCCACGGGCAACGACGTACGGGTCATGTCGATCAAGCTCGCCGACCGGCTGCACAACATGCGCACGCTCGGCGTGATGCGTCCGGAGAAGCAGGTTCGCATCGCCAAGGTCACACGGGACGTGCTGATCCCGCTCGCCGAGCGGCTCGGCGTCCAGGCACTCAAGACCGAGCTGGAGGACCTGGTCTTCGCGATCCTCCACCCCGAGGAGTACGAACGCACCCGGGCACTCATCGCGGACAACGCCGATGCGGCGGACGCTCTTGCCGCCATTGCCGAGGACGTCACGACCGTGCTGCGCGACGCGGACATCCAGGCCGAAGTCCTCATCCGGCCCCGCCACTTCGTCTCCGTCCACCGCGTGCGGCTCAAGCGCGGCGAGCTGCGCGGGACGGACTTCGGGCGGCTCCTCGTCCTCGTCGGCGAGGACGCCGACTGCTATGCGGTCCTCGGCGAACTGCACACCTGCTTCACCCCGTTGATCTCGGAGTTCAAGGACTTCATCGCCGCGCCCAAGTTCAACCTGTACCAGTCGCTGCACACGGCGGTCGCCGGCTCCGACGGAGCCGTCGCCGAAGTCCTCATCCGTACCCACCAGATGCACCGCGTCGCGGAGGCCGGCGTCATCGCCCTCGGCAACCCGTACGCACTGGGCAATCCGCATCCGTTGGCCGACGGGTCCGAGGCGGCCGACCCGGCCGATCGGCCCGATGCGTCCGACGCGGCCGACGGCGAGCGCGCCGACCCCACCAGGCCCGGCTGGCTCTCCCGGCTCCTGGAGTGGCAGGAGTCCGCCCCCGACCCCGACACCTTCTGGACCTCCCTTCGTGCCGAACTCGCCGCGGACCGCGAGATCACCGTCTTCCGCGCCGACGGAGGCACGCTCGGACTGCCCGCCGGGGCGAGCTGCGTGGACGCGGCATACGCGCAGTACGGCGAGGAGGCGCACGCGTGCATCGGGGCACGCGTCAACGGCCGGCTCGCCACGCTCAGCACCCAGCTCAACGACGGCGACACGGTCCAGCTGCTGCTCGCCCAGGACGCCGCCTCGGGGCCCTCGCCCGACTGGCTGGACCACGCCCGCACGCCCGCCGCGCGGATCGCGATCACCTCCTGGCTCACCGAGCATCCCGAGGGGGTGAAGCCCCCCGCCGCCGCCCCGCGCGCGGCCGTCGCCTTCACCGCGGGACGGCCCGTGGTCACGAACGCCGTGGCCGAGCTGCCCGGCCTCCCCGGGGCGACCGTCCGCCTCGCCGGCTGCTGCACCCCCGTTCCGCGGGACGCGGTCGTCGGCTTCGCGGTCCGCGGCGGCGCCGTCACCGTGCACCGCGAGGAGTGTCCCGCCGTGGCCCGGATGCGCGCCCTGGGGCGCGCGCCGGTGGGTGTGCGCTGGGGTGACGCCGCCGCATGCCGTGTCACGCTCGTCGCCGAATCCTTCGGCCGGCCCCGTCTGCTCGCGGACCTCACCGACGTCATCGCGACGGCCGGCGCCGCGATCGTCTCCGCCACCGTCGAACCGCCGAGCGAGCAGCGCGTACGACATACGTACACGCTCCAGCTCCCGGACGCCGCCGGACTTCCCGCTCTGATGCGGGCGATGCGCGACGTGGCCGGGGTGTACGACGTGAGCCGGGCCCAGCATCCGACGACCACCACCTGATCCCCGACGCACCCTTCCAGCCCTTCCAGCCCTTTCGGCCCTGTTCTGCCCTTCCGGCCCCGACTCGCCGTACCGCCGGACGCCGTTCGGGTGGGCGCGGAGCGAGCCGTCACGGTCCGCGATCACCGCGCTGGTAGCGGTGGTGCATGCTGCTCACCTCTCGACGCCTGCGGGCCGTCCTGCTTGCCGCTGCCTCGGCCACTCTGGTCGCCGCCGTCCTCCCCGCGCCCGAGCCGCTCGGCATCGGCGACCCGCTCTTCCCCCACCTGGGCAATCCCGGATACGACGTCCTCAGGTACGACATCGCTTTCACCTACAGCGGCTCGAACACCAAGCCGCTGGAAGCCGTCACGAAGATCGACGCGAGGGCGACCGACCCCCTGGAGCGGATCAACCTCGACTTCACCCGCGGCACCGTGCGGAAAGTCGACGTGAACGGCAGCAGCGCCGAATTTTCGACCAGCGGCGAGGACCTCGTCGTCACGCCCGAGCGCGCCGTCGCCCCGGGCGAGCCGCTGAGCATCACCGTCAGCCACACCAGCGACCCGAAGGGCAAGGGCGACGGCGGCTGGGTGCGTACCGCCGACGGTCTGGCGATGGCCAACCAGGCCGACGCCGCCCACCGGGTCTTCCCCTGCAACGACCACCCGGCCGACAAGGCCCTCTTCACCTTCCGGATCACGGCCCCCTCGGAGCTGACGGCCGTGGCCAACGGGCTCCCGGTGGCCAAGGCCCGGACCGGTCGGACCACTTCCTGGCTGTACCGGAGCCGGCACCCCATGGCGACCGAACTGGCCCAGGTCACCATCGGCAAGTCCACGGTCATCCACCGCCAGGGACCGCACGGACTGCCCGTACGGGACGTCGTGCCGACGGCCGACCGCACGTTCCTCGAGCCCTGGCTCAAGAAGACTCCGGGACAGATCAAATGGATGGAGAGCAAGGTCGGGCGCTATCCGTTCGAGACATACGGGCTGCTGGTCGCGGATGCCGGCACCGGATTCGAGCTGGAGACCCAGACGCTCTCGCTCTTCGAGCGGTCGTTCTTCACCCGCCCCGAGTTCCCCAAGTGGTACGTCGACTCGATCATGGTGCATGAGCTGGCCCACCAGTGGTTCGGGAACAGCGTCTCGCCGCGCGGCTGGTCGGACCTCTGGCTCAACGAGGGACACGCCAGCTGGTACGAGGCGCTGTACGCGGAGGAACACGCCAAGCAGTCCATGGAGAAGCGGATGCGTGAGGCGTACACGCAGTCGGACGGCTGGCGCGCCGCGGGGGGACCGCCGGCCGCCCCGAAGCTCGGGACCCCCGGTCAGCAGCTGGGGCTGTTCCGGCCGGTCGTGTACGACGGCAGCGCCCTGGTCCTGTACGCGCTGCGACAGGAGATCGGGAAGGACGCCTTCGCGGTGCTGGAGCGGGCATGGGTGGCCGAGCACAAGGACGGGACGGCTAGCACGGCCGACTTCGCCGAACTCGCGTCACGTGTCTCCGGCCGTGATCTTTCCGCGTTCTTCAAGGCCTGGCTGTACGCGGAGAAGACCCCGAGGATGCCCGGTCACCCGCAGTGGCGCAGCAAGGCCCCTGCCGCGAAGCGCGCGTAAACCGGGGTGACGGCCGTGGCGGCACCGTGCGACCATCAACACGTCGGCGACGCCGCCGGGCCGGACCTCTTCGGACCTCCGGGAATCTTCCGGCACCGTTACGCGTTGTAACCGGCGTACCGTACGTTCCGTACCGTGCTTCCATCTACGTAAGGATCCAATGACCTCCTCTTCATCCACTTCCCAGGACGCGCAGAGCTTCGCGGACAGCAACCGCACCGAGAGCCTTCGGGCCGATGCCCTGATGGAAGAGGACGTCGCCTGGAGCTACGAGATCGACGGAGATCGGGACGGCGATCAGTTCGACCGCTCCGAGCGGGCGGCGCTGCGGCGTGTCGCAGGACTCTCCACCGAGCTCGAGGACGTCACCGAGGTCGAGTACCGGCAGCTCCGGCTGGAGCGCGTGGTGCTCGTCGGTGTCTGGACCTCGGGGACCGTGCAGGACGCGGAGAATTCGCTCGCGGAGCTGGCCGCGCTCGCCGAGACGGCGGGTGCCCTCGTGCTCGACGGCGTCATCCAGCGCCGCGACAAGCCGGACCCGGCCACGTACATCGGCTCGGGCAAGGCGCAGGAGCTGCGCGACATCGTGCTCGAGTCCGGGGCCGACACCGTGGTGTGCGACGGTGAGCTCAGCCCTGGCCAGCTGATCCAGCTGGAGGACGTCGTCAAGGTCAAGGTGGTCGACCGTACCGCCCTGATCCTGGACATCTTCGCGCAGCACGCCAAGTCCCGAGAGGGCAAGGCGCAGGTCGCGCTGGCACAGATGCAGTACATGCTGCCCCGTCTGCGGGGCTGGGGTCAGTCGCTGTCCCGGCAGATGGGTGGCGGTAGCGGCGGCATGGCCACCCGTGGCCCCGGTGAGACCAAGATCGAGACGGACCGGCGTCGGATCCGCGAGAAGATGGCGAAGATGCGCCGGGAGATCGCGGACATGAAGACGGGCCGCGAGATCAAGCGGCAGGAGCGCCGGCGGAACAAGGTCCCGTCGGTCGCCATCGCCGGATACACCAACGCGGGCAAGTCCTCGCTGCTCAACCGTCTGACCGGCGCCGGTGTCCTGGTGGAGAACGCGCTGTTCGCCACCCTGGACCCGACCGTGCGCCGGGCCGAGACCCCGAGCGGCAGGTACTACACGCTGGCGGACACCGTCGGATTCGTCCGGCATCTGCCGCACCACCTGGTCGAGGCGTTCCGCTCCACCATGGAGGAGGTCGGCGAGTCCGATCTCATCCTGCATGTGGTGGACGGCTCACACCCGGCTCCGGAGGAGCAGCTCGCCGCCGTGCGTGAGGTGATCCGCGATGTCGGCGCGGTGGACGTGCCCGAGATCGTCGTGATCAACAAGTCGGACGCGGCCGATCCGCTGGTGCTGCAGCGCTTGATGCGCATCGAGCGTCACACGATCGCGGTGTCGGCCCGTACGGGCGCCGGCATGGACGAGCTGCTCGCGCTGATCGATGCCGAACTGCCGCGACCCGAGGTCGAGATCGAGGCCCTCGTGCCGTACACGCGGGGAGCGCTCGTCTCGCGGGTGCACGCCGACGGCGAGGTGCTCTCCGAGGAGCACACCTCCGAGGGCACGCTGCTCAAGGCACGCGTCCATGAGGAACTGGCCGCGGCACTAGGGCCGTACGTTCCGGCGACGCGCTGATGCCGATGCGCTGATGGCGATGCGCTGATGGCGATGCGCTGATGGCGATGCGCCGATCCGCGCGACGGACAGCGGTCCCGTTCAGAGGCCGAAGGCCCGTACCCCCACTCGGAGGGACGGGCCTTCGGTCGTTCGCAGCGCGGGCAGAATTCCTGCCGTGCGAGATTACTGTCCCGCGAACTTGTCACTCATCGACGTGTAGATCTCCCGAGCACCCTCGCCCAGGCGCGGACCGGCCAGCCAGCCGGCCGTGACCGGGCCGATGGAGGTGTTGGAGACCAGCGCCAGCTTGCCGTTCGGCTGCTCGGCGAACCAGCCACCGCCGGACGAACCACCGGTCATGGTGCAGCCGATGCGCCACATCGTCGGCGTACCGGGGCTGATGGACAGCCGGCCGGGGCGGTCGACGCACTTGTGCATGATCAGGCCGTTGAACGGCGGCGCCGCCGGATAGCCCCAGGCGCCCATCGCGGCGATGCTCTTCGCCTCGGGGGCGTCGAAGTTGACGTCGAGGGCGACTCCCACGGTCTCCTCAAGAGACTTGGTGCCCTTCTCCGGCTTCACATGCATCACGGCGTAGTCGTACGGGGCACCCTCGCCGCCGGTCGGGCCGCCCTGGGAGATCCACTCATCGGAGGTCGAGACCCAGTCCGCCCAGTAGACGCCGTACGGGGCGATCTCCTGAGGCTGCGCGTTCTCCAGCTGCGCCGGGGACTTGCCCAGGTCGTTGTAGGCCGGGACGAAGGCGATGTTGCGGTACCAGCCGCCCTCCTGGCCGGCGTGCACACAGTGGCCCGCGGTCCACACCATGTTGGACTTGCCCGGGTTCTTCGGATCCTTGATGACGGTGGCCGAGCAGACCATCGTCCCCTCGGGCGCGTCGAAGAACACCTTGCCGACCGGTGCGGCGTTCTCGTGGTACGGCTTCTTCTCCGGCACGGCCTGGACCGGCTTCGGCTCCGGGTCCGTGACGCCCTGGTCGCCCGCGATGTCACCGGCGGCCATCGTCTTCTGCGGAGACTTGGCCTCCTTCATCCGCTCGGGCTTCCACATGCCCTCGATCACCGGGTTGACGAAGTCCTTGGCCTCACGCAGCCACTTGTCCTTGTCCCAGTTCTTCCACTCGCCGTTCTTCCACTTGTCCAGGTCGACACCGTGCTCCTTGAGCTTGTCGGCCAGGTCCGCGGGAAGGGCGGCACCGCCGTTGTCCCCGGTGGAAGCGGATGCGGCGGGCTTGTCGCCCGCGTTGTTCTCGCCAGGGCCGCATGCGGTGGCCGTGAGCGAGAGGGCCGCGGCGAGGCCGGTGGCGGCCAGCAGCGGACGTATGGATCGCATGGAAACGAATCCCCCTGTGTGTATTGCCATGAACGTGTCACGTGCTCGGCACGCGAAAGGGCGATCTTCCGGTGGACCGCCCGTGATGCGCCCCTAACTCTAGGCCTGGGCGACCTGGGGTAGTTGACATAGGCCCGCCACCTGCACGGAGTCTCCACGCGTGGCGACGCGGGACGGCGACGGCGAACGCGAAAGGGCCTCCGGACTCGCTCCGAAGGCCCTTTCGTAATACGTAGCGCCGAGCGCTCCCGGCTCTGCCTCACCGGTCGGGCTTGCGGCTCCGGACCACGGCCACCGGTCGGCAGAAAACTGCTCACACAAGCCGGCTCACACAGCCGGCTCATACAAGCCGGCTACCTGAGACCGCCATGGGCCTGCGGCCGTGGCTACCGGCCCGCGAACTTCTTGCTGACCGCGTCGTAGATGTCCTTGGCCTCCGCGCCCAGGCGCGGACCGGCCAGCCAGCCGGCCGTGACCGGGCCGATCGACGTGTTCGACACCAGCGCAGGCTTGCCGTCCTGGCCCGCAGCGACCCAGCCGCCGCCGGACGAACCACCGGTCATGGTGCAGCCGATGCGGAACATCGTGGGCTGGTCCGCCGTGAGGGACAGCCGGCCCGGCTTGTCCTCGCACTGGAACATTCGCTCGCCGTCGAACGGAGGCGCCGCCGGGAAGCCCGTCGCCGTCATGCTGCCGATCTTCGGCGCTGCCGGTGCGTTGAAGTTCACCGGAAGCGCCGAACCGACCGTCTCCTCCAGGGACTTGCCGGTGCCGCCCTTCTCCGGGGTCACATGAATCACCGCGAAGTCGTACGGCGCACCCTGGCCACCGGTCGCGGCACCCTGGGAGATCCACTGCTCGGACGTCTGCGCCCAGTCGCCCCACCACACACCGTAGGGAGCGATCTCTTCCTTCGAGTCGTTCTTGGTGCTGGTCTTGGCGCTGTTGTTGTACGACGGGACGAAGGCGATGTTGCGGTACCAGCCGCCCTCCTTGCCCGCGTGCACACAGTGGCCCGCGGTCCACACCATGTTGGACTTGCCCGGGTTGGCCGGATCCTTCACCACGGTGGCGGAGCAGACCATCGAGCCCTTGGGGCCGTCGAAGAACACCTTCCCGGCCTCGGCCGCGTTGCCGTGGTAAGGCGCGCTCACGGCCTGGGCCTTGACCGGCTCCGGCGTCGGATCGGTCACACCCTCGTCGCCGGAGATGTCCTCCTCCTCGACCGGCTTGTCGGGCTGTTCGGCCTCCCGCATCCGGTCCGGGTCCCAGAGGTCCTCGATGATCGGGTTGACGAAGTCCTTGGCCTCACGCAGCCACTTGTCCTTGTCCCAGTTCTTCCACTCGCCGTTCTTCCACTTGTCCAGGTCGATCCCGTGCTCCTTGAGCCGGTCCTTGAGATCGTCCGGGATCGTGATCTTGCCGTCGGTGCCCTGGCCGGCGGCGGGCGCGCTGGGCTTGTCGCCGGCGTTGTCCTCGCTGGGGCCGCAGGCCGTGGCCGTCAGCGCGAGCGCCGCGGCGACCGCGGCCGCCGCGAACACCGGAGAGGTTCTGCGACGGGCGCTCCCCCCACGACGCGCGGCGAAGGTCGGGCGATTGAGTCGCATGTGGTGATCCCCCTGGAACTTCATGAAATGACCTACGTACTGGTTCGAACTGCTTGCACAGACCCGGCGATGCAGCCCGGTACCGAAGTGCGGCCCCCACTATGCCGGTGCTGATGGGGACGGTGTGCGGCAGGGCTGCGGTTCCCCGCCCCAACGATCTTCGGAATGACCGTGATCCCCCGCTTCCGGCGTCGTTGGTACGTACGGGGGACACAAGGTCGGCGTTCAGCCTCGCGGCGCGGCGGGCCAACGCCATACCGACGTGCGACGCAACTGTGACAGCAGGAGGACCAAGAGCCGTGGCCGTGACCGAACCTGCCCCGGTGGTGCAGCCCGCTGCGCACGAAGGGATCCTGCGGCGTCAGTCCCTCCGCGAATCGGCTGCCCGGACCTATGCGCGCTCGCTGCCCATCGTTCCCGTACGGGCCCGGGGCCTGACGATCGAGGGAGCGGACGGCCGCCGGTACCTCGACTGTCTGTCAGGCGCCGGGACCCTGGCCCTCGGCCACAACCATCCGGTGGTCCTGGAAGCGATCAGGAAGGTCCTCGATTCGGGTGCGCCGCTGCACGTCCTCGACCTCGCCACCCCGGTCAAGGACGCCTTCACCACTGAGCTGTTCGCCACGCTGCCGCGCCCGCTCGCCGAGAACGCCCGCATCCAGTTCTGCGGACCGGCCGGCACGGATGCGGTCGAAGCGGCCCTCAAGCTCGTCCGCTGCGCGACCGGCCGCACCGGTCTTCTCGCCTTCACCGGCGCCTACCACGGAATGACCGCGGGAGCCCTTGATGCCTCAGGCGGGGCCATCGACGTCCGCGTGACCCGACTGCCGTACCCGCAGAACTACCGTTGCCCCTTCGGCATCGGCGGGGAGCGCGGTGCCGAACTCGCCGCTCGCTGGACCGAAAGCCTCCTGGACGACCCCAAGGGAGGCGTCCCCACGCCGGCCGGCCTGATCGTCGAACCGGTGCAGGGCGAGGGCGGAGTCATCCCGGCGCCCGACAGCTGGCTGCGCCGGATGCGCGAGATCACCGCGTCCCGTTCCATCCCGCTGATCGCCGACGAGGTGCAGACCGGAGTCGGCCGCACCGGCGCCTTCTGGGCGGTCGAGCACAGTGGGATCGTCCCCGATGTGATGGTCCTGTCGAAGGCCATCGGCGGCTCCCTCCCTCTTGCGGTCATCGTCTACCGCTCGGATCTTGATGCCTGGGAACCGGGCGCCCACGCCGGTACGTTCCGCGGCAACCAGCTCGCCATGGCCGCCGGCGCGGCCACCCTCGCCTACGTCCGCGAGAACCACCTCGCCGAACGTGCGGCCACCCTCGGCGCCCGCATGCTCAGCCGTCTCCAGGGCCTCGCCGCGACCCTCCGCTGCATCGGGGACGTACGCGGCCGCGGGCTCATGATCGGTGTGGAGCTCGTCGATCCCGACATCGGCGACCCGCACGCGGACGCCCCGCCTCCCGACTCCGCCCTCGCCGCCGCAGTGCAGCAGGAATGCCTGCGCCGCGGACTCATCGTCGAACTCGGCGGACGCCACGCGGGCGTTGTCCGCCTCCTCCCTCCTCTCACCCTCACCGACGAACAGGCCGCCGCGGTGCTCGACCGCTTCGCCGACGCCCTCGCAGCGGCCGAACGCTCACCCCATCGCCGAAACGGCACCGGACCGTCTCACTGATGCCGGACGACACCCAAGGAAGTCCCCCGTGAACCCCACTTCCGCACCCGACGCCCCCGAGCCCGACGGCCGTCCCACCGCCGCCCACTACAGAGCTCAGAGCGGGTCGTCGACCCCCCTCACGGTCGAGCAGGCGACGGTGCCGCGACAGCTGTCGGGGTCCCCCGGCGAACTGACCACCCCCGCACACGCTCCGTCCCCGGCCACGACAACCGTCCCCACACCGGCCGCGTCGTCCGGCGCCGTGCCCGGAGCAGCGAAGCCCGACCCGATCGACCACCCCGACCCGATCGACCACGCCGAACCGCACGTTGCCGCGGATGCTGCCGCCGCTGAGAACCTGCTCCGCTGCTGGGTCCGGGAGAACGACCTCGCCCGGCCCGACGGGAACACGCTCCGCATCCCGCTTGCCGCCAGTGGCACCGCCCTGCTCGTCCCCGTCCGCTACTGGTCCGCGGCCGGCTGGCACCGCTTCGGCCCGCCCGCCCTGGAAGGCGCACCGGCCGAAGCCCCGGCGGCCGGCGCCGTGACCATCGCAGCCCTCCTCACCCGCGAGCCCGGCAGCACGGGTCATCCGCCTGCCCACGCCGAGCCTCGTGACACCGAGCCTCGTCAGGACGGTCACAACCCGCGCCGGTCCGACGGAGCCGATCTCGTCGGCAGGGTCGCCGACTCGGTCCGGCGCACAGCCGACTTCATCGCCGACCGCCGCAGGCGCCCCGCACCGGACCCCGAAGCCGACCTGTTCCTCACCGCAGAACAGTCACTGCTTCTGGGACATCCGCTCCACCCCACCCCCAAGAGCCGCGAAGGACTGTCGGAAGCCGAGGTCCGTCTCTACTCACCCGAGTTGTACGGCTCTTTTCCCCTCCACTGGATGGCCGTCGACCGGACCGTCCTGGCCACGGAATCGGCCTGGACCGAGGAAGGCCGCATCCTCCCGGCCGATCAGCTCATCGCTCGTCTCGTCGGCAACCTCCAACTCCCCTCCAGCACTGTTCCGTTGCCGCTCCACCCCTGGCAGGCGCGTGAGCTCGGACACCGCCCCGCAGTCGCTGCCCTGCTCGACGCCGGGCTCCTCCACGATCTCGGCCCCAGTGGCGACCCATGGCACCCCACCTCGTCGGTCCGCACCGTGCACCGGCCCGGCGCGCCCGCCATGCTCAAGCTCTCTCTCGGCGTACGCATCACCAACTCCCGTCGTGAAAACCTCCGCAAGGAACTCCACCGCGGTGTGGAGGTCCACCGTCTGCTCCGCACTGGCCTGGCCCGGCAATGGCAGACCGCCCATCCCGGATTCGACATCGTCCGCGACCCCGCATGGCTCGCCGTCGACACCCCCGACGGCCGCCCCGTGCCAGGACTCGACGTCATGCTCCGGCACAACCCGTTCAGCGCCGGGGACGACGCCGTCTGCATCGCAGGCCTCACCGCGCCCAGGCCCTGGCCCGGCCGTCCGCGTATGCACTCGCGCCTCGCCGAGATCGTGAGCCGACTCGCCACCCTCACCGGCCGGCCCGTCGGCGCAGTCGCCGCAGAGTGGTTCCTGCGCTACCTCGACCAGGTCGTGCGCCCGGTGCTCTGGCTCGACGGCACGGCAGGAGTCGCCCTCGAAGCCCACCAGCAGAACACTCTGGTGATCCTCGACCCCGATGGCTGGCCGATCGGCGGCCGCTACCGCGACAACCAGGGCTACTACTTCCGCGAGTCCCACCGCGCCGCCCTCGAACGCCGACTCCCCGGCATCGGCAGCGTCAGTGACACCTTCGTCTCCGACGCCGTCACCGACGAACGCTTCGCCTACTACCTCGGCATCAACAATGTCCTCGGCCTCATCGGCGCCTTCGGTTCCCAGCGCCTCGCCGACGAGCGCGTCCTCATCGCCGCGTTCCGCCAGTTCCTCACCACGGCAGCCGGGCTGGGCTCACCCCTGCCCGCGCAACTTCTGGAGACCCCCACCCTGCGCTGCAAGGCCAATCTGCTGACCCGGCTCCACGGCCTCGATGAACTGGTCGGTCCGGTCGTCACCCAATCCGTCTACGTCACGATCACCAACCCCCTCCATCCCTGAGAGACACCGACCCCTCCGCCCTGCTCCCGGCCCGCCCGGGCCCGACTCCGACCGTCCGAACTGCTGAGAGGAGAGCGCCACCCATGCCTCCCACCGACGCGAGCACCGACACAGGCCCCGGCGGAGGTGCCGAGGACACCCTGGACCTTCGGTTGCCCGACGAACTCATCGCACTGTTCGGACCGGACGAACCAGCCGGAGACCACGCGTCCGCGGACAGGGCTTCCACGCCCGCACCCGTCGACCGTGCTGCCGCCAACCTGGCGTTCCTCGGCGAGGACCTCCTCGATGCCCTCGCCGACTGGGGCGCGGCCACCACCCCCATCGGCTCCCTCCAGCTCGTTCCTGTCCGTATCGAGCGCGACCTCCAGCTGATCAGCCGCTGGATGAACGACCCCGCCGTCGCGGCCTTCTGGGAGCTGTCAGGACCGGAGTCGGTCACCGAAGCCCATCTGCACGCCCAGCTCACCGGCGACGGCCGGAGCGTCCCCTGCCTCGGTGTCCTCGACGGCGTACCGATGAGCTACTTCGAGATCTACCGAGCCGACCTCGACCCGCTCGCACGCCACTACCCGGCTCGCCCCCACGACACCGGCATCCACCTCCTCATCGGAGGCGTCGCCGACCGCGGCCGCGGCGTCGGCACCACCGTGCTCCGGGCCGTGGCCGACCTCGTACTCGACCACCGTCCCCGCTGTGCACGCGTCGTCGCGGAACCCGACCTGCGCAACACCCCCTCCGTGTCCGCCTTCCTGAGCGCCGGCTTCCGCTTCTCCGCGGAAGTCGACCTTCCCGACAAGCGAGCCGCACTCATGGTCCGAGAGAGAGCACTGAGCCATGTGCTGTGAACGACCCGCTGACTTACATACACCGCTCGACCCGCATCGGTTCCAATCGAGGAGTCCTCGTGCCGAAGTCCCCTGCCACCCCAGACTCCGAACAGCCCCCCGCCCTGCTCGCACCGGCCGAGCTGAACTCGGAAACCTGGCACCGGGCAGCTCGCCGCCTCCTCGCCAAAATGATCGGTGAATTCGCCTACGAGGAGATCATCGAGCCCCTCCCACAGGGCGGCGGCGACCGCTACACCCTCCGCCTCGACGAAGGCGAGACCGTAGCCTTCCGGGCCCGGCGCGGCGCCTACGGAAGCTGGCGCGTCGCTCCCGACTCGATCGAAAGCGGCGGAGAGCCCTTCACCGACCCGCTGCGCTTCCTCGTCGGAGCCCGCCGCCTCCTCGCACTCGACGGCGCCACGCTCGGCCACCTCGTGCGTGAACTGAACACGACACTGGTCGCGGACTGCAGGCTCGACCACACCGCGCTCCCCGTGGCCCGGCTCGCCGACCTCGACTACGCCGCACTGGAAGGGCACCAGACCGGCCACCCCTGGCTCGTCCTCAACAAGGGCCGCCTCGGCTTCTCCGCCGGCGACGCCAGGCGCTGGACCCCGGAGGCGCGCACACCCGCCCGCCTTCCCTGGATCGCGGTCAGCACCGGCCTCGCCGCCTACCGCGGAGTTCCCGGGCTCGCGACCCCCGACCGCCTCTACGCCAAGGAACTCGACGCCGCCGTCCGTGACACCTTCGCCGCCGAGCTCCGCGCCCGCGGCCACGACCCCGGCGGCTATCTCTTTCTCCCCGTGCACCCATGGCAGTGGGACCACGTACTGCTGTCCCTCTACGCACCCTCCATCGCCCGGGGAGAGATCGTCTCGCTGACCACCGACAGCGATCTCCGGCTGCCCCAGCAGTCCGTCCGTACCTTCCTCAACACCAGCCGCCCTGACCGGCACACCGTCAAGCTCCCGCTCTCCGTCCTCAACACACTGGTCTGGCGCGGACTGCCCACCGAGCGCACCCTCGCGGCACCCGCCGTCACCACGTGGGTCCACGGGCTGCGTGACGCCGACCCCTTCCTCCGCGACGAGTGCGGGGTGATCCTGCTCGGCGAGGTCGCATCCGTCACCGTCGAGCACCCGCACTACGACCGCCTTCCCGAGGTCCCCTACCAGTACAAGGAACTCCTCGGGGCGATCTGGCGCGAACCGCTGCGGCTGCCGACAGGCGAGCGGGCCCGCACCCTCGCCTCGCTCCTGCACACCGACCACGACGGACGCGCGTTCACGGCCGAGCTGGTCCGGCGCTCCGGACTCGCTCCCACCACCTGGCTGCAGCACCTCTTCGCCGCGCTGCTGCCGCCCCTGCTGCACTTCCTCTACCGCTACGGCACGGTGTTCTCCCCTCACGGGGAGAACGCCATCGTCGTCTTCGACGACCACGACGTGCCCGTACGGCTTGCGATCAAGGACTTCGTCGACGACGTGAACGTCAGCGCCCAGCCGCTGCCCGAGCACGACACCATGCCCCAGGAGGTACGCGAGATCCTCCTCACCGAGGAACCCGCCTTCCTCACCCAGTTCATCCACTCCGGTCTCTTCGTCGGCGTATTCCGCTACCTCGCCCCGCTGTGCGAGGAACAACTCGACGTGCCGGAGGACGTGTTCTGGTCGCTCGTACGGTCGGAGATCCTGCGCCACCAGGCCCGCTTCCCGGAGCTCAAGGACCGTTACGAGATGTTCGACCTGCTCACTCCGCGTATCGAGCGTCTCTGTCTGAACCGCAACCGGCTCCACCTCGACGGCTACCGCGACCGCCCCGAGCGTCCGCACGCCGCCGTCCACGGCACGGTCCGAAATCCGCTGAGCACCAGCTGATGGCCCTGCCCGAACCGGTATGTGATCGTGCTGTCAGTGGGGCCCCGTAGGGTGGACGGTCTATGACGAAGCCATCTCTCCCCGAGCTCCTCCACGCCGCGGTCAGCGCAGTCGGCGGGGTGGAGCGGCCTGGCCAGGTCACCATGGCCGAGTCCGTGGCCGCGGCCATCGACGACGGCTCCCACCTGCTCATCCAGGCCGGCACCGGCACCGGAAAGTCCCTCGGGTATCTCGTGCCTGCCCTGGCCCACGGAGAGCGTGTGGTAGTGGCCACAGCGACGCTCGCGCTGCAGCGCCAGCTCGTGGAGCGCGACCTTCCACGGACGGTGGAGGCGCTGCATCCGCTGCTGCGCCGCCGCCCGGAGTTCGCCATGCTCAAGGGGCGGTCGAACTATCTCTGTCTGCACCGCCTCCATGAGGGCGTCCCGCAGGAAGAGGAGGACGGCCTCTTCGACCCCTTCGAAGCAGCCGCGCCCACCAGCAAGCTGGGCCAGGACCTGCTCCGCATGCGCGACTGGGCGGACGAGACGGAGACCGGCGACCGCGACGACCTCACCCCGGGCGTCTCCGACCGCGCGTGGTCCCAAGTGTCCGTGTCCTCCCGGGAGTGCCTGGGCGCCAGCAAGTGTGCCTATGGCGCGGAGTGCTTCGCCGAGATGGCCAGAGAGCGCGCCAAGCTGTCCGACGTCGTGGTCACGAACCACGCCCTTCTCGCCATCGACGCGATCGAGGGCGCCCCGGTCCTGCCCCAGCACGAAGTGCTGATCGTCGACGAGGCCCATGAGCTCGTCTCCCGGGTCACCGGCGTCGCCACGGGAGAGCTCACCCCCGGCCAGGTCAACCGCGCGGTGCGCCGCGCAGCCAAGCTGGTGAACGAGAAGGCCGCCGATCAGCTCCAGACGGCAGCCGAGGGATTCGAGCGGCTCATGGAGCTCGCGCTCCCGGGACGCCTCGAAGAGATCCCCGAAGACCTCGGGTACACACTGATGGCGTTGCGCGATGCCGCCCGTACGGTCATCTCCGCGCTCGGTTCCACCCGCGACAAGTCCGTCCAGGACGAGGACGCCGTGCGCAAGCAGGCCCTTGCCTCGGTCGAGACCATCCACGACGTTGCCGAACGGATCACCAACGGCTCCGAGTACGACGTCGTCTGGTACGAGCGCCACGACCGCTTCGGGGCTTCCCTGCGGGTCGCACCGCTCTCCGTCTCGGGGCTGCTCCGCGAGAAGCTCTTCGCCGACCGGTCGGTGGTTCTGACGTCCGCGACGCTCAGGCTCGGCGGTGACTTCAACGGCGTCGGCGCCTCGCTCGGGCTGGCTCCGGAGGGCACGGAAGGGGAGGACGTGCCCGTGTGGAAAGGCGTCGATGTCGGCTCGCCCTTCGACTACCCGAAGCAGGGCATCCTCTACGTCGCCAAGCATCTGGCCCGCCCCGCGCGCGACGGCGACCGGGACGACATGCTCGGCGAGCTCACCGAGCTGATCCAGGCAGCCGGCGGTCGCACGCTCGGCCTGTTCTCCTCGATGCGGGCCGCTCAGCTTGCGGCCGAGGAGCTGCGCTCCCGCATCCCGGAGTTCCCCATCCTGCTCCAGGGCGAGGAGACACTCGGCGAGCTGATCAAGAACTTTGCGGCTGACCCTCAGACCTGTTTGTTCGGCACGCTGTCGCTCTGGCAGGGCGTCGATGTGCCGGGCGCCAGCTGCCAGCTGGTCGTGATGGACAAGATCCCCTTCCCGCGCCCCGACGACCCACTGATGAGCGCCCGCCAGAAGGCCGTCGAGGACGCCGGGGGCAACGGCTTCATGGCCGTCGCTGCCACGCATGCGGCGCTGCTGATGGCACAGGGCGCGGGCCGTCTCGTACGGGCGACGGGGGACCGGGGTGTGGTCGCCGTACTGGACCAGCGGTTGGCCACGGCCCGCTATGGCAGCTATCTCAAGGCGTCACTCCCCGACTTCTGGTACACGACGGACCGTAACCAGGTGCGCCGCTCGCTGGCGGCGATCGATGCCGCCGCGAAGGCCGACGGAAAGTAACAGAGCTCAGGCACGCCGTGGCACAACAGGGCCCCGGGACCGGCGCAGTGGGTCCCGGGGCCCGGTCAGAGCCGACGAGGTGTGCTCACACCCGCCGAAGCACCGCCACCACCTTGCCGAGGATCGTCGCCTCGTCACCAGGGATCGGCTGGTACGCGGCGTTGTGGGGGAGCAGCCATACATGGCCGTCCTCCCGCTTGAAACGCTTGACCGTGGCCTCGCCGTCCAGCATCGCGGCGACGATGTCACCGTTCTCCGCGACAGGCTGGCGGCGGACCGTCACCCAGTCCCCGTCGCAGATCGCGGCCTCGATCATCGAGTCACCGACAACCTTCAGGACGAACAGCTCTCCGTCGCCGACGAGCTGCCGGGGGAGGGGGAAGACGTCCTCGACCGACTCTTCCGCGAGGATCGGGCCACCGGCGGCGATCCGCCCGACCAGCGGCACATACGACGCGGCGGGCTTGCCGGTCGTGTCCGTCGGCTGAGTGCTCGGCTGGTCGGATCCACGCACCTCGTAGGCACGCGGCCGGTGCGGGTCCCGGCGCAGGAACCCCTTGCGCTCCAGGGCCATCAGCTGGTGGGCGACGGACGAGGTGCTGGAGAGACCCACCGCCTGGCCGATCTCACGCATCGACGGCGGGTATCCCCTCCGCTGCACGGAGTCGCGAATCACCTCGATGACCCTCCGCTGCCGGTCCGTGAGGCCGGAGCTGTCGGCGCGGATCCCTGGAGGCCGGCCGGGCAGCGAGCGCGCAGGTCGTGAGGGCTCAGGCCCCTCCGGGGGCGTGGCTGCGTCATTCATGGCATGCACCGGCTCGAATCGGTTCTGGGAGCGGTCCTGGGCAGTGATGGTGGCACTGTCTGCGGTGGTGGTCACGTCGGCCCCTCTCGAGATGGTCTCCCTAGCTGGACAACGGTAGTTGCTTTCGAAAGGTTGCGCCAAACACACGTTCGAGTGAAAAATCGCAGATCACCTGACGTGTGTATGTGACTGGGTGTATAGGCAGGTGGTCGCGTCGGCGATCCGGGCCATCACGGTAACCTTCACCGCCGGAGCGTGAAGCCGCGGGGGTGTACCCCCAGTGTGTCATCCAGGGCCCCGGAATCGGGGTAGCCGCGCGTCTCCCGTAGCCTCGTCGCCGGCCGGGTGTGCCCGCACCGCGCGACACGCGCCGGGGCGCATCTTGGCAGCCGAACCCCAGATCTAGTGGTTGGATTGTCTCGGCCGCCTAGAAGTTGTGGTCCCTGGTCCTTCAAGGCCGTGGCGATCGCCTATGCTTGGGGCTGCCGCGAGGGGGGCCGGATCGCCCCTGTCGGGGCTATTCAGTCGTGCTGTGAAGGAGGGTTGGGAGCCATGCACTGCCCCTTCTGCAGGCACCCCGACAGCCGTGTTGTCGACAGTCGGACCACTGACGACGGTACGTCGATCCGGCGTCGCCGCCAGTGCCCCGACTGCTCCCGTCGATTCACGACGGTGGAGACCGCCTCGCTGATGGTGATCAAGCGCAGCGGGGTGACCGAACCCTTCAGCCGTACCAAGGTCATCTCCGGCGTGCGGAAGGCATGCCAGGGGCGGCCGGTCACCGAGGACGCTCTCGCTCAGCTCGGCCAGCGGGTCGAGGAGGCGGTGCGCGCCACCGGCAGCGCTGAGCTGACCACCCACGACGTGGGGCTGGCCATACTCGGCCCGTTGCAGGAGCTCGACCTCGTCGCGTACCTGCGCTTTGCGTCCGTGTACCGAGCGTTCGACTCGCTCGAAGACTTCGAGACCGCCATCGCGGAGCTCCGCGATCAGCGGTCACCCGCAGACGAGCGCGGGTCCGGCGGGGCCTCCGGGGTCCCCGTGCCCGCCACCGCCGCCGACTGATCGGCCGGGCCCGGCGAGGCCTGCTGATCGGCCATGGAGCGGCAAAGGACCTGCCACGAGCGCTGCGCGGCGCCTGTGGCATCAGACAGAGACTGTGCCCACGGGAAGATATGGGCACTTCAGGGCGTTTTTGCCCGTATATGGGAGGCGGCATGACAGAGACGACGAGCGGCCCGGCACGAGGCTCCCGAGCCAAGGGATCCAAGGCGGCCAAGGGCCTGCGCATCGAGCGTGTCCACACCACCCCCGGCGTGCATCCGTACGACGAGGTGGTCTGGGAGCGCCGTGACGTCGTCATGACCAACTGGCGCGACGGCTCGGTCAACTTCGAGCAGCGTGGCGTCGAGTTCCCCGACTTCTGGTCGGTGAACGCGGTCAACATCGTCACCAGCAAGTACTTCCGCGGTGCCGTGGGCACTCCGCAGCGCGAGACCGGTCTCAAGCAGCTCATCGACCGGATCGTGAAGACGTACCGCAAGGCCGGCGAGGACTACGGCTACTTCGCCTCGCCCGCCGACGCGGAGATCTTCGAGCACGAGCTGGCGTACGCCCTCCTGCACCAGATCTTCAGCTTCAACTCGCCGGTGTGGTTCAACGTCGGCACGCCCCAGCCGCAGCAGGTCTCCGCCTGCTTCATCCTGTCCGTCGACGACTCCATGGAGTCGATCCTCGACTGGTACAAGGAAGAGGGCATGATCTTCAAGGGCGGCTCCGGCGCCGGCCTGAACCTCTCCCGAATCCGCTCCTCCAAGGAACTGCTGTCCTCCGGCGGCAACGCCTCCGGCCCGGTCTCCTTCATGCGTGGCGCCGACGCCTCCGCAGGAACGATCAAGTCCGGCGGTGCCACCCGCCGCGCCGCCAAGATGGTCATCCTCGACGTCGACCACCCGGACATCGAGGGCTTCATCGAGACCAAGGTCAAGGAGGAGGAGAAGATCCGCGCGCTGCGCGACGCGGGCTTCGACATGGACCTGGGCGGCGACGACATCACGTCCGTCCAGTACCAGAACGCCAACAACTCGGTCCGTGTGAACGACGAGTTCATGAAGGCCGTCGAGTCCGGTGGCAAGTTCGGCCTGCGCGCCCGCATGACCGGCGACGTCATCGAAGAGGTCGACGCCAAGTCCCTCTTCCGCAAGATGGCCGAGGCCGCCTGGGCCTGCGCCGACCCGGGCATCCAGTACGACGACACCATCAACCACTGGCACACCTGCCCCGAGTCCGGCCGGATCAACGGCTCGAACCCGTGCAGCGAGTACATGCACCTGGACAACACGTCCTGCAACCTGGCCTCGCTGAACCTGATGAAGTTCCTCAAGGACGACGGCAAGGGCAGCCAGTCCTTCGACGTCGAGCGCTTCGCCAAGGTCGTCGAGCTCGTCATCACGGCGATGGACATCTCCATCTGCTTCGCCGACTTCCCGACCCAGAAGATCGGTGAGAACACCCGCGCCTTCCGCCAGCTCGGCATCGGCTACGCCAACCTCGGCGCCCTGCTGATGGCGACCGGTCACGCGTACGACTCCGACGGCGGCCGCGCCCTGGCCGGCGCGATCACCTCGCTGATGACGGGTACGTCGTACCGGCGCTCCGCCGAGCTCGCCGCGGTCGTGGGCCCGTACGACGGCTACGCCCGCAACGCCGAGCCGCACAAGCGCGTCATGAAGCAGCACGCCGACGCCAACGCCACGGCCGTCCGCATGGACGACCTGGACACACCGATCTGGGCCGCTGCCACCGAGGCCTGGCAGGACGTGATCCGCCTCGGCGAGAAGAACGGTTTCCGCAACTCGCAGGCCTCCGTCATCGCCCCGACCGGCACCATCGGTCTCGCGATGTCCTGCGACACCACCGGCCTGGAGCCCGACCTCGCGCTGGTCAAGTTCAAGAAGCTGGTCGGCGGCGGCTCGATGCAGATCGTCAACGGCACCGTGCCGCAGGCACTGCGCCGCCTCGGCTACCAGCCGGAGCAGATCGAGGCGATCGTCGCCCACATCGCCGACCACGGCAATGTGATCGACGCCCCGGGCCTGAAGGCCGAGCACTACGAGGTCTTCGACTGCGCCATGGGCGAGCGCTCCATCTCCGCGATGGGCCACGTCCGGATGATGGCCGCGATCCAGCCGTGGATCTCCGGTGCCCTCTCCAAGACGGTCAACATGCCGGAGACGGCGACCGTCGAAGAGGTCGAGGAGATCTACTTCGAGGCGTGGAAGATGGGCGTCAAGGCGCTCGCGATCTACCGCGACAACTGCAAGGTCGGCCAGCCGCTCTCCGCCAAGAAGAAGGAGGAGGAGAAGGCCGAGATCACCGAGAAGGCCGAGGCGACCATCCGTACCGCGGTCGAGAAGGTCGTCGAGTACCGCCCGGTCCGCAAGCGCCTCCCGAAGGGCCGTCCCGGCATCACCACCTCCTTCACCGTCGGCGGCGCCGAGGGCTACATGACCGCCAACTCCTACCCGGACGACGGTCTCGGCGAGGTCTTCCTGAAGATGTCCAAGCAGGGCTCGACGCTCGCGGGCATGATGGACGCCTTCTCGATCGCCGTCTCGGTCGGTCTGCAGTACGGCGTGCCGCTGGAGACGTACGTCTCGAAGTTCACCAACATGCGCTTCGAGCCGGCCGGCATGACGGACGACCCGGACGTGCGGATGGCGCAGTCGATCGTCGACTACATCTTCCGCCGCCTGGCGCTGGACTTCCTGCCCTTCGAGACCCGCTCCGCGCTCGGCATCCACTCCGCGGAGGAGCGTCAGCGCCACCTGGAGACCGGTTCGTACGAGCAGTCCATCGACGAGTCCGAGGTGGACGTCGAGGGCCTGGCCCAGTCGGCCCCGCGCCAGCAGGAGACGCTGAAGGCGGTCGCCCCGCCGAAGGCCGAGGTCCCGGCGCCGAAGCAGGCGCACACCTCTGCTGAGCTCGTCGAGATGCAGCTCGGCATCAGCGCGGACGCGCCGCTGTGCTTCTCGTGCGGTACGAAGATGCAGCGGGCCGGCTCGTGCTACATCTGCGAGGGCTGTGGCTCGACCAGCGGCTGCAGCTGATTCCGGCGCCCTCGGGCGCGAATCTCCCGGCGCCTGAGGTGAAGGGCGGGTACCGACCGATGGCCGGTACCCGCCCTCACCCATTGGTGTGGATGGCGCGAGCGCGGCGGAGCACCGCGACCGAGACGGTCGCTCAGGAGGACACGGTGCCCATCAGCTGGGCGAACTCGGCAGGGTCGGCGTCGAAACCGCGGACGAGTGTGTGCAGGCGCCACTCGCCGGTGTCGCCGCGGGTGAACTCCGCGATCGTCGCGGCGGTGGCGCCCGGTACTCCCGAGAGGTCGTCGCTCGCCAGCTCGACGGGGCCCTCGAGTATCCGTACGCCGGTGTTCGTAATGTCGGAGAAGGTCTTCTCCCCCGTGCGCTGCTGGATGACCACACCCACCACGACGCGTGTGTAGCCGTCGGCCAGACGGTCGAGTTCCAGAGTCATGATCTCGTCCGAGCCGAAGCCCTGGCCGGTCTCGCTGTCCCTGTTGAGGGTGATGGTCCCGTCAGGTGACCGGCTGCCGAAGTGCACCAGGTACGCGGGTTTGCCGTGCGTCGCGTCTGCGGAATAGGTCGCGGCGACGATGTCGAGATCATTGGCGGGAGCACCGATGGGGCTGGGGTCCCACTTGAGTGTCACCTGGACCTTCCGGAGCCCCTTGCTGAGACTGCTCACCCTGTTTCACCTTCCTCGTGGACGGCCGTTGCGGACGTCAACGCCCCCTGCGGGACACCATGTTGTCACGCGTGGAAGGCCGCACGGCGGAGAGTTTCGGCCGCCGTGGTCAGTGCGGGATGCGCCGGGCAGGGCGCTGACGTACGACCTCATCACGGAAGAGCTCAATGGCACTGCTGACCTGGCGCATCAACTGGGTGTGCTCGATTCTTTCGAGATAGAGGCAGCGTCGAGCAATTCCCTCCAATTCGAAGGCGAAGTAGAGCGACATCAAGGGATTGATGAAGAGTTCGCTTCCGTGAGTACGTGAAGTGAACTGGACGTCCCCAAAAGCGCCTTGGACCGCTGCGGCTATGGAGCCGTTGACGATGCTCGGATGGTTGGGAGTGTGCTCCTGGGCGTGAGCCACGGCGTCAATGAAGAGGGCACCCTCCCGGGTCGTACGGGAGACCGAGAAGCTGCCCAGATACGCGCCGTCGCGCTCCAGGGCCGCGATGTTCTCCAGAACGAGGCCGTGGCTCACTCCGTGGTAGGCGTCGACACCGAAGCCGAGCGAGAGGACCAGACGCTCGGGTACGTCGAGTCCGTACAGAGCGGCCACGCTGGTGAGGTCCTCCTCCGGTGTGCCGAGCCCTGATTCGTCACCGCGCATGAGGATGTCGGTGCCACCGTCGACCAGGACGACCGCGTCGATCTCGTACCGCTCGATCAGTGCCCTGTAGGCAGCGCGCAGCGGCTGTACTCCGACGCGAGCGAAGGCGTGGACGGTGCTGGGGTAGCCGTGCCGATCGAGCCACTGGGCGAGGGTGCGCTCGGGAAAGTAGCTCTGGTGGAGCGACGTCGTGGGGTCGACGGTCGCGACATCGGGGGCGAGCCAGGAGTCGAGCGGTAGCCCTTCGACCGAGCTGAACGACAGATTGGCGAGGTGCACGTCCTTGCCCTGATGGAGCAGCGAGAGCGCCACCGGCAGGCCGGCGTAGATGTCGAAGCCGCCTCCGGCGCCCGCGACGAGGATGCGCTCGGCGGACTCCAGGCGCGCAAAGAAGGGGTTCAGATGCAACGGGGTCACAGCGATCATTCTGGGCGGAACAAGGTCACAGGGGGTGTCGCCTTCAGCCGGAGCGTGACCAAGGCCACGTTCCGGGCCGTACGATGGCGCGGTGCTGGTCAAGTGGATTCGCTGCACTGTCGTGGACCGTCGAGGGTTCGAGCGGGGGCAGCGGAAGTGGGCGGGGCTGCTGGGTGAGCCGGGATTCCGGGGGCAGGGCGGAGGGTGGAGCCGAAGGCGGCCCGATGTCGCCCATGTCTTCGCCTTCTGGGAGACCCGCGCGTTCTACGACTCGTTCATGGCGCGTTCGCACGACCGCCTGGCGTCCGCGCAGTCGGGCACGTACAAGGACACGCAGGCCAAGCTCTTCGACCACCGCTTCGATGTGAAGACCGGCTTCGAACCGCGCTTCACCGATGCCGATGTCGTGCGCGTCGCGCACTGCAAGGTGCACGCACACAGGGTCGAGCACTTCTCCCTGATGCAGGAGAAGGTGTGGAACCCGGCCATGGCGGGCTCGCCGGGGATGGTCCGCGGACTCTTCGGCGAAGCCCCCGGGAACGAGTTCCTGGTGCTGTCGATGTGGCAGTCGGCCGCGGAACACGGCAAGTACCGCGTGGAGCGGGTGGAACGGCTCTCCCTGCGTGCGCAGACCGAGGCGGATGTCGCCGCGCTGGCGGGGGACGTCGTGGAGCTCGAGCCTTCCTGGACAGTGTGATCGCGTGCGGTCGGAGGGCCCGGATCCGACTGCTGAACTGTCCCTCCCACAGGGTGCGTTTCCCGCCGGGCGCATACGCCGGGATCGTTGCGCCGGATGGATACGCCTGGATGGCTACGCCGGATGGAGTCCCGGTGGCTGCCCGGCCGATCACGGCCCGATCTAGGGTTTGTCCTATGGCACGACCGCGGCGCATCGTCCTTGTCCGGCATGGAGAGTCCGAGGGCAATGCCGACGACTCGGTGTACGAACGCGAGCCCGACCATGCGCTGAGACTCACCGAGCGAGGCCGGCGCCAGGCCGAGGCGACGGGGGAACGACTGCGTGAGCTGTTCGGGCGGGAGCGGATCAGTGTCTACGTGTCCCCGTACCGGCGCACCCATCAGACCTTCCAGGCGTTCCGTCTCGACCCCGAGCTCGTCCGGGTCAGGGAGGAGCCGCGACTGCGCGAGCAGGACTGGGGGAACTGGCAGGACAGGGAGGACGTCCGCCTGCAGAAGGCGTACCGCGATGCCTACGGGCACTTCTTCTACCGGTTCGCACAGGGTGAATCCGGTGCCGATGTGTACGACCGCGTGGGTGCGTTCCTGGAGAGTCTCTACCGGAGCTTCGAGGCGCCCGACCATCCGCCCAACGTCCTGCTCGTCACCCACGGACTGACCATGCGGCTGTTCTGCATGCGCTGGTTCCACTGGTCGGTGGCCGAATTCGAGTCGCTCTCGAACCCGGACAACGCCGAGACGAGGACGCTGCAGCTCGGTGAAGACGGGCGGTACACGCTGGACAGGCCCTTCGAGTCCTGGCGCACACCCGAGTCGTACGGGATCACCGGATAGAGTGGCGGTGCGATGACCGCTGATTCCTCTCTCGACCGGCGCTTCGACCGCGCCCTGGCCAGCCTGCGCGGGCTGTCCGTGGGAGACGCCCTGGGCTCCCAGTTCTTCGTACCCTCGAACCTTCCGCTGCTGAAACGACGCGAGCTGCCGTCCGGACCCTGGCAGTGGACCGACGACACCGAGATGGCCTGCTCCGTGCTGGCCGTACTCGCCGGGCACGGCAGGATCGACCAGGACGTGCTCGCCCGCTCCTTCGCCGATCACCACGACTTCGACCGCGGCTACGGGCCCGCGGTGAACCGGATGCTCCGGCTGATCCGCGAGGGCGGCGACTGGCGAGAACTCGCCTCGGCGTTGTTCAACGGGCAGGGATCGTGGGGCAATGGTGCCGCGATGCGCATCGCCCCGCTCGGTGCCTGGTACGCCGACGACCCCGAGCAGGCGACGCACCAGGCCGAGATCTCCTCGTACACCACGCACCAGCACCGCGAGGCCGTGGTGGGCAGCATGGCCGTCGCGGCGGCCGCGGCGCTCGTCGCCGCCCCGGCGGGACCGCCCGCGCCCGCCGAGCTGCTCGACGGGGTGATCGCGCTCGTTCCTCGCAGTGCGGTGGGAGCCGGGCTGCGCCGCGCACGCGACATGCTCGACTACGGCGACGCAGGGACGGTCGCTGCGGTGCTCGGCAGCGGCCGCCGCACGAGCGCACACGACACCGTGCCGTTCGCGCTCTGGTCCGCGGCCCGGGCGCTCGGCGACTTTGAGCAGGCATTCTGGACGACCGCGCAGGTAGGTGGTGACGTCGACACCACGTGTGCGATCACCGGAGGAGTGGTCGCATCGGCCGAGGCCGGGGCTCCGCCCTCAGCCTGGCTGGAGCGGACCGAGACGCTGCCCGGCTGGCTGCCTGGCCACGTCGGCTGAGCGCAACCTGATCATCGTGTGAAACCGGACCTACTGTCACGGTCCTGCTACAGCTCGATCGTGACGCCGCGTGCCGCTTTGCGTGGGGCTACCCTTTCGGCCACGCCGCCGCGTTGATCATGACGGGTGTGCACCGACGAGACGCCGGGGCGTGCGTGCCGACGCGCGGCCGCACAAGGACCCGGTGGGAGGGGGTCCCGTGTCAGACGTACCGTCCGCACCACAACCACCGCAGGCCGACGGGCCGGACCCGGAGGATCGGTCCGGCCGCGAGCCGAGCGGCCAGGACCGGGATCCTCGCGACCGGAGCCCGGACGAGGGCCGGCACCGGATACCCGATCAGAGCGGGCACGGGGACGAAGGCCTGACGCACGAGCAGGCGAGCGCCGACGCACGGGGCACGGCCTCGCCCGCGCCGGCTCAGGGGCAGAGCGCCGGTCCACGGCAAGGGCACGCACCGGGGCACGGGTTCGGGCGCGCGCACGCTGCCACGCACGGGCCGACGCCGCAGTGGCACCAGCACGGGCAGCCGTGGCGCCCACCGGCCCAGCCGCCCGAACCGTGGCTGGCCCACATACGGCCGGGCCCACCGGTCGGCGTGCGCGTCGAGACGCTCTGGTGTGCCCTCGCCACCGCGCTGCTGAGTGCCTGGCTGCTGGGTGACGGTCTCGGCGTGAACCTGCTGATCGTGGCTGTGCCGGCCACGCTCGCCGCCTTCTTCGCCGCCCGTTCCGCGGGCCGCCGGCTCCGTCCCTGGACGGCGCTCTGGGCGGTCGGTGGCCTTGCGCTGCTGGTCGTTCCCGCACTGCGCGACGCCGGCTGGCCCACCTTCCTCGCCGTTGTCTCAGCCCTGGCGCTCGGCTCCCTCGCACTGCACGGAGGCCGCACCTGGCCAGGGGTTGTCTTCGGCTCGATCGGTCTGCTCGACGCACTCGTCACCGGCCCGGTCTGGGGCTGGCGAGGACTGCGGGAGCGGGCTGACGGCTCGCGCGGCCGCTGGGGGCCTGCCCTCCGCACGATCGCTGTGGCAGCGGTCCTGCTCGTCGTGTTCGGCGCGCTGTTCGCCGGAGCGGACGCGGCCTTCGCCGATCTGCTCGGCGCACTGATGCCCGACGTTTCCGCCATCGACGGCCCCTGGCGCTTCCTCCTGTTCCTCATCGGGCTCGCCGGTTCCCTCGCCGCAGCGCGTACCGCCGCTGCCCCGCTCCGCTGGGACCGTCTCACCCTGAGCCCCGGCAAGGCCAGGGGACGGGCCGAGTGGGCCCTTCCCCTGATCGTCCTCAATCTGCTCTTCGCCGCGTTCATCGCCGTCCAGCTCGCCGTCCTCTTCGGCGGATACGACAAGGTGCTGCGCGAGACAGGACTGACCTACGCCGAGTACGCACGCCAGGGCTTCTGGCAGCTGCTCTGGGCCACACTGCTCACGCTTGTCGTCATCGGCCTCGCCCTGCGCTGGGCGCCGCGCGACGGAGCCGGGGACCGCACCCTCGTGCGGGCGGTACTCGGCACGCTGTGCGTGCTCACGCTGGTCGTGGTGGCGTCCGCACTGCGCAGGATGGATCTGTACGTCGATGCGTACGGGCTGACGCGGCTGCGTGTCTTCGTGGGCGCGATGGAGCTGTGGCTGGGCCTGGTGATCGTACTGATCATCGCCGCGGGGGCCTACGGGAGCCGGTGGCTGCCGCGCGCCGTCGCGGCCAGTGCCGCAGCCGCCGTACTCATCTTCGGCCTGGCATCGCCCGACGCCCTGGTCGCGGAGCGGAACGTACAGCGCTACGAGAGGACGGGGAAGATCGACGTCGACTATCTGCGCGATCTGTCGGCGGATGCCGTCCCCGCCCTTGACGGGCTGCCGGAGCCGCTGCGCTCCTGCGCGTTGAAGACCGTCGCGCGCGATCTCGAGGAGGCGGACGAGCCCTGGTACGCCTCCAGTTGGGGCCGGACGCGAGCCCGGTCGATCCTGGAGAAGCGGTCGGCCGAGGCCGGCGCCCGGTCGTGCGTGGAGGACGGCCGGTACGGCGAGGTGCGCGACGATGACGACGAGGACGCCGAGTTCGAGGAGTACGACCCGGGCACCGGCATGGACTGATGGACTGAGCGGAGCCGTGGGGGGGGGGGGGGGGGGGGGGGGGGGGGGGGGGGGGGGGGGGGGGGGGGGGGCGTGGGGGGGGGGGGGGGGGGGCGCCAGCCTGTGGACAGGCGCCGAGAATGCTTT
>NZ_JBWKDT010000016.1:39487-83079 GCF_056435785.1 Streptomyces sp. NPDC043870
TGGCGGGGTTGCGGACGGGGCTCGTCAGAGAGCGGCACCGTACGTTATCGGACGACGTGTCTCTCTTGTGCCCGTCTTCTTCCGCTGTGTGGTCGGGGGGGGGGGGGGGGGGGGGCGTGGGGTCGTCCCCCCCCCCCCCCCCCCCCCCCCCCCACCGCACATCACTCGAGCCTTCAGTGGAGCCCTCAGCCGAGCCCTCACTCGAGACATCAGCCGGAACAGTTCTCGGGAACCCCGCGCTACGCGGCAGGTCCGCCCGCTCCCGCGTTCCCGCTGAGCGCCTCCAGATCGCTCTTGCGGACACGGATCACCGTCACCGCGGTGATCAGCGCCAGAAGCACCATCCCCACCGCCGCCATGAACGAGGTCGAGATACCTTCGGTCAGCACCTCGTGGCCCCAGGGCGCGGGCAGCTCATGCGTCTTGGCGAACTCGGCCTGCTGCTCCGGCGTCGACTGGGCCATGAACGACGGAACCTGAGTCTCCGCCTCGTCGCGGCTCGCCGTGCCGAACACGGTGACGAGGATGGACAGCCCCAGCGAACCGCCCACCTGCTGCGTCGCGTTGAGCAGCCCCGAGGCCGCGCCGGCCTCGTGCTGCGCCACGCCCGAGACCGCGGTCAGTGTCAGCGTCACGAAGTTGAGGCCCATGCCGAAGCCGAAGAGCACCATGGGCCCGAGAATCCCGCTGAGGTACGAGCTCTCCGCGCTGATCAGAGTCAGCCAGAAGAGGCCCACTCCGGTGATCGCGGAGCCGGTGACCATGAAAGGCTTGGGGCCGAGCACCGGCAGCAGCCGCTGCGAGAGTCCTGCGCCGGTGATGATCGCGACCGTGACCGGCAGGAATGCGAGACCGGCCTCGATCGGGCTGTAGCCGAGCACGTTCTGCACGAACAGCACGATGAAGAAGAACATGCCGAACATCGCCGCGGCCAGGCTCAGCATGATCATGTACGTACCCGATCGATTCCGGTCGGCGAACATCCTGAGCGGTGTGATCGGCTCCCGGGCCCGCGACTCGACGACCGCGAAGGCGGCGAGCAGAACCACAGCCGCGCCGAAGGATCCGAGGGTGAGCGCGTCCCGCCAGCCTTCCTCCGATGCCCGGATGAATCCATAGACGAGCGAGGCCATGCCGGCCGTGGAGGTCAGCGCACCCGCGATGTCGAAACGGCCGGGATGGCGCTCCGATTCGTTGATGTACAGCGGGGCGAGAAAGGCGATCAGAACGCCGATCGGGACGTTGACGAAGAGCACCCAGCGCCAGTCGAGCCACTCGGTGAGCATGCCGCCTGCCAGCAGCCCGATCGCGCCGCCGCCTGCCGAGACGGCCGCGAACACGCCGAACGCCCGGTTGCGTTCGGGCCCTTCGGGGAACGTCGTGGTTATCAGCGCGAGCGACGTCGGAGAGGCGATTGCGCCACCGACACCCTGGAGTGCTCGTGCCGCCAGCAGCTGCCAGGGTTCCTGGGCCAGGCCGCCGAGCAGTGAGGCGAGTGTGAAGACCAGGATGCCGGCCATGAACACCCTTCGGCGGCCCAGAATGTCGCCGGCTCGGCCTCCGAGCAGCAGCAGTCCGCCGAAGGTCAGGGTGTAGGCGCTGAGCACCCACGAGAGGTCGGTGGTGGAGAAGTTCAGCGCGTCCTGGATATGCGGAAGCGCGATATTCACAATCGTCGCGTCGAGTACCACCATGAGTTGGCAGGCGGCGATGACCGTGAGGGCGATTCCAGGACGCCCCTCCCTGCGGGCTGTGCCCGGTTTGTGCTGAGATTCCAACTGAGAGGTTGTCACTGTGAGTCCCCCACACTTGAGTTAGTGAACGGATACGTTCACTGAGTCGTCAACGGTAGTGACTCCCCAACAGTGAACGCAAGCGTTCACTGGCGCTACCGCACTGCTGAGTTGGAGAGTTGTTGATGGTTACTTCGCGTCCTGCGGCCGCCGCTCGGCCGCAGTCGGCGTCAATGCGCCGCCGCGGACCTGTGCTGGAGCGGGCGATCCTCGACGCCGCGCTCGAGCAGCTGAGTACGGTCGGCTGGAACGGCCTCACCATGGAGGGTGTCGCCACCCTCGCCCAGACCGGCAAGGCCGCGGTCTACCGCCGCTGGCCCTGCAAGGAGGACCTGGTCGCGGATGCCCTGCAGGCGGGGCTGCCGGCCCTCGAGGACGCACCCGATCAGGGAAGCGCCCGCGAGGACCTGTATCACCTCTGCCGTCGGATGCGCGCGGCGATGTATTCGAAGCCGGGGTTCGCCCTCCGCTCTGTGCTTCACGAATGCGATTCGTCCACGGCTGAGCGATTCCATGCCCTGATCTTCAGCGGTGTCATCGAACCCTCGGTCCGTCTCCTCCGGCAGGTTGTGCGCCGGGGCATCGAGCGGGGCGACGTTCGGTCCGACGCCTTGGACGACCTGGTCTTCGATGTGATCCCCGCGATGATGATGTACCGCTCCAAGGTGTGCGGCAGCGAATGGGAGGACGTGGACATCGCCGAGATGATCGATCGGGTCATGGTGCCCCTGCTCCGTCCGCGAGCGGGCTGAGTCGGGCGGCGGGCCGGGCAGCGGGCCGGAGAACGGGATCCGGGGTTTTGTGGCCCGCCCGAGCGGCGTAACCTGTCTGGCGCCATGGCGTACGAACCACCCACCCACACCGTTGAGCGCTCGCTCCGGGCCACCACAGGTGCCAAGATCATCGCTGGAGTCGACGAGGTCGGGCGCGGGGCGTGGGCCGGACCGGTCACGGTATGCGCCGCCGTCACGGGACTGCGCAGACCCCCTGCCGGGCTCACCGACTCCAAGCTGATCAGCCCCAAGCGCCGTACGGAGCTGGCGGAGCAACTGGAGGGCTGGGTCACCTCGCACGCATTGGGGCACGCCTCCCCGGAGGAGATCGACGACCTGGGAATGACCGCGGCTCTGCGTCTCGCCGCCGTGCGCGCGCTGGACGCACTGCCGGTGCGGCCGGACGCGGTCATCCTCGACGGCAAGCACGACTATCTGGGCCTGCCGTGGCGGGTCCGTACGGTCATCAAGGGGGACCGGTCCTGCGTCGCGGTCGCGGCTGCTTCGGTGATCGCCAAAGTGCGCAGGGACGCGCTGATGGCTGAGCTGGGGCTGGAGTCGGCGGCGTACGAGCCGTTCGGGTTCGCCGACAACGCCGGCTACCCCTCGCCCGTCCACAAGGCGGCACTGGAGGAGCTTGGTCCCACTCCGTACCACCGGCTCTCCTGGGCCTACCTCGACGCGTTGCCGCAATGGCGGCATCTCAAGAAGATCCGGATCTCCGTGGAGGCGGCCGCTCTGGAAGGCGGGGGCCAACTCGGCTTCGACTTCTGAACCGGCCGGCCCGACGACCGCCGTACGGACCGGATGACCTGTCCGGTCGCACTTATGTGCCCACCCGCCGATGCCCGCCGCACCGGCGTTTGATAGATATCCATCATGCCTCTCATCCCCGAGGAGCCTCAGATTCACGAGAGTGCCCAGGGTCCCCGCGCCACTCAGGCCGCAGGCCGCACCGCGCCGACCCCCCGTCCCGTACCCGGTCCGCGTACCGCGGCCGCGCCCCGTCCCGGACGCCCGGGCCCCGGCCCGGCCAGGCCCGCGCCGCCTGCCCAGCGCACGCACACCTCCGCCGGGCAGCCCCAGTCACCGCGGCCGGAGAATCGTTCCGTGCCGCAGATCCAGCTCATTCCCGCCTCCGCCGAAGGCGCGCTCGACGCCGCCGGCGAGGCCGTCGACCTGCTGCTCGACTCCGGTCGTGCCCCCGGCGACATCCTCGTGCTGACCACAGGGGAACAGCACCCCTGGGCCGCGCATGAGCTGTCCTTCGGCGAGACCGCGTACTGGGCCCAGCACGACGCCGGCGACGACGTGTTCTACGCGGACGCCGCTTCGGCGGACCGTGCGTCGGCCCGTCCCGTGGTCGTCGTCGCCGTCAACGGCGGCAGCGACGACGGTGCAGCCCGGGCGCTGCCCGTCGCCATGGGCCGCGCGGGCGCGCTGTTCATCGTGTGCGGTGACCCGAACCGCATCAACGCGGCACTCGGCGCGGGCGTCTGAGCCGAGAGGCTCTGCGCGCCCGCACCCGGGGCACGCTGCCGTCCGGGCACCGGGCCGTCCGGTGCCACGACTGCCCTGCCGCGCCGCCCGTACCGTGTGCGCGGTGCGGTCGGCGCAACACCGGCGCCGCGTCGCACAGCGGGTCCCTGTCGGGCTGCACCTGCCCGAACGCCCGCGGAGACGGTCCCGGGCTCGGTTCAGCGCGCCGCCGTGCGGCGCAGCGCTTCGGCGGCGCCGCTCGCGGTACGCAGGGGGACCGGTCCAGGATCGGCCACGATGTCTGCGAAACCATCAGTCAGGGAGTCGGAGTTGGGCCGCCGGCCGCCGCGTCCCTCACCCAGCACCTGCCAACCTCCGCGCGTCAGCGTGATGTACGCACCGCAGCGCAGCCCGTGCAGCGTGCACGCGTCCCGCAGTCCCCACATCCAGGCACCGTCCTCCTCCGTCCAGCGTTCGTCGCCCTCGCGGCAGTAGAGCAGCACGGCGGTACGCACCGGAGCACGGCGGCGCAGGTCGTGCGGAATGACCCGGCGCAGATGCGCCAGCAGGGCGTTACGGAATTCCCAGCCGTCCACGGGGACGGAACGCCGGGCGAACGAAGCGCTGGCGGTGAGCCGTTCCTCATGGTCGAGTACGGCGACGACAGCCGTCGACGGCGTTGGCCGATGGCGGATGTGGAGGCCGCTCACAACCTCGCGCGGGTTGCGGAGCAGAGGTATTCCCGCTGCCGTCCACTCGGCGGGTTCGAGCAACCTGGCCAGGCGGCTGGCGGAATCGACCGATGGGTTGATCGAAGTGGCTGCGGACGAGGCGAATCCGAAGGTCACGGTCCTCCCTTCGCATACGCGCCCACAGTGCGGGCAGGGGTCGGGTGAGGGCGCACCGCGGCACAGCCCTTCCGGACCGCGATCGGACCGTGCGGGGGCGGTTCCAATTCTTGCGGGCCTACGGGCACGCGGCAACGAGCAATTGAGACCGCTGACTGGAATGAGCACTTATGGTGTTCATATCCCTGCCCATCCCGGCCTGATGTCACGCCCCATTCAGGCCTGAACCGCGAGGACCAGCGGAAATACCCCTTCTGCGCCTGCTCGGCGCAGCAGCCGAGAAACGACGGCCAAGGTCCAGCCAGTGTCCGAAAGGTCATCGATGAGCAGCACGGGACCACCGGCCGCCCCGACCGCGCGGGCCAGATCGGGCGGCACGGCGAGGGCCTCGTGCAGGCCGCGCACCCGTTGAGCGCTGTTCGTCCGTGAGATATGCGTGTCTTCGGCCCCCGGCGCGTATTCGACCGTGCCGAGGAACGGCATCCGGCCGACCTCGGCGATCCGGGCGCCGAGTGAACCGACGAGTTGCGGCTTGCCACGCGAGGCGACAGTAACCACCCCGACCGGACGGGACGTTGCGTCAGCGGCTCCGGATGCCCAGCCACCGGCCCCCTTGGCCCAGTCGGCCAGTACGGTCACGACGGCCTTCACCACATCGTCCGGCACCGGTCCGTCAGGAGCCTGAGGAGCGAGCATCGGGCGCAACCGGTTCCCCCAGCCGATGTCGGACAGCCGTCCGAGCGCCCTGCCCGTGAAGGCCTGTTCCCCGACGGGGATTCGTCCCTTCAGGTCGATACCGACCGCTGCCAGCCCGGTGGGCCACATCTTGCGAGGCTCCACCTCCACACCGGGTCGGCTGAGCTCTCCGCGCGCCGCATCCAGGGCGGCGTTGGACACCCCGGCATCGAAGCGTGCCCCCGCGCAGTTGTCGCAGCGACCGCACCGGGCGGCCTCCTCGTCGTCCAACTGCCGCCGCAGGAACTCCATCCGGCAGCCCACCGCCGATGCGTAGTCACGCATCGCCTGCTGCTCGGCCTCCCGCTGCCGCGCCACCCACGCATACCGGTCGGAGTCGTACACCCAGGGCTGTCCGGTCGTGGTCCAGCCGCCCTTCACCCGGCGTACCGCCCCGTCCACGTCGAGGACCTTGAGCATCGTCTCCAGCCGCGTACGCCGGAGCTCGACCAGGGGCTCCATGGCAGGCAGCGACAGCGGCCTGCCTGCCTGCGCCAGCACGTCCAGCGTGCGGCGCACCAGCTCTTCCGGAGGGAAGGCGACCGAGGCGAAGTACTGCCAGATAGCCTCGTCCTCCTTGCCGGGCAGGAGCAGCACCTCGGCGTGCTCCACACCTCGTCCGGCCCGGCCCACCTGCTGGTAATAGGCGATGGGTGACGAGGGCGAGCCGAGGTGGACCACGAATCCCAGATCGGGCTTGTCGAAGCCCATGCCGAGCGCGGAGGTGGCCACGAGGGCCTTCACCCGGTTGTTCAGCAGATCGTCCTCGGCCTGCTGGCGGTCCGCGTTCTCGGTGCGGCCCGTGTACGACGACACGGTGTGACCACAGTGCCGCAGATACGTCGTGACCTCCTCGGCTGCGGCGACCGTGAGGGTGTAGATGATTCCGGAGCCGGGCAGGTCGCCCAGATGGTCGGCCAGCCAGGCCAAGCGGTGGGCGGCATCGGGGAGCTGAACAACACTCAGGCTGAGACTCTCCCGGTCGAGCGGCCCTCTGAGCACCAGCGCGTCCGTGCCCGCGCCTGTCCCCAGCTGCTCGGCCACATCCGCGGTCACCCGTGCGTTGGCCGTGGCGGTGGTGGCGAGCACCGGAACACCCGGCGGAAGATCCGCGAGCATCGTGCGCAGCCGCCGGTAGTCGGGCCGGAAGTCATGGCCCCAGTCCGAGATGCAGTGCGCCTCGTCCACGACCAGGAGCCCGGTTGCCGCGGCGAGCTTGGGCAGCACCTGGTCACGGAAATCCGGATTGTTGAGGCGCTCCGGACTGACCAGCAGAACGTCGACCTCGCCGGCGGTCACCTCTGCCTGGACGGTGTCCCACTCCTCCGTGTTCGACGAGTTGATCGTCCGGGCGCGGATACCGGCCCGGGCCGCGGCCTCCACCTGGTTGCGCATGAGTGCGAGCAGCGGCGACACGATCACTGTCGGACCGCTGCCGCGCTCACGCAGCAGGGACGTCGCGACGAAATACACCGCGGACTTGCCCCAGCCCGTCCGCTGCACGACCAGCGCTCTGCGCTTGTCGGCGACGAGCGCTTCGATCGCCCGCCACTGGTCCTCGCGGAGCCTGGCGGTGCCGGTGGTGTCCCCGACGAGGCGTGCGAGTACGAAGTCGGCCGATGCGCGGAGATCTAGGCGGTCTGCGTTGGTCATGCCCCCCATGCAACCCGATGGGTCGGACAAAGCGCGAATGAGGCCGCCGGCCTGTGGATAACGTTATCCACAGGGGTCGCGGATCCGGGGCGGTCCGCGGGACCGTCGTGCCATGAACAAGCACCACGAACCCACCGGACCCGCCGACGAGCAGCAGCAGATCACGCTGCGCGGAGCTGCCGAACTGGCCGATGCCCTGCCCTACATGCTGGGCTTCCACCCGACTGATTCGATCGTGATGGTCGCGCTCCACGGCAGCCGCGGCCGCTTCGGCGGGCGCCTCAGACTGGGCATCCCGGAATCGCCGCGGGAGTGGCTGCCCGTGGCTCAGCACCTCGCCGAATGCCTGGTGGAAGGCAGTGAGCGGCGCGGCGCCCGGCCCGACGGCATTGTCGTCTTCCTCTGCCAGGACCCGGGAGAAGGAGAGACGGGCTCCGCGGTGATGGAGCGGCTGAGGCCGCTCGCGCAATGGCTGAGGACGTCCTGCGGCTCGCTCGACGTTCCGGTCCACGAGGCGCTCTGCATTTCGGGCGGCCGCTTCTGGTCGTACTGCTGCCCGGATTCCCGTTGCTGTCCGGCGGAGGGGACGGCAATGGCGATGCAGGGCACATCCGTCATGGCCGCGGCCGCGGCCTACGCAGGTATCCAGGTCCGCGGATCGCTGAGAGAGATGGAGGCGCGCCTGCAGCCCGTGCCCACTCCGTCCGCAGCCGGTCAGGAACGAGCACTCGACTCCGCGGGCGCCGCGCTCGTGCCCAGGATCCTGGACAGCCAGAGCAGAGAACTGGTCGGAAAGGAGACCCTGCGGCTCGCACGCAGGCTGATGAAGCGCCTGGGGGAGAGGGCGACCGTGGGCGTCGGTCGGTCCACGGCTGACGTGCGGGACGACAGGCTCATCTCGGACGACGAGGCGGCCGCGGTGATCCTCGGCCTCCAGGACCGGGACACCCGGGATCACGCGGCGGGCTGGATGGAGGGGCAGGAGGCCGATCGCGCGCTGCGGCTGTGGCGGGCGTTGTCGCGTCGGTGTGTCGGCCGGTACGCGGAGCATGCGGCCGCCCCGCTCTCCCTGGCCGGCTGGGTCTCCTGGTCCATCGGCGACGAACCCGGTGCGCGGGTCGCGCTCAGCCTGGCCCTACGCGCCGACCCCGAGTACGTCTTCGCCCGGCTGCTCCACCAGGCCTGCAATGAGGGGCTGGACCCCGAGGCACTGCGCCGCTGTCTGCGCCAGGAGCGCGCCGGATCGGTGCCGCGTGCCTCGGCCGCTCCTGCTTCGGCCACCCCTGCTTCGCAGGCCTCCTCGGCCACCCCTGCCTCGGCCACCCCTGCCTCGGCCACCCCTGCCTCGGCCACCCCTGCCTCGGCCGCTCCTGTTTCGCAGGCCCCTGCGTCGGAGCCCCGCGCCGCGGAGGCACCTGCTTCGAAGGATCCCGTACCGGCGCCCGGCGCCCGGGCGGTCACCGGATCCGACGTTCCCGCATCCGAGGAACCGGGCTCGGCGGTCGGTCCCGTTTGTCCCGTCGGCCCGGTGGGCCCGGTCGGCCGCAACGCGGCGCGGCGGCCGGAACCGCAGCGGCCCCGGATGCCGCGCACGGCCGGCAAACGGAAGAGCCCCAGGCCCGGCCCGTCGGCGCCCTCGGTGGACGCGGCGTCGAAGCGTCGTACCTCGTCCGACGTCGGCCCCGCATCCAACGGGAGCCGGACGCGCTCGGCGAGGCGGGCCGGCCGACGCGGTACGGGGAGCGGGTGATGACTGGCGTGACCCCGCAGCGTGTGCGGCCGTTCACCTGTGTGGCGGTGTCGTGTACCCCGTGCCGCCGCATCCGAAGCGGCTGTCCGGAGCGCACAGAAGGCACAGCAGACCCCACATGCCCCCGAGCGACACTTCTCAGATCTCCACACCGGTCCGGCAACCCGGCACGGCCTGGGACACCGTCCCCCCACACCTGCACGCGGCAGTCGTCGGCGAAGCGCCGGACGGCCCTGCCGGTGCCGCGTACGCCGGAACCGTGGCATCGGGTTCGAGGCTCTCGGCGGGGGAACCGCCGCCTCTGCATCACGTACTCATGTGTGTCGCGTTGCCGAGCCTGGCCGTGTGCGCGGAACACGGCCAGCTCAACGGAGAGGGTCTGGAAGGCGTCTACCGTTCCGGCCGGAGGCTGCTCTCGCGCAGCCAGTTGCGGATCGCCGGACGGGAACCGGTCGTCGTGCAGGGAAGGCTCGTCTCGGCCGACCGGGCAACCTTCTTCGCCGTGGCGCGGACCCCTGCCGGCGCAGGGCCCGATCCCGAGATCGGTGTGGAGCGCTCACGGGACGCCGACGGCAGCGAACGAATCGTGCTGCGCAGCTGGTCGGGCCGGACGGTCCGTCTCCCCGTCGAGCTGGCACTCGCCACCGACCTCGCGGAACTGGGCGCGGTGGCGACGGGCCGGGCAGGGCCCGAGCTGCCCGCAAGCGTCCATGACTCGGGCCTGCGCTGGTCCGCGGCAGGTGGCGCACACACCATCGTCACCGCTGTTCCGCCGCCCAAGGACGCGCTGGCCTCGGCGGGACTGCTGCGCTGGGAGTTCGAGCTGGCACCCGGCGAGACGCGCGTCATCGAACTCCGTGTCCGCGCGGACCAGGCGGTACGGCCGTCCCAGCACAATGGAGCCGCTCCCTTGGCCGACGCGCAGGCGGAGGGCGACGATCCGCGCGTGGGGAGCTTCCTCCGGACCGCACTCGCGGACCTCGGCGCCCTGCTCCTCCGCGACCGCGATCATCCCTTGGACGCCTGTCCGGCGGCGGGTGTGCCGTGGCGCTGCGGGCTCGCACCCGCGGAGGCCCTGTGGGCGGTGCGAATGGCTCTCCCGGTGGGCACACGACTGGCCGCGGCCACCCTGCGTACGCTCTCCAGGAGCCAGCTCGGCGGCAGGGGCCGGGAAGCCGGCCGCATGCCCGGACCGCTCCGGGACGCGGGGCCGCACCTCCCACCCATTTGCACGGGAGTCGAGGCGACGCTCGCCTTCCCTGCCGTCCTCGCCGAAGCGTGGCGCTGGGGACTTCCCGAGCCGGAGCTGGAGGCGCTGCTCCCCACGGCCGAGCGCTGCCTGGCCTGGCTTCGCGGGACTGTCGGCGACGACGGGCTGCTGTACGAGCCGGGGCCCGCCGGGATGCAGCGCGCCGAGACGCAGACGCATGCGCACAGGGCCGCCGTGCTCGGTGCCGACCTGCTGGAGGTGTGCGGGCGGCCAGGAGCGGGCTGGTGGCGGGAGCGGGCCGCCGCCATGCGGCGCAGCTTCCGGGAGGGGTTCTGGCTCGACGATCTCAGAGGCGGCCGGCCGGCGGCGGCCCGCGTCCGGTCCGGCCGGCCGGTGCCCCACCTGGGAGGGGCAGCCGCACACCTCCTGGACACGGGGCTCCTCGGCGGCGGCCGCCCGGCGCCCGGGCTGCTCGACAGGGTGCAGACCGAACAGCTGGCACGACTGCTCGGCGCTCCCGATCTGGACTCGGGCTGGGGTCTTCGGAGCCTGGGCGCGAAGGAGCCGGGACACAATCCGTTCGGCCACCGGTCCGGAGCGGTCCGGGTGCATGAGACAGCCGTGGCAGTCGCGGGACTGGCCGCATCCGGCTACGAGAAGGAGGCGAGTTCCCTGCTCCGTGGAGTCCTCGACGCCGCGGAGGCCTTCGGCCACCGGCTCCCGGACATGTACGCGGGGGACCAGCGGACCGCCGGTGCGGTGCCGGTGCCGCACCCCGCCGCGTGCCGCCCGGCGGCCGTGTCCGCCGCTGCCGGGATCCACCTGCTCACCACCCTCGTGGGCATCCGCCCGGACGCTCCGGCAGGCACGGTCGCCCTGCATCCGCTGCGCGGCGCTCCCCTCGGCGCCGTGCAGTTCACCGGACTGCGGGTCGCCGGAGAGCCCTTCGCGGTGCGGATCAGCAGGCTCGGGCTGTGCATGGTCGAGGAAGCCGCCGACGGACTCCAGTTGGGGGTGCAGCGGGATGGGACCGGCGCGTGAAGAAGTCGTTGTCCTGGATCACGAAGGGAGTGTTTATCGTCAGGAAGACGACTATGATCGCGGCATGTCGCCCTACGACCCGTCGGCCTTCCCGCCCTTCGCTGTCACCGTCGACCTGGTCGTGCTCACCGTGCGTCGCCATGCGCTGTGTGCCCTGGTGGTACGTCGCGGAGAGCCACCGTTCCAGGGCCGGTGGGCGCTGCCCGGGGGTTTCGTCAGGGCCGATGAGGATCTTGCGGCGGCGGCGGCGCGGGAGCTTGTCGAAGAGACGGGCCTGTGTGTGCACGACCCCGGTTCGCCCGCTCCTGACAACGGTGCCCACCTGGAGCAGCTTGCCACCTACGGCGACCCCAAGCGCGACCCCCGTATGCGGGTGGTGAGCGTTGCGCATCTGGCGCTCTCCCCCGACCTGCCGTCGCCTCGCGCCGGCGGCGACGCCAACAGCGCGCGCTGGGCGCCCGTCGAGACCCTGCTGAACCAGGAGAACGGCGGACGGGAGGACGAGCAGTCCGGGCAGCTCGCCTTCGACCACGCGCAGATCCTGGCCGACGGTGTGGAGCGGGCCCGCTCCAAGATCGAGTACTCCTCACTGGCCACGGCGTTCTGCCCGCCCGAGTTCACGGTCGGCGAGCTGCGGCGGGTGTACGAGGCGGTGTGGGGCGTCGCCCTGGACCCCCGGAACTTCCATCGCAAGGTGACCGGCACCCCGGGGTTCCTCGTGCCGGCGGGCGGGACCACAACCCGACAGGGCGGCCGTCCCGCACAGCTGTTCCGGGCCGGAGGCGCGACCCTGCTCAACCCGCCGATGCTGCGCCCCGAAGTCTAGGGATCAGGCTGGGATCGTCCGCCGGACAAGCTCCGGGGCCGTCCGGAGCCCGTCCCCCGTTCCTCTGACGCATTTCCAGTCCCGCCCGGCGCGGTACCCGTGGCGATCGTCTCCCCGGCGATCTCGCTCGCCATGCCCTTGGTGATGGCTTCGGCGACGTTCGTGGCGCAGTGCATGGCGCAGTGCATGGCGCACTGCCTGGCGCAGTGCGTGGTGATGTCCGGCGGCAGGGCTGACACCGCACCCGACGCTGCGTCAAAAGTCGGAAATGTCGCGTTATCTTGCTGCGGTACCCGCATTCTGTCGCCCATCCGCCCTGCCGCCGAGCGGTTTCACCTTCCGTGAGAGAAGCGATGCTCCAGGCCATCGGACTCACCAGCACCCCTCGCCGGGACCTTCCGCCCGCCGTGGACGATCTGACTTTCGAGGCGCGGCCCGGCAATGTCACCGCGCTCCTCGGCGCCCCGGGCTCCGGCAAGACCACGGCCCTGCGCCTGATGCTCGAACTCGAGGCGGGCCGTGGCGTCACGTACTTCCGTGGGCGCCCGCTGCACGGCATCGCCCGCCCCGCGCGCGAAGTAGGGGTGCTGCTCGGCGACGTACCGGGTCACCCGGCCCGTACCGCCCGCGGCCAGCTCCGGATGCTCTGCGCCGCAGCCGGAGTGCCCGTGTCACGCGCCGACGACATGCTCGAAGTCGTCGGCATCGGCGCCCTGCGCGACGCACGTCTCGGCACGCTCTCCCTCGGCATGGACCGCAGACTGGGCCTGGCCTCAGCCCTGTTGGGTGACCCTCACACCCTCGTGCTCGACGATCCCGCCGAAGGGCTGTCGCCACGGGAGGAGAGCTGGCTCTTCGGACTGCTCCGCGCCCATGCAGCGCACGGCGGCACCGTCCTGTACACGACCGCGGACCCCAAAGAGGCGGCCCGGACCGCGGATCGCGTCGTCACCATCGACAAGGGCCGGCTCGTCGCGGACCAGGACGTGGCGGACTTCGCCCGCACCCGGCTCCGGCCGCGCGTCGCGGTCCGTACCCCGCACGCCGCACGGCTCGCCGCGGTGGTCGGTCGTGAGGCGCGGGCCGCCCGGCGCTCCGTCGAAGTCGTCGCCGAGGGCGGCAACCGGCTCTCCGTCTACGGCAGCAGCTGTGCCGAGATCGGCGAGACCGCCTTCCGGCACGGCGTCCTCGTCCACCAACTCGCCGACGAGATCGGCGACGCCGGTCCGGCAGCCCTGCCCCCCGCCGCCCCGGCCCCCGCCGCCCCGGCCCCTGGCGTCTCCGCCCCGGCCGAATCCGCTCCCGCCGCGAGCCTCGCGCAGCCTCCCCCCGCGGGGGACCCGTCGCCGCTTCCGCGTCTCGAGGCCCGCCCGCGCCGTACGCCGCTGCAGCCGCTGCGATACGAACTGCGCCGGCTCCTCGGCGTCCCGACGACCCATCTGATCGTGACAGCCGTCCTCGTCGTCTCGGCCGGCCTCTCAGGGCTGCTCGGGCACTTCGGCCGCACCCCGCTGCCGGGCCTGCTCGCCGCCTGGCCCGAGCTGCTGCCACTGCCGCCCGCCGCCCTCGGTGCCGGCCTGCTCGGCTCCCTCTCCTTCGGGGAGGAATTCCGCTACCCCGCGCTCGCGACCGGACGCGGAACCGTTCCTCGCCGCCTCGGGCTGCTGTCCGCCAAGCTCGCGGTGACGGCCGGCGCCGCCCTGGTGATCGGGTTTCTCGTCGCCGTACTGGACGGCCAGGTCCTCCGTCTCCTGTACGGGGGCGAAGTGGCACCCGTGCCGGACAACTGGCCCGCGCTGTCCGCGAGTTGGTCCGGTCTCCTGGTGGGCTGCGCCTGGGCCGGGCTGCTCGCCGCAGGGATCTTCCGGGTCACGGCCGCCGGAGTGGCGGCGGTGCTCGCCGTACCGGTGATGGTCGTGCCACTGGTGCAGAGGGCGTTCGCGGGCCCGTCCGCGCGTTCGATCGCCGGACTCCCGGGCCGCTTGCGTGAGCTGGCCTGGCTGGAGTGGCCCTACGAGGTCGATCCCTGGCTGTCGGCCGGGCTGCGGATGCTGGCCCAACCCGTGGGCGCGGCACTGGCGTTGTCGCTGTCCGCCCTGCTCTGTGCATACCTGTTCACCGGCCTTCGCGGCAGGGCCCGTTGGTGAACGTCTTGAGTCCGGGGGAGCGGTGAGCTGCTCGTAACTCCCAGAAGAATGACCGTTTCTTTCCGATAAGGCGTCAATTGCAGGGTGGGCGGCGATCACCCTTTCGTGTGCTTTTCACCAAAGACCTCAAGGGGTGCCGGAGCCACGCCGACAAAGGATGCGTGAGTACCCTTGCGCACACCATGATGACCGCCGCCCGCCCCGCCGAGTCCGGCCTCGCCGGCCCGGGCGACCTCGACCGATACCCCTACCCGGAGGCGCCCGGCGTCGACCGCGTCGGCCCCCCGGCCTGGGACACCACGGAAGCCGAGCTGGGCCGGGTCAGCCGCCGCGCGGCGGGCAGCCGGGGCCGCGGGCTCCACGGTCAACTCGTCCAGCAGCTGGGCCAGATGATCGTCTCCGGCGACCTCGGGGCCGACCGTCCGCTCGTACCCGAGGAGATCGGCCAGCGATTCGAGGTCTCCCGCACCGTCGTCCGGGAATCGCTGCGCGTCCTCGAGGCCAAGGGCCTGGTCAGCGCCCGTCCGAACGTCGGCACCCGGGTCCGTCCGGTCAGCGACTGGAACCTGCTGGACCCCGACATCATCGAGTGGCGCGCCTTCGGTCCGCAGCGCGACGACCAGCGCCGTGAGCTGAGCGAGCTGCGCTGGACGATCGAGCCGCTCGCGGCGCGCCTCGCCGCAGGTCACGGCCGCGAGGACATCCAGCAGCGGCTCGGCGACATGGTCGAGATCATGAGTCACTCGTTTACGCAGGGTGACGGAATCACCTTCGCACGTGCCGACGTCGAGTTCCATTCCCTCCTGATCCAGGTCGCCGGCAACCGCATGCTGGAGCACCTCTCCGGCATCGTCGCCGCCGCGCTCCAGGTCTCCGGGGGCCCGGCCGCCGGATGTGACCGCCCCTCCGAGGTGTCCCTCGCGCACCACGCCAGGATCGTCGACGCCCTCGCCACCGGGGATGCGCACAGTGCCGAGTCGGCCATGCGCCAACTTCTCACCGTCCACCCAGAGGTGGAGCGCGTCGTGCCCGCCCCGCGCGAGCACTGACCCCCCGGGGGCGCGGCCGGGGCGTTCCGAGGCGTACCCATCGTGTGTCGCCGGACCCGAGGGTCCGGCGACACGGATGTGGGGGCGAATAGGGAGTGAACTCCCCATCTGGTCGTTTAGTCGCAAATGAGGTGTGACTCGGGCCACGCGGATTGGGCGTAACACTCCTCGAAACAGTGCGATGACCTAAGAGGTGACAGCCGAGGAGGGAATACAGACGCCGTTCATGGCGCTGTGCAGCTCTGAGGCTCAGCCCGCGCCGTCGGTACATCCCCAACCGGCGGTCGTCGGCTCCGGCCCGATCATGGGCGGGGCCGGAAGCCGTTTTCCATCGTTCCGAGAGGTTGTTCGTGTCGGCCAGCACATCCCGTACGCTCCCGCCGGAGATCGCCGAGTCCGAGTCTGTGATGGCGCTCATCGAGCGGGGAAAGGCTGATGGGCAGATCGCCGGCGATGACGTGCGTCGGGCCTTCGAGGCTGACCAGATTCCGCCAACCCAGTGGAAGAATGTTCTGCGCAGCCTCAACCAGATCCTCGAGGAAGAGGGTGTGACGCTGATGGTCAGTGCCGCGGAGTCGCCCAAGCGCACCCGCAAGAGCGTCGCAGCTAAGAGCCCGGCAAAGCGCACCGCCACCAAGACCGTCGCGGCCAAGACGACCGCGGCGAAGACCGTCGCGGCCGCCACCGCGGCACCGGCGGCCATGACCGACGAGATCGCGGCGGCCACGGCCGACGAGACCGCGGCGCCCGCGAAGAAGGTGGCCGCGAAGAAGACCGTGGCCAAGAAGGCGACGGCGGCCAAGAAGACCGCCGCCAAGAAGACGACGGCGGTCGGCAAGAAGACCGCCGCCAAGAAGGACACCGACGAGGGCCTCGAGGGCGAGGAGCTGCTCGAGGAGGTCCAGCCCGGTAAGGGCGAGGACGAGGAGACCGAGGGCGAGAGCAAGGGCTTCGTCCTGTCCGACGAGGACGAGGACGACGCTCCCGCGCAGCAGGTCGCCGTCGCCGGTGCGACCGCCGACCCGGTCAAGGACTACCTCAAGCAGATCGGCAAGGTCCCCCTGCTCAACGCCGAGCAGGAGGTCGAGCTGGCCAAGCGCATCGAAGCGGGTCTGTTCGCCGAGGACAAGCTGGCGAACTCCGACAAGCTCGCCCCGAAGCTCAAGCGCGAGCTGGAGATCATCGCCGAGGACGGGCGCCGCGCCAAGAACCACCTGCTGGAGGCCAACCTCCGCCTGGTCGTCTCGCTGGCCAAGCGCTACACCGGCCGCGGCATGCTCTTCCTGGACCTGATCCAGGAGGGCAACCTCGGTCTGATCCGCGCCGTCGAGAAGTTCGACTACACCAAGGGCTACAAGTTCTCCACGTACGCCACCTGGTGGATCCGTCAGGCGATCACCCGCGCCATGGCCGACCAGGCCCGCACCATCCGTATCCCGGTGCACATGGTCGAGGTCATCAACAAGCTCGCGCGTGTGCAGCGCCAGATGCTCCAGGACCTGGGCCGTGAGCCCACCCCGGAGGAGCTGGCCAAGGAGCTCGACATGACCCCGGAGAAGGTCATCGAGGTCCAGAAGTACGGCCGCGAGCCGATCTCCCTCCACACCCCGCTGGGTGAGGACGGCGACAGCGAGTTCGGTGACCTGATCGAGGACTCCGAGGCGGTCGTCCCGGCCGACGCGGTCAGCTTCACGCTCCTTCAGGAGCAGCTGCACTCGGTGCTCGACACGCTCTCGGAGCGCGAGGCGGGCGTCGTCTCCATGCGCTTCGGCCTCACCGACGGACAGCCGAAGACGCTCGACGAGATCGGCAAGGTCTACGGCGTGACGCGTGAGCGCATCCGTCAGATCGAGTCCAAGACCATGTCGAAGCTGCGCCACCCGTCGCGGTCCCAGGTGCTGCGCGACTACCTGGACTAGGACGTACCGCACGTACGAGGGCCCGGCTGCCGAGAGGGAGCCTGGCCCTCGGTCATTTCCGTGCAGCCGGCCTTCCAGGGCAGTCCCGCGCAGGTGCGGGCAGTGGCCCGCTGGCTGACTCTGAGTGGACGGAGTTCACCGGAGAGTCAGGAGGCCGCATGCGTCGCCCCATTACACGAGCACTGACGGGAGCCATGGCCCTGGCCGCGGCAACAGTCCTGGCGCCGCTCGCTTCCCCGGCCCCGGCCGCCGCCGATAGCGTCATCATCGGGGGTGCGCCGGTGCGGTCCGTGGACAGCCCATGGGTCGTCGCCCTGTCCAGCCGTGACCGGTTCGGAGGTATCCGGGGCGGACAGTTCTGCGGCGGCGTGGTGGTGGCACCGACGAAGGTGCTGACAGCGGCCCACTGCCTCAGCCGTGAGGTGCTGGGGGCGGCTGTGAGCGAGGTCCGCGATCTGCGTGTCCTCGCGGGACGCGAGGACCTGCGGGGCGCCGGCGGTCATGAGATCCCGGTGCGGCAGGTGCTGATCGCGCCCGGCTACGACCCGCGCACGAGCTCCTCGGACCTGGCTGTGCTCACCCTGTCGAAAGCGCTCCCCGCGAAGTACGTGATCCGGGCAGCGGCCCCGGGCGATGCCGCGTACGCGCCGGGCACCGCGGCGACGGTCTATGGCTGGGGCGATACGACAGGGGGCGGCAGCTATGCCTTCGCGCTGCGCTCCGCGCCTGTCCGCGTGCTGCCGGACGAGGTGTGCGCGCGCGCCTATCCCGGCAGAGCAGGAGGCCGTTACATGGCGCGCACGATGCTCTGTGCCGGTGATCCGGGAGGAGGGCACGATGCCTGCCAGGGGGACAGCGGAGGGCCGCTGGTGGCGCGTGGCCGGCTGATCGGGCTCGTGTCCTGGGGAAGCGGCTGTGGCCGCGGGGACAGCCCCGGGGTCTACACCCGGGTGTCCGCGGTGCTCGCGTCGCTGGCGGACAAGCTGTGAGTCCAGGAAAGCTCTGGGTAAAAGGGAATTGGTCACATTCCGAACGTGTGTGGTGACAGTGCGCCAGGATTCGGAATCTGCCGGTTCGCCCTGTTGATGTGAACGGATATGAGAATGGGCGGCCGCCCCTGGTCTGAGGGGCGGCCGCCCATTGGCCGGTCCGGGACCGACCGCTAGCTCGTCGTGGGATGCGAGGTCAGCGTTCGTCGTCGCCGGCGTTGGCCGGTACGACCGTCAGTCGGTCCGTCTCATCCTGTATCTCTGCGGCGATCTTCTTGAGTTCCGGCTCGAACTTGCGCCCGTGGTGGGCACAGAAGAGCAGCTCACCGCCGCTTGTCAGGACGACGCGCAGGTACGCCTGGGCGCCGCAGCGGTCGCAGCGGTCAGCGGCCGTCAGCGGGCTCGCGGGGGTCAGAACAGTAGTCACGTCGCCTCTTCTCTAGCTCGACGAGCTGTCGTACCAGGGTCAACATCCAACCAGGCCGAAAACGTTCCCGCTCGTGCCTTTTCCCTGAAACTTCTTCGTCAAGGTGGCTGTCTGCTGCCGGTTGGCGGCGAATGTGCCGTATTGCTTCGCTCTACGGTTTCGCTTGCTTGTCTTTGTCGTGCCGTCCTCCCCGGCTGGGTTGCCGGTTGTTCAAGAGGACGTGCCCGGAGCCTAAATGGTTCATGCCTCGAAGGGAACGTGATGTGCGCGTCACTCCATCGAGGGATCGAACGTGTATGCGACTCTGGACTAGCATGAGAAATCACGAGGGTGGCGTTACATCGGCTCTACCAGGCCTCGGTACCCTCTGACCGGCGACCGACGCCGGGCCTTTACCCCCACAGGGCCAGATTCAAATTCAGCGAGGAGCGAACCGCGTGACCGCCGAAACGTCCGTGCCGTCCAGTGCGGTACTGACCGCAGACCGTGACGGCTCCAACTACACCGCGCGGCACCTGCTCGTCCTCGAAGGGCTCGAGGCGGTCCGCAAGCGGCCGGGCATGTACATCGGATCGACCGACAGCCGCGGTCTCATGCACTGCCTGTGGGAGATCATCGACAACTCGGTGGACGAGGCCCTCGGCGGCTACTGCGACCACATCGAGGTGATCCTCCATGAGGACAGCTCTGTGGAGGTCCGGGACAACGGTCGCGGTATCCCCGTGGACGTCGAGCCCAAGACCGGTCTGTCCGGCGTCGAGGTCGTCATGACCAAGCTGCACGCCGGCGGAAAGTTCGGCGGTGGCTCGTACGCGGCCTCCGGCGGCCTGCACGGCGTGGGCGCCTCCGTCGTCAACGCCCTCTCGGCCCGCCTCGACGTCGAGGTCGACCGGGGCAGCGCGACCCACTCGATCAGCTTCCGGCGCGGCGTCCCCGGCATCTTCACCGAGTCCGGCCCCGACGCCCCCTTCGACCCGGCCAACGGGCTGATCAAGGGCAAGCGGGTGCCCCGGACCCGCACCGGCACCCGCGTCCGCTACTGGGCGGACCGGCAGATCTTCCTCAAGGACGCCAAGCTCTCCCTGGAGACGCTCCACCAGCGGGCCCGCCAGACCGCGTTCCTCGTGCCGGGCCTCACGATCGTGGTCCGTGACGAGCGCGACCTGGCGGGCGAGGGCAAGTCGCAGGAGATCTTCCGCTTCGACGGCGGCATCAGCGAATTCTGTGAGTACCTCGCACAGGACAAGGCCGTCTGCGACGTCCTGCGCCTCACCGGCAACGGCACCTTCAAGGAGACCGTCCCGGTCCTCGACGACCGCGGTCACATGACGCCGACCGAGGTCACCCGCGACCTCGCCGTCGACATCGCCCTGCGCTGGGGCACGGGCTACGACACCACGGTCAAGTCGTTCGTCAACATCATCGCCACGCCCAAGGGCGGCACGCACGTCACCGGTTTCGAGCGCTCCCTCACCAAGACCGTCAATGAAGTCCTGCGCTCCGCGAAGCTGCTGCGCGTCGCCGAGGACGACATCGTCAAGGACGACGCACTCGAGGGCCTGACCGCCGTCGTGACCGTACGGCTCGCCGAGCCGCAGTTCGAAGGCCAGACCAAGGAGGTCCTCGGCACCTCCGCGGCCAACCGGATCGTCGCCAATGTCGTGGCCAAGGAGCTCAAGGCCTTTCTGACCTCGACCAAGCGCGATGCCAAGGCACAGGCCCGGGCGGTTCTGGAGAAGGCCGTCGCCGCGGCGCGCACACGTATCGCCGCGCGCCAGCACAAGGAGGCGCAGCGCCGTAAGACGGCCCTGGAGTCGTCCTCGCTGCCGGCCAAGCTCGCGGACTGCCGCAGTGACGACGTCGACCGGAGCGAGCTCTTCATCGTCGAGGGAGACTCCGCGCTCGGCACGGCCAAGCTCGCCCGGAACTCCGAATTCCAGGCGCTGCTCCCGATCCGCGGCAAGATCCTCAACGTCCAGAAGTCGTCCGTCTCGGACATGCTCAAGAACGCCGAGTGCGGCGCGATCATCCAGGTCATAGGGGCGGGTTCCGGCCGGACCTTCGACATCGACGCGGCTCGGTACGGCAAGATCGTCCTCCTCGTCGACGCCGACGTCGACGGCGCGCACATCCGCTGTCTGCTGCTCACGCTCTTCCAGCGCTACATGCGGCCGATGGTCGAGGCCGGCCGGGTCTTCGCGGCCGTGCCGCCGCTGCACCGGATCGAGCTGATCCAGCCCAAGAGGGGCCAGGACAAGTACGTCTACACGTACTCGGACAACGAACTGCGCTCGACGCTGCTCGAGTTCCAGCGCAAGGGGATCCGCTTCAAGGACTCCATCCAGCGCTACAAGGGCCTCGGCGAGATGGACGCCGACCAGCTCGCGGAGACCACGATGGATCCGCGCCACCGCACGCTGCGCCGGATCAACATCGGTGATCTGGACTCCGCGGAGCAGGTCTTCGATCTGCTGATGGGCAACGAGGTGGCGCCGCGCAAGGAGTTCATCACGAGCTCCGCGGCGACGCTCGACCGCTCGCGCATCGACGCCTGAGGCCGGCCCGGGCGGGTCTCCTCGCCGGCCCGGGCGGAGCGAACTGGGCCCCACCCCCGGGAGGGTGGGGCATCCATCACCTGATGGGGTGAAGAGACAGAAGAGCAGAGTCCTGGATCTTCCCGCTATGTCCATCCTTGTGCACGCGGCCGAAACGGTTCGCTGACAAGGAGAACAGAGCGTGGAGAAGCAGGAAGGCCGGGACGCCGGGGCAGTGCGGCTCGACGACCCGTGGTACGACGCGCTGGCCGCCGGCTGGGGCGAGCTGGACGGGTCGGGAGCACCCGTGCCCGCGGTGTCCCCCGGGGCCGCGGGCACGGAGCACCACCACAGCGCGACGGACATCTATGTGGAGGTGCGGCGCAGCGCCGCCTTCCAGGAGGTGCGCAGCCGCTACCGGCGATTCGTCGTACCCGCGACCCTCGCCTTCTTCGTCTGGTACGTGGCGTACGTCATCGCCGCCACCACCGCACCCGGGCTGATGGCGAGGCCCGTCGCCGGCGCGGTGAACGTGGCGATGGTGGCCGGACTCGGCCAGTTCCTCAGCACATTCCTGCTGACCTGGGCCTACGCCCGGCATGCCCGGCTGCGCCGTGACCGCGCGGCGCTCGATCTGCGGTGGACCGTCTTCGACCGGACCCACGACCAGGAGATGACGCGGGGGAACGAGCGTTGACCGACGACCACCAGACTCTGGCGCTGCTGCTGTTCAGCGCGTTCATCGCCGTGACCCTGGCGATCACCACATGGGTGAGCCGCAATCGCCGTGGCTCGGCGGAGGAGTTCTACGCGGGCGGGCGCCTGTTCTCGCCCATGGAGAACGGATTCGCCATCGCCGGCGACTACATGTCCGCGGCTTCCTTCCTCGGCATCTCCGGCCTCATCGCGCTCTACGGCTACGACGGGATGCTCTACTCCGTGGGCTTCCTCGTCGCCTGGCTGGTCGTGCTGCTGCTCGTCGCCGAACTCGTCCGCAATTGCGGCCGGTTCACGCTCGCGGACGTGGTCGCCGCCAGGATGAGCGAACGCCCGGTCCGTATCGCGGCGGGAACTTCCTCGGTCACCGTGTCCGTTCTCTATCTGGTGGCGCAGATGGTGGGGGCAGGGAGCCTGGTCGCTCTGCTTCTGGGCGGGACGAGCGAAGCCGCACGCTCATGGACCGTCATCGGTGTCGGCGCCCTGATGGTCGTCTACGTGTCGTTGGGAGGGATGCGAGCCACCACCTGGATCCAGATCGTCAAGGCCGTGCTGCTGATGGCGGGAGCAGTCGCGCTCACCGTGCTCGTACTGATCCGTTTCCACGGCGACTTCAACCAGCTGCTCAACTCCGCGGCCGAACAGAGCGGCCACGGCAGGGACTTCCTCTCGCCGGGCCTGCGGTACGGCGGCGACTGGACCGCGCGCCTGGACTTCATCAGCCTCGGGCTGGCACTCGTCCTGGGTACCGCGGGCCTGCCCCACATCCTGTCGCGCTTCTACACCGTGCCGACCGCACGGGCCGCCCGTCGCTCCGTCGTCTGGTCCATCGGGCTGATCGGCAGCTTCTATCTGATGACGATCGTCCTCGGCTTCGGCGCCGCGGCCATTCTCGGCACCGACGAGGTACGGGCGTCGAACGCGGCGGGGAACACGGCGGTTCCGCTGCTCGCCCTCGACCTCGGAGGGGGAGCGGGCTCCACCGGGGGCACGGTGCTGTTCGCCGTCGTCGCGGCCGTGGCCTTCGCGACGATCCTGGCCGTCGTCGCCGGGATCACGCTCGCCTCCTCGGCCTCGGTCACCCATGACCTGTACGCCTCGCTGAAGCGCCGCCGTGCGAAGCAGTACAGCGAGGTCGCGGTGGCGCGGGTCGCGGCGGCCGGGGTCGGAGCGGCCGCGATCGCCCTCGGCCTGCTCGCCCGCGATCTGAATGTCGCCTTCCTGGTCGGGCTGGCCTTCGCCGTCGCCGCTTCGGCCAATCTGCCGGTGCTGCTCTACTCGTTGTTCTGGCGGAACTTCACCACGCGAGGCGCGGTGTGGTCGGTGTACGGCGGGCTGCTTCCCGCACTGCTGCTGGTGCTGCTCTCCCCGGTCGTGTCGGGCAGCCCGGAAGCGCTGTTCCCGGGCCTGGACTTCCATGTCTTCCCGCTGCAGAACCCGGGCGTGGTCTCCATCCCGCTGGGCTTCCTCGCGGGCTGGATCGGCACGGTCACATCGTCCGAGGAGCCGGACGAGGCGAAGCACGCGGAGACGGAGGTACGGGCGCTGACCGGGGCGGGTGCGGTGTAGAGGACTGACAGGACGGGCAGGGCCTGATCCGCACGACCCGCCGGGCGGGTCGTTCCCACTGGAGTGCCAGGGGTGTTGATCACGAGTGCTGACAACGCTCGTGATCAATACACCTAGGCGCTCGTCGCCCACGTGTATCTGTGCTCCGGGCGGCCCGTCTCGCCGTACCGCAAGGACAGCCGCACCCTGCCCGAGCGTTCCAGGAGCTTCAGATAGCGCTGCGCGGTCTGGCGGCTGACGCCCGCCCGTTCGGCGATCTCCTGGGCGGACAGCGCGGCGTCGGCGGCCAGCAGGACCTTGCGGACCAGCTCGGCTGTGGTGGGGGAGTGGCCCTTGGGTAGGCCGGGTGCGCCGGTGGCCGAGAGGGCGCCGAAGATCCGGTCCACCTCGTCCTGTTCGGCCTCGCCGCCGCTTTCCAGGGTGCGGCGGAGTGCCGCGTACGCCTCCAGCTTGGCGCGCAGGCCGGCGAAGTTGAACGGCTTCACCAGATACTGGAGCGCCCCGTGCCGCATCGCTGCCTGGACGGTGGCGACATCGCGCGCCGCGGTCACCATGATCACGTCGGTCTGGTGGCCCTGGCGGCGCAGTTCCCGGACGACCGAGAGTCCGTTCTCGTCCGGCAGATAGTGGTCCAGCAGGATCAGATCCACGGGCAGTTCGGCGATCCGCGAGAGCGCCTCGGCTGCGGAGTGCGCCTGTGCGACCACCCGGAAGCCCGGCACCTTGGAGACATAGGCAGCGTTGATGTTCGCGACCCGGACGTCGTCGTCCACGACCAGGACGTTGATCAGCTCGTCGGGCAGCGTGGTCATCGTGGCTCTCCCACGGTCGCGAGACCCGGTTCCGTCAGGGCCTCGGGGAGTACGACCGTGAACTCCGCACCGCCGCCCACGGCCGCACCGGCCTCGGCCACCCGGGCACTGCCGCCCTGCCGCTCCGCGAAACGCCGGACCAGCGCGAGCCCGAGCCCCCGCTTGCCGTGCGCAGGAAGCTCCTTCGTGGACCAGCCCTCGGTGAAGATCAGCTCGCGCTGCTCGGCCGGGACGCCCGGGCCGCTGTCGGAGACCCGCAGCACGGCCGTACGCCCCTCGCCGCGCAGCTCGATCTCGATGCGCGGGTCCTCGGAGCCGGCGGCTGCGTCCAGCGCGTTGTCGATGAGATTGCCGACGACGGTCACCAGGCCACGGGGGTCGACCAGCCGGTCCGGCAGCAGGGTGCCGGGCGAGATCCGCAGCGAGACGCCCCGCTCCGCCGCCACCGTCGCCTTGCCGACCAGCAGCGCGGCCAGCAGCGGGTCGTGGATCTTCTCGGTGACCTGTTCCGCGGTGGCCCGGTGCACCCCGACGACCTCGGTCACGAACTCCACGGCTTCCTCGTGCATCTCCAGCTCCAGCAGCCCGAGCAGCGTGTGCATACGGTTCGCGTGTTCATGGTCCTGGGCGCGCAGCGCGTCGATCAGCCCGCGGGTGGAGTCCAGTTCGCGGCCGAGCTGTTCCAGTTCGGTGCGGTCGCGGAGCGTGGCGACGGCGCCGCCGTCGTCGGTCGGCATCCGGTTGGCGATCAGTACGCGGTGGCCGCGCACTGTCACCAGGTCCTCGCCGGTCACCCGGCCGGCCAGCACATCCGTGGTGCGGCCGGCACCGAGCACCTCGTCGAGCGGTTGCCCGGTGGCCTCCGGCCCGAGACCGAGAAGGCGCTGCGCCTCGTCGTTCATCAGCCGGATCCGGCCGGACCGGTCGAGGGCGACGACGCCTTCCCTGATGCCGTGCAGCATCGCCTCGCGCTCGGCGAGCAGCGCCGAGATATCGGAGAAGGCCAGGTCGTGGGTCTGCCGCTGGAGCCGCCGGGAGATCATGTACGCGGCGAGGGCACCGGCGGCCAGGGCGCCGCCCGCGTAGGCGAGCAGCCCGGGAATGGCGGCGAGCAGACGGTCGCGGACACTGTCGTACTCGATGCCGACGGAGACCGCGCCGATGATCTTGCCCTGGTCGTCGCGCAGCGGGACCTTTCCGCGGGCGGAGCGGCCGAGGGTGCCGCTGTCGATCTCCATCACATGCTTGCCCGCGAGAGGCTCACTCGGGTCGGTGGAGACGACCCTGCCTATCTCGCCGGGGTCGGTGTGCGACCAGCGCACTCCCCGCATGTCCATGACCACCACGTACTCGGCGCCGGCTGCCTCCCGGATACGCTCCGCCTCGGCCTGTACGGGGCCGCGGAGGGACGGCGGCGTGGTGAGGAGATCCTCGGCGACCTGAGGCGAGGCGGAGGTCTCGGCGATCGCGAGCGCGCGCCGCATGGCCTGGTCGTCGAGCTGGGCGCTCAGCGGTGCCAGGAAGAGGCCGGTGGCCAGCACGGTGACGCCGGTGGCGACGGCCAGCTGCATCAGCAGAACCTGTGCGAAGACCCGCCGCGGCCAGCCGAGCCGCCGCCGTCTCGCGGGGGCGCCTGCGGGGCCGGTCGGTGCGGGGCTCATACCCATGCACGGTAAGGGGCCCCGGCACCCTTCGGGAAATGTCACCGTCCGTGCCCACGCGGTTCGCGCACGCCGTTCGCGTGCGCCGCAAGCCATGTGCCGCGGCTTCCGGCACCGCTGAGAGCCCAAGCCCCCGTCGGTGCGCCCTGGTGCGCGGCGATCCCCCGGGCGCTGCGCCGTCGCCCGCATCTCGTGCGAGGCAGAGGACGGAAACACCACCTGCAGACCCGTAACGTCGGCCTTCGCCCGGCAGGACGGGCTGGTGCGCGTGGTGGACCTGGGCGCAGAGCGGGCCGTCCTGCCGGCGTACGACTCCGTCCTGCTGACGGCGGCCCGCCGGAGGAAGGCGGGCTGTCCCGGGACACCGCCGCGTGGCTGCGGGCCCGGGACGGCCGTCCGGCGGCGCGGGCTGACGCCCGTACTGGTGCTGCGACCGGCCTGCCGGCGGTGGGGGGTCTCAACGGCGGTCGGCCCTGGGCCCGTTGGGCCGACGGGCCCGGTGCCCGGGCCCGCCCGGTCGGCCGGCCCGGACGCCTCAAGGCAGCGGTCTCGGCGGGCGCGGGCCGTTGTACTGCCCGCTGGGGCGCATCCGCAGTGGACGCTCCTCGTACTCCTCCAGGGCATGCGCGATCCAGCCGGCCGTGCGCGCCACCGCGAAGACGGTCTCGCCCGCCTCGGCCGGCATTCCGGCCGACACCGACAGCACCGCGAGCGCCAGGTCCACATTGGCGTGCAGTTCCACCTGGCGGGCGGTCGTCGCCTCGACCTCCTTGGCGGCGTCCAGCGCGGGGCGGGCGCCGGGAATCGTCGCCAGTACGTCGAACAGGGCCTCGGCGCGCGGGTCCTGGGCCGGGTACAGGCGGTGGCCGAGTCCCGGCACCCGGCGGCCCGCGCGCAGATGGTCGGCGACGACCGGCGCCGCACTGCCGCGCTCCAGCACCTCGGCGAGCATCCGGTGGGCGAGCCCACTGGCGGCCCCGTGCAGCGGACCGTCCAGCGCACCGAGTCCTGCCGACACTACGGCGTACGGATGAGCGCGGGCCGACGCCGCGACCCGCACCGCGAGTGTCGAGGCGGCGAGATCGTGGTCGATCAGCAGCGACAGCGCCATGTCGAGGGCGCGCAGGGACGCCTCGCCGGGCTGCTCGGCGGTGAGCCGTGACCAGAGGCGCCAGGCGAGCCTGCCCTCGCCACGATGCGCGCGGCCGACCGTGGGGAGCGCGTCGACCAGGGTGGGGATGAGCATGCGGGCGACGCCGAGCACGGCGTCCCGGTCGAGGTCGAAGCGGAGCGGATCGGCGGCCGCCGCGGCGATCGCCGCCACCCGGAGCCGGTCCGTCGAGCCGCTGTGGCCCGGCAGCGCCGCGACCGCGCGCCGGGCCGCGGCGAGCGCGTCGGGCGGTGCGGTGAAGCGGATGCCTGCCCGCAGCGTGCCGGTCCACAGCCAGTCGGCGATCTCCTCGTAGTCGTACCGGCGCGCGAGTTCGGTCGCGTCGACGCCGCGGAAGTAGTAGCGGTCCTTGTCGATCAGCGTGATGCCCGTGCGGATCCGCTGGACGGCGTCGCTGCCGGCGGCCGGTTCCCGGCGGCCCCTGCGGACGAGCGCGTCGACCTCCTTGGCGTCGAACGTGCTGCCGCGCCCGGCGGGATCGCGTCGGCTGGCGAGCTGCCCGCGGCTGACGTACGCGTACACCGTCTCGGGCTTCACGCCGAGCCGTTCGGCCGCCTCGCGCGTGGTCAGCCGCTCTCCGTCCGCGGCGTGATCCTGATCCGTCATGAGGACACCGTACACACCCTGTACATGTATTGATTCAATCAATATTGACAGCGACAAAGTCAAGCATGGACAGTCGAATCAACTAAGGGAGGACACCAACCATGCAGAGCACCAACGGGGCAGCCGCGCCTCTCGACGTCCCGCGCGGACTCGCGGGCGTCGTGGTCACCGACACCGCGCTCGGTGACGTCCGAGGGCGCGAGGGCTTCTACCACTACCGCCAGTACTCGGCCGTGGAGCTCGCGGAGAGCAGCAGCTTCGAGGACGTCTGGCATCTGATGTTCCACGGCCGGCTGCCGGACGCCGCGCAGCGCGAGGCCTTCCTGACGCGGACCGCGTCACTGCGCCGGCTGCCCGACGACGTCCGGGCGGCACTGCCCGCCATCGCCCGTTCCTGCGCCCCGTCCGGCCCGCTCGCCGGACTGCGCACCGCGCTCTCACTGCTCGGAGCGTCGGCGGGGCTGCGGCCCGTGTACGACCTCGACGCCGGACGCCGCCGTGCGGACGCGCTCGCGGCCTGCGCCGCCGTGCCGACGCTGCTGACCGCGCTGTACCGGCTCGGCCGGGGACTGGAGGCGGTCGAACCGCGCGAGGATCTTCCGTACGCCGCCAACTACCTCTACATGCTGACCGGTTCCGAGCCGGACGCCGGCCGCGCGCGGGCGGTCGAGCAGTACCTCATCTCCACCGTGGACCACGGATTCAACGCCTCCACCTTCACCGCCCGGGTGATCACCTCCACCGGTGCGGATCTCGTGGCCTGCCTGGTCGGCGCGGTCGGAGCGCTCTCGGGGCCGCTGCACGGCGGCGCGCCGAGCCGCGCGCTGGACACGCTCGACGCGATCGGCACGCCGGACCGCATCGACCCGTGGATCAGGGAACGGGTTCTCGCGGGGGAGCGGATCATGGGCTTCGGACACCCGGTCTACCGCACGGAGGATCCTCGCTCACGCATGCTGCGCTCCATCGCCCAGAGCTTCGGCGGGCCGCTGGTCGACCTCGCGGTCGAGGTGGAGGCACGGGTCGAGGCGATCCTCGCGGAGCTGAAGCCGGGACGCGAACTGCACACCAATGTGGAGTTCTACGCGGGCGTGGTCATGGAGCTGTGCGGACTGCCGCGGGACATGTTCACTCCGACGTTCTGCGCGGCCCGGGTGGTCGGCTGGAGCGCCAACATCCTGGAGCAGGCCGAGGACTCCAAGATCATCCGCCCGGCGGCGCGCTATGTGGGTCCGCCGCCGCCCCAGCCGCTCCCGGCGGCCTCCTGACCCGCCCTATCCTGGGGCTCCGACCGAACCGAGAGCCCCGGAGGAGCCGTCTTGAGCCAGCCGCAGATCCCCGTCATCGTTCTCGCGGGCTTTCTGGGATCCGGCAAGACGACCTTGCTCAACCATCTGCTGCGGGCCGGCCGCGGGACCCGGATCGGCGCCATCGTCAACGACTTCGGGTCGATCGAGATCGACGCCATGACCGTGGCCGGCCAGCTCGGCGACTCCACGGTGTCCCTGGGCAACGGCTGTCTGTGCTGCGCGGTGGACGCGAGCGAGCTGGACGTCTTCCTCGACAAGCTCACCCGGCCCGCCGCCCGGCTCGATGTGATCGTCATCGAGGCGAGCGGTCTCGCCGAGCCGCAGGAACTCGTCCGAATGCTCCTGGCCAGTGAGAACGAACGGATCGTGTACGGCGGCCTCGTCGAGGTCGTCGACGCCGCCGAGTTCGAGGCCACCCGCGAGCGGCACCCCGAGATCGACCGGCATCTCGGCATCGCCGATCTGATCGTGCTCAACAAGGCGGACCGGATCGACGAGGCCGCCGGGCAACTGCTGCGCGAGCGGATCGAGGGGCTCGCCGAGGCCGCGGTGATCCCGGCGACGTACGGGCGCGTCGATCCCGAGCTGCTCTTCGAGTGCCGCCCGCGTGGCGAGCGCGTGGGCCAGCTGTCGTTCGAGGACCTCTACGACGACGAGCACGAGCAGGTCGACCACGAGCACGACGGCCACGACGACCACGACGGCCATCTGCACGCCGCCTACGAGACCGTCTCGTTCACCGCCGCCGAGCCCCTCCACCCGCGCAGGCTGCTGGACTTCCTCGACTCGCGGCCCGAGGGGCTCTACCGGATCAAGGGCTTCGTCGACTTCGGCGAGGCCGACCCCCGTAACCGGTACGCCGTCCACGCGGTCGGCCGCTTCCTCCGCTTCTACCCGGAGCCCTGGCCGGCGGGCGACACCGCCGCGCGGCAGACCCAGCTGGTCCTCATCGGCTCCGGCACCGACACCGACGCCCTGCTCGAAGGGCTCGATGCCGCCCGGGTGACCGGACCGCAGGACGCCCCGGCCGAACACAGCATGTGGGGCGTCCTGCGATACGTGCCCGAACAGCAGGGCCCGGACGGCTACTTGCAGTGACCCCTTGTTCGACGGGAAGTAGGCGGTTCATAGGATCAACCCGTGACGACAGGGACAACGGGGTGGGTACCGCCGACCGAAACGGAACAACTGCTGTACGAGGCAAGGACGGCCGGCGGCCAGGAGGCGGGACTCGCCGTCCTCGCGCGCGCCAGGCTGTTCCTGCCCGTCGGCCGGCTGTACGCGGACACCCCCGGTTCCGCCGCCCCGCTCGTTCCCGTCAAGGACCCGCTGACCGGTCAGTGGGGCATCGCGGTGTTCACGGCGGGCATGCTGGCGCCCTGGCACCCGGAGTGGGTGCACCGGTCCACGACCCTCGCCGAGCTGGCCCGGGCATGGCCGAACGACAAGTGGCGGCTGGCCGTCAACCCGGGTACGCCGTGCGCCATCAGCGTCGACGCCAAGCGGTCCCACCGCAAGGCGTGGCTGAAGACAGCCGAAGAGGCCGGCGGTCCACCGCGCGGCCTGCTGGTCACGCATTCCCACGGCCCGTCGCACGGAGCCCTGGCCCACGGGCTGGCCTGCGGCGCGCATCTGGCGCTGCACAACAGCGTCGCGTGGAACGAACTCGGCACGACGTACTTCGACTACCCCACGGACATCGGCACCCTGCGCGGCACCTGGAGGGTGAGGAACCGCGCCCAGTACCGCGACAAGCTCGCCGACCTGTACGAGGCCAGGCTCTCCGGCAGGGAGGAGGCCATCGCCCTGAGTGCCCGCGCCGGGCTGGCCGGACGCCTGGGCCGGCACCCCTCCGAAGAGGAGTGGCTGGACGACGTCACGCGGACCCTCATGACGCGCAGAGCGGACGAGGAGACCGTCGAGGAGGTCCGGGACACCACGAAGCGGATCGCCCGCTACGAGGAGCGCTTCCGCGCCGACGGGGTGCTCGGCGCCGGTGAACGCGTCGACTCGGCGGCCGCGTTCGACTACGGACGGATCATCACCTTCGTGCGGATGGGGCTCGGAGCCCGCCTGTGCGATCCGCAGGAGGCGGAGCAGGCGGTGCTGAAGGCGGGCAGGCTGAGCCAGGAGAGGTACGCCTCGTGGAGCGCGTTCTCGGCGGCGTACTGCCTGGCGCGTGTACTCGCCTTCGACGAGGACGAGTTCGGGCGGACGTACCAGGAGTCGGTCGTCCAGCACCGGATGCTCACCCAGGATCCGAACAGCCCTTATCGGAGCATTCCGTGGTCATGAACTGGATCCCCCCGACTCCGGTGGAGCGAGCGCTGTGCGAGGCCGGGCAGCGCGGGGACGTGGACGCGCAGTTGCGGGTGCTGGCAGCCGAGCGGCTCTACGTCGGACAGGCCCGCCACGAGGTCGACGCGGAGCCGGGCATGTACCGCTGGCGCGTCGCCACGGAACCGACGACCGGAACACGGTTCAGGCCCCTGCTCACCCGCGGCATGCTGCCGCCCTGGCACCCGGACTGGGTCTTCCACGAGATAGACCTGGACATGGCGGCCGAGCACACCTGGAACGACCCTGCGCTGTGGCTGGCCGTCAATCCCGGCACTCCGGCGGCCGTCCATCTGCCGGCATCGCCCCAGCACCGCGCCGCATGGCGCCGGTACCACGCGGAGAACGACCGCTCGACGCGGCACCGGCTGACAGCCCTGCACACCGGGCCGTTGTTCGGGCCGCTCGCCTTCGGGCTCGCGTGCGGGGCGCACCTCGTGGTGCGGGACGGCGTGCCGTGGAACGAGCTCGGTGCGGTCTACACCGACTACGAGTGCGACCGGAGCAGGCTGCGCCGTGACTGGGGTCTCACCGACAACACAGGCTGGCAGAAGCAGATCTCCGCGCTGCTGGACTACTCCAACAGCCCGCCCGAGCCGGAATTCGCACTCAAGGTGCGCGAACGACTGTGCCAGGGCCTGGGCGAGCTGCCGCCCGCCGGCCTCTGGCGGGAGACCGCTGCCGGGTCCCTCCAGGACCGGGGAGCCCCGCCCGAACTCGTCAAGGACATGGAGGAGCTGGTCCGCCGCATCCTCCGGTACGAGGCAAGATTCCGGGCCGACGGGCTGCTGCCCGACGACGGCTGGGTCGCCACCGCCGCCGCGTACGACTACGGGCGGGCGAGCTGCCTGGCCCGCTGGGGGCTGGCCGCCCGGCTGTGCACTCCGTACGAGGCGGAGCAGGCGATCGTCCACGCGGGTGCGCTCAGCAAGGCCGCGTACCGCTCGTGGGGAGAGTTCTCGGCGGGCTATCTGCTGGGCAGGGTCCTGCGCTTCGACGACGAGGAGTACGGCTCCTTCTACGAGGACGCGCTCTCCGCCCACCGGCTGCTCGTCGCGGAGGAGGGCAGCCCCTGGCGGAACATCCCCTGGAGCTGAGCGCCCCTCCGCCGTGCCGGGATCGGAGGGGCGCTACCAGGACCTGGCCGCGCCTACGACGCCGGGCCCGCCAGCGACTCGACCGGCTTCGTCAGCGGCGTACCCGATCCGTCGCGCCGGGGATCGATCTCCGGAAGCTCCGACGGGCTGCCGTTCTTCTGCGCCGCGCGGGCGGGGGCCGCCCCCGCCCAGGCCAGCACCAGCACGTCCTCGCCCTTGAGGAACCGCTGGCAGCGCACACCACCGGTCGCCCGGCCCTTGCGCGGGTACTGGTCGAACGGCGTGAGCTTGGCCGACGTCACCGAGTCGTCCAGTGCCCCCGTCGAGCCCGCGGCCGTGAAGACCACGGCGTCCGCCGCCGGGTCGACGGCGGTGAACGAGATCACCTCGGCGCCCTCGGCCAGCTTGATGCCCGCCATACCGCCTGCCGGGCGGCCCTGCGGCCTGACCTGCGACGCCTGGAAGCGCAGCAGCTGGGCGTCCGAGGTGATGAAGACCAGGTCCTCCTCGCCCGTGCGGAGCTCGACGCCGCCCACGATCCGGTCACCGTCCTTGAGGCCGATGACCTCCAGCTCGTCCTTGTTGGCCGGATAGTCCGGCGCGACCCGCTTGACCACACCCTGGAGCGTGCCCAGCGCCAGGCCGGGCGAGGCCTCGTCGAGGGTGGTCAGGCAGATCACCGTCTCGTCCGCCTCCAGGGACAGGAACTCGGAGAGCTGCGCCCCACCCGACAGGTTCGGCGCCGAAGCGGTGTCCGGAAGCTGCGGGAGATCGATCACCGAGAGCCGCAGCAGCCGGCCCGCAGAGGTGACCACGCCCACGTCACCGCGCGCCGTCGCGGGCACGGCGGAGACGATCACGTCGTGCTTGGTGCGCCTGCCGCCGTCGCCCGGCAGCGGCTCACCGGTGACCGTACGGGCCAGCAGCCCCGTCGAGGACAGCAGCACCCGGCACGGGTCGTCCGCCACCTCCAGCGGCACGGACGTCACCGCCGCGCCCGCGGACTCCAGCAGCACCGTGCGCCGCTCGGTGCCGAACTTCTTGGCCACCGCGGCCAGTTCGGAGGAGACGAGCTTGCGCAGCTCCGCGTCCGACTCCAGGATCCGGGTCAGCTCCGCGATCTCCGCGTTGAGCCGGTCGCGCTCGCTCTCCAGCTCGATCCGGTCGAACTTGGTGAGCCGGCGCAGCGGCGTGTCCAGGATGTACTGCGTCTGGACCTCGCTGAGCGAGAAGTGCGCGATGAGCCGCTCCTTGGCCTGCGCCGAATTGTCGCTGGAGCGGATGAGACGGATGACCTCGTCGATGTCGAGCAGGGCGACGAGCAGGCCCTCGACCAGATGCAGCCGGTCGCTCTTCTTCCCGCGCCGGAACTCGCTGCGGCGCCGGACGACCTCGAAGCGGTGGTCGAGATAGACCTCCAGCAGCTCCTTGAGGCCCAGCGTCAGCGGCTGGCCGTCGACCAGCGCCACATTGTTGATACCGAAGGACTCCTCCATCGGCGTCAGCTTGTAGAGCTGCTCCAGCACGGCCTCGGGAATGAAACCGTTCTTGATCTCGATGACCAGGCGCAGTCCGTGCTCACGGTCCGTGAGGTCCTTGACGTCCGCGATGCCCTGCAGCTTCTTCGAGCCGACCAGGTCCTTGATCTTCGCGATGACCTTCTCCGGGCCGACGCTGAAGGGCAGTTCGGTGACGACGAGGCCCTTGCGGCGCGCCGTCACGTCCTCCACGGTCGCCGTCGCGCGGATCTTGAAGGTGCCGCGGCCCGATTCGTACGCGTCCTTGATCCCGGACAGACCGACGATCCGGCCGCCGGTCGGCAGGTCCGGGCCCGGGACGAAACGCATCAGCGTCTCGAGATCCGCGCCCGGGTGCTTGATCAGATGGCGCGCGGCGGCGATGACCTCGCCCAGATTGTGCGGCGGCATGTTCGTCGCCATGCCGACCGCGATGCCGGAGGCGCCGTTGACCAGGAGATTCGGGAAGGCCGCGGGCAGCGCGACGGGCTCCCGCTCCTGCCCGTCGTAGTTCGGTGAGAAATCGACCGTGTCCTCGTCGATCGACTCGGTCATCAGGCTCGTCGCGTCGGCCATCCGGCACTCCGTGTACCGCATGGCGGCGGGAGGGTCGTCGTTGCCCAGCGATCCGAAGTTGCCGTGGCCGTCGACCAGCGGAAGGCGCATGGAGAAGGGCTGGGCCATGCGCACCAGCGCGTCGTAGATCGACGCGTCACCGTGCGGGTGGAGCTTGCCCATGACCTCGCCGACGACACGGGCACACTTCACATAGCCCCGGTCGCGGCGCAGCCCCATCTCGTTCATCTGGTACACGATCCGGCGGTGCACCGGCTTCATGCCGTCCCGGGCGTCCGGCAGGGCACGGGAGTAGATCACCGAGTACGCGTACTCGAGGAAGGAGCCCTGCATTTCGTCCACGACGTCGATGTCGAGGATCTTCTCCTCGAAGTCGTCGGGCGGCGGCGTCTTCGTGCTGCGGCGGGCCATCGCTGCTGCGGCTCCTTCACCAACATGATGTACGGGATCTGACGCGGACCATTGTGGACCGTCCCGCTGACAACGCCGACCGCGACCCGGAACAGAGGGCCGACCGCGACCCGGAACAGAGGGCGGAAGCACCAGGAACTTCGCCAGGTGTCAGCACGCTTGCATACAGTGGCAGGACATCCTGCAACGCGATCGAAGGGACGACATGCCCATGGGTCACACGGCCACAGCTGAGGCCGGCTCCGGCGGCCTGACAGCGACCGAGCACCGCCTGGCCAACGGCCTTCGCGTGGTGCTCTCCGAGGACCACCTGACCCCGGTCGCCGCGGTCTGCCTCTGGTACGACGTCGGCTCGCGCCACGAGGTCAGGGGACGTACGGGCCTGGCTCACCTCTTCGAGCACCTGATGTTCCAGGGCTCCGCGCAGGTACCGGGCAACGGCCACTTCGAGCTGGTGCAGGGAGCGGGCGGCTCGCTCAACGGCACCACCAGTTTCGAGCGCACCAACTACTTCGAGACCATGCCCGCCCACCAGCTGGAGCTCGCGCTCTGGCTGGAGGCCGACCGCATGGGCTCGCTGCTCGCCGCGCTGGACGACGAGTCCATGGAGAACCAGCGGGACGTCGTCAAGAACGAGCGCCGCCAGCGCTACGACAACGTTCCGTACGGCACGGCCTTCGAGAAGCTCACCGCGCTCGCCTACCCGGAGGGCCACCCGTACCACCACACCCCGATCGGCTCGATGGCCGACCTGGACGCGGCGACGCTGGAGGACGCGCGGAACTTCTTCCGTACGTACTACGCGCCGAACAACGCGGTGCTCTCGGTCGTCGGCGACATCGACCCGGCGCGGACCCTCGCCTGGATCGAGAAGTACTTCGGCTCCATCCCCATGCACGACGGCAAGCAGCCGCCGCGCGACGGCACGCTGCCCGAGATCATCGGGGAGCAGCTGCGCGAGGAGATCCGCGAGGACGTCCCCGCCCGGGCCCTGATGGCCGCCTACCGGCTGCCCCACGACGGCACGCGCGCGTGCGACGCCGCCGACCTGGCGCTCACCGTGCTCGGCGGAGGCGAGTCGTCCCGGCTCCACAACCGTCTGGTGCGCCACGACCGGACGGCCGTCGCCGCCGGCTTCGGTCTGCTGCGCCTCGCGGGGGCGCCCTCGCTCGGCTGGCTGGATGTGAAGACGTCCGCCGGCGTCGAGGTGCCGGACATCGAGGCCGCCGTCGACGACGAGCTGGCCAGGTTCGCCGCCGAGGGCCCCACCGCCGAGGAGATGGAGCGGGCGCAGGCCCAGCTGGAGCGCGAGTGGCTGGACCGTCTCGGCACGGTCGCGGGCCGCGCCGACGAACTGTGCCGGTACGCCGTGCTCTTCGGCGACCCCCAGCTGGCGCTCAGCGCCGTCCAGCGCGTCCTCGACATCACCGCCGAGGAAGTGCAGGCGGTCGCCAAGGCTCAGCTGCGCCCGGACAACAGGGCGGTGCTCGTGTACGAGCCCGTCCAAGCAGCTGACGCCACCGAGGACAACGACGACGCAGAGGGAGCGGACCAGTGACCGACGCTGCCGTGACCATGGACTTCCATCCGCAGCCGCAGCCCGGCGAGGCCAAGCCGTGGACCTTCCCCGCTCCCGACCGCGGCACGCTCGACAACGGCCTGACCGTTCTGCGCTGCCACCGCCCCGGCCAGCAGGTCGTCGCGGTCGAGATCTTCCTCGACGCTCCCCTGGACGCCGAGCCGGAGGGGCTGGACGGCGTCGCGACGATCATGGCGCGGGCGCTCTCGGAGGGCACCGACAAGCACACGGCGGAGGAGTTCGCCGCGGAGCTGGAGCGGTGCGGCGCCACACTCGACTCGCACGCCGACCACCCGGGCGTCCGGGTCTCCCTCGAGGTGCCGGTCTCCCGGCTCCCCAAGGCCCTCGGCCTGCTCGCCGAGGCGCTGCGCGCGCCGCTCTTCGCCGACAGCGAGGTCGAGCGGCTCGTACGCAACCGGCTGGACGAGATCCCGCACGAGACCGCGAACCCGAGCCGCCGCGCCGCCAAGGAGCTCTCGAAGGAGCTCTTCCCGGCCTCCTCCCGGATGTCGCGGCCCCGCCAGGGCATCGAGGAGACCGTCGAGCGGATCGATTCCGCCGCCGTCCGCGCCTTCTACGAGGCGCACGTCCGGCCCGCCGCGGCCACCGCCGTGATCGTCGGTGACCTCTCCGGTGTCGATCTGGACGCCGTGCTCGCGGACACGCTCGGCGACTGGACCGGTGACGCGGCCGAGAGCCGTCCGGTGCCGCCGATCACCGCCGACGACACGGGCCGCGTCGTCATCGTCGACCGCCCCGGCGCCGTCCAGACGCAGCTGTTGATCGGCCGGATCGGTCCGGACCGTCACGACCAGGTCTGGGCGGCCCAGGTCCTCGGCACGTACTGCCTGGGCGGCACCCTCACCTCGCGCCTGGACCGCGTCCTGCGCGAGGAGAAGGGATACACGTACGGAGTGCGTGCCTTCGGCCAGGTGCTGCGCTCCGGGGCCCCCACGTCCCCGGGAGGGGCCACGGGCGCCGCGATGCTCGCCATCAGCGGCTCCGTCGACACCCCGCACACCGGCCCGGCGCTGGACGACCTCTGGAAGGTGCTGCGCACCCTCGCCGCGGAGGGACTGACGGACGCGGAGCGCGATGTCGCCGTACAGAACCTGGTGGGCGTCGCCCCGCTGAAGTACGAGACGGCGGGATCCGTCGCGGGCACGCTCGCCGACCAGGTCGAGCAGCACCTCCCGGACGACTTCCAGACGCAGTTGTACGCGCGCCTGGCCGAGACCGGCACGGTCGAGGCGACGGCCGCGGCCGTCAGCGCCTTCCCCGTGGACCGGCTCGTCACGGTCCTCGTCGGGGACGCCGCCGAGATCGAGGAGCCGGTCAAGGCCCTCGGAATCGGTGAAGTGACCGTTGTCACGGGCTGATTGACCGCCGGGCGATCCGGCGGACCGGGAAGGCCCCGTTGGCCACGCGCCAACGGGGCCTTCCCCTATGTCCGTTTTATTGGAGAGGTGGGGTGTCTGCCCTGTGGCGTGCACTACAAAACTGCGTGTCTGTTTGGTGATTGAACGAAGATCGGCTTAGCGTCTTTTGCGCTGTCCGCCAGTTGCACCAGCCGCACCCGCGGCATCGGTCAGCCATCGCCGAGTCCCCGTCAGGCGCGAGCCTGGGGAGCCGGGGACCCAAATGTCCCCTGGGGTGAATCGGACGCCTTCGCATCCGTGCGGAGGGGCCCGTAGGAGACCTTCCTGCTCCGAACCCGTCAGCTAACCCGGTAGGCGAGAAGGAAGGAAAGGATCAGCCACTACATGGCGTTCACCCGTGCCACCGGGAAGCATCGTGGTCCGAGCCGGCTGTCGCGCAAGAGCGCGGGTGTCGCATCGGTCGCGGCCCTCGCCACCACCGGCGTCATCGGAACCCTCGCCTCTCCGGCGCTCGCCGCCGACGCGGACAGCTCACCCACCGAGGACACCGGCCTCACCCAGGCCATCGTCGTCGACGACTCGCTCGCCGAGCAGATCGACGCCCAGGCCGCCGCCCAGCAGGAGGAGGCCGCCCTGGCCGCCGCCCAGGCGAAGGCCGAGGCCGAGGCGAAGCGCAAGGCCGAAGCCCGCGCCAAGGAGGCCCGCGAGGCCCGTGAGCGCGCCGCTCGCGAGGCAGAGCGCAAGCGGCTGCTGTCCTACACCCTCCCGGTCGCCGGCTCGTACGTGAGCACGAGCTACCACGCCGGCGGCGGGCAGTGGTCCTCCGGCAGCCACACCGGCGTCGACTTCCACGCCTCGTCCGGCACGCAGGTCGTCGCCGTCGGCATGGGCACGGTCGTGGAGGCCGGCTGGGGTGGCGCGTACGGCAACAACATCGTGATCCGGATGCACGACGGCACGTACACCCAGTACGGCCATCTCTCGTCCATCGGCGTCTCGGTCGGCCAGACCGTCACCCCGGGCCAGCAGATCGGCCTCTCCGGGTCGACCGGCAACTCGTCCGGCCCGCACCTCCACTTCGAGGCCCGCACGAGCCCCGAGTACGGCTCGGACATCGACCCGGTCGCGTATCTGCGTTCGCACGGCGTCAGGGTCTGACCCCTCGGACGACCCCTCGGACGACCCTCGCACACGACGAAGGCCCCGGCTCGGTACGGATCGAGCCGGGGCCTTCGGCGTATTCAGGCCAAAAGATATCCACGGATTCTCGTTTGCCATCCGAAATTCCGGCCCGCTGCAATAGAGTCACTGAACAGGCGTCGCTCGACTGGGTTTCGCGCGAATTAAGGCGGAGGTTCGGTATGCGCATTCCTGCGCGCTCGGTATGCACGGCGATCCGCGACGACATCGTCTCCGGTGTCTTCGAGCGCGGCAGCCGGCTCACCGAGGAGCAGCTGGCGCGCCGCTACGGCGTATCACGCGTCCCCGTGCGTGAGGCGCTGCGCACGCTGGAGTCGGAGGGCTTCGTCGTCACGCGCCGGCACGCGGGCGCGTGTGTCGCCGAGCCCACCGCGCAGGAGGCCGTCGACCTGCTGGAGATCAGGATGCTGCTGGAGCCGCTGGGCGCGGCGCGGGCCGCCCAGCGGCGCACGGAGGCTCATCTCAAGGTATTGCGCGGCCTGGTCAGACTGGGCCAGGAGCGGGCCCGGCGGGGCCAGGGCGAGGATCTGCGCTCGCTCGGCGGGTGGTTCCACGAGACCCTCGCCCAGGCCTCCGGCAGCCCCGGACTCACCGCGCTTCTCACCCAGCTCCGGCACAAGATCGCCTGGATGTACTCCGTCGAGCCGCCCGCCCGGCCGGTCGAGTCCTGGGCCGAGCACGGTGCGATCGTGGACGCGGTGGCGCGCGGCGACGCCGAGCGGGCCCGCGCGCTCACCTCGATGCACGCCGAGCGGGCCACGAGCGCGCACCGGTTGCGCATCCCGGTGGGTGTGAGGGCTTCGCAACATTCCGTAAACACGACAGGTGACTGCAATTAACAGAAGCGTCGTATACAAAGAGCAGCCATTTATGGGCGGGCTGTTCTTCGCTGCCCTGGCGACGAGTGCGCGGATAAACGAAGAAGCCGCGGCCCGATAATTCAGGGCCGCGGCTCCGCCGTGAATTCGAGGGGGACTCAGACGGTCTCGGGGAGTTCCTCGAGACCCTCGGCGACCAGCTTCGCCAAACGGTCCAGGGCGGCGTCCGCGCCGTCTGCGTCCGAGGCGAGCACGATCTCCTCGCCGCCCTGCGCGCCCAGGCCCAGCACGGCGAGCATCGAGGCGGCGTTGACCGGTGCACCGTCGGCCTTGGCGATCGTCACCGGGACGCCGGAGGCCGTGGCGGCACGAACGAAGATGGAGGCGGGGCGGGCGTGCAGGCCCTCGGCCCAGCCGACATTGACGCGGCGCTCAGCCATGGTGTTGCCCTTCGAAGTCTCAGCGGTTGTCTAGACCAGTCTCTCATGGGTTGCGAAGTGCTCTCGAACCGGCCTCGGGTCCGGGTGCACCCGCCGGCCGGCCCTCTGGGGATGCCCCCAGCCTGCCCCGGCGCATCCGGGTTCGCGACCGGTGTCCTGGCCGTACTCTTGCCCCATGCAGACCCCGTCGGATCACGCGTACCCCGACCACTGGGAAGCCGACGTGGTGCTGCGTGACGGTGGCACCGCGCGCATCAGGCCCATCACCACCGAGGATGCCGAGCGGCTGGTCAGCTTCTACGAGCAGGTCTCGGACGAGTCGAAGTACTACCGCTTCTTCGCGCCGTACCCGCGGCTCTCCGCGAAGGACGTGCACCGGTTCACTCACCACGACTACGTGGACCGGGTGGGGCTCGCCGCGACGGTGGGCGGCGAGTTCATCGCGACCGTCCGCTACGACCGCATCAACGCCGACGGCATGCCGGCGTCGGCGCCCGCCGACGAGGCCGAGGTCGCCTTTCTGGTGCAGGACGCCCACCAGGGCAGGGGCGTCGCGTCCACCCTGCTGGAGCACATCGCGGCGGTCGCACGGGAGCGGGGCATCCGGCGGTTCGCGGCGGAGGTGCTGCCCGCGAACAACAAGATGATCAAGGTCTTCACGGATGCCGGGTACACACAGAAGCGGAGTTTCGAGGACGGGTCCGTCCATCTCACACTCGACCTCGAACCGACGGCCAAGTCGCTCGCGGTGCAGCGCGCGCGGGAGCAGCGGGCCGAGGCACGGTCGGTGCAGCGGCTGCTCGCGCCCCGGTCGGTGGCCGTGATCGGGGCAGGCCGCGCGCCCGGCGGAGTGGGCCGTACGGTGCTGCGCAATCTGCTCGATGCCGGGTACACCGGGCGCACGTACGCGGTGAATCGCGCCCTCGCCCCGGACATGAACGAGCTGGACGGTGTGCCCGCCTTCCGTTCGGTCGCGGAGATCGTCGCGGAGACCGGCGAGCCCGTCGACCTCGCGGTCGTCGCCGTACCGGCCGAAGGAGTGCCGGAGGTCGTCGCCGACTGCGGCGAGCACGGGGTGCAGGGCCTGGTCGTGCTGGCCGCCGGGTACGCGGAGAGCGGTGCGCAGGGGCTCGAGCGGCAGCGGGAACTGGTGCGGCAGGCCCGCTCCTACGGAATGCGGATCATCGGGCCCAACGCGTTCGGGATCATCAACACGGCGGACGCGGTCGGGCTGAACGCGTCGCTCGCGCCGGAGAGCCCGGCGCGCGGGCGGATCGGGCTGTTCACCCAGTCCGGTGCGATCGGCATAGCGCTCCTCAGCGGGCTGCACCGACGCGGTGCCGGGCTGTCCTCGTTCATCTCGTCCGGCAACCGCGCCGACGTCTCCGGGAACGACTTCCTGCAGTACTGGTACGAGGACCAGGACACCGACGTCGTCCTGCTCTACCTCGAATCGATCGGCAACCCGCGGAAGTTCACCCGGCTCGCCCGGCGCACGGCGGCGGTCAAGCCGGTCGTGGTGGTCAAGGGCGCGCGGCACAGCGGCAGCGCGCCGCCCGGGCACGCGGTGCCGGTGACGCGGATTCCCCATGAGACGGTGGCGGAGCTGCTGCGGCAGGCGGGCGTCATCCGGGTGGACACGGTCACCGAACTCGTCGACGCCGGGCTGCTGCTGGCCGGGCAGCCGCTGCCCGCCGGCCCGCGGGTGGCGATCCTCGGCAACTCCGAGTCGCTCGGCCTGCTGACGTACGACGCCTGCCTCACGGAGGGGCTGCGGCCGCTGCCGCCGCGCGACCTGACGACGGAGGCGACGCCGCAGGACTTCTGCGACGCGCTGGTGGCAGCGCTTCGGGACGAGGCGTGCGACGCGGTGGTCGTCAACGCGATCCCCTGGGTCGGCGACAACGGCGTCACGGAATCCGGTGACGGCGAGGTCCTGGCCGCTGCGCTGCGCACCGCCGCCGCGACAGCTCCGGCGAAGCCGGTCGTCGTCGTGCACGTCGAACTCGGCGGACTGGCCGAGGCGCTCTCCGCGGCGACGAGTTCGGCGCCTCCACGCCCGTCCCCCGGCCCGGGAGCCGATGCCGACACCCTCGCCGCCCAGGCACACGGGCCCTTGCCCGCACCGCAGTCGGGCGCCCGGCCCCCGGCGGGCCCCGGGCCCCGCACCGGTCCGGCCGCACCGGTGCGGCCGGACCCGTCCCCGGCCGGTGCCACGACGCCCGGAGAGACCTACCCGGAGGGCGGACCGGCCGCCGACCGCTGGATTCCGGCATATCCGGCAGCCGAGCGTGCCGTGCGGGCGCTGGCCGAGGCCGTGCGGTACGCACAGTGGCGGCGGGATGCCGCCGAGCCGGGGAAGGTGCCGCAGTACGAGGACATCGACGAGAGCGGGGCCGCCACGCTCATCGAGCGGCTGCTCGACGGGGTCCCGGGGGACCGGGGCGTCACCCTGGCGGACGACGACACGAGGGAGCTGCTCGGGCGGTACGGGATCTCCGTACGGCCGGTACGGCCCGCGCCCACCCCCGACGCGGCCGTCCACGCCGCAGCCCGGCTCGGCTACCCCGTCGCCCTCAAGACCACCGCCCCGCACCTGCGTCACCGGGCCGACCTCGGCGGAGTACGCCTGGACCTCGCCGATGAGCACCAAGTGCGCCAGGCGTACGCCGAGTTGACCGAGACCTTCGGAAAGTCCGAGGAGCTCCAGCCCGTCGTGCAGGCGATGGTCCCCCGCGGTGTGGACACCGTGGTCCGCGCCGCCATCGACCCGGCCGTCGGCGCCGTGCTGTCCTTCGGACTCGCCGGCCCCGCCACGGAACTGCTCGGCGACACCGCCCACCGCCTCGTCCCCGCCACCGACCGCGACGCCGCCGAGCTCATCCGGTCCGTCAGGACCGCCCCGCTCCTCTTCGGCTGGCGCGGCTCCGCGCCCGTCGACGCCGCCGCCCTCGAAGAACTGCTCCTCCGTGTCTCCCGGCTGGTCGACGACCATCCTGAAGTGGTCGCCATCAGTCTCGAACCGGTCGTGGTCGCCGAGCACGGCCTCTCGGTGCTCAGCGCCTCCGTACGGCTCGCCCCGCCACCGCCCCGCACCGACCTCGGCCCGCGGCGGCTACCCAGCTACTGACCGGCTGAGCGGCCCGTCCGGCCCGTCCGGCCCGTCCCCGCCGTCCTTCCCCCGCGGGCAACAGAGGAACGAAGGGGGACGCGTAGGGC
>NZ_JBWKDT010000016.1:83089-162104 GCF_056435785.1 Streptomyces sp. NPDC043870
TCCGCTTCGTCCCCCCCCCCCCCTCCTCGCCCCCCCCCCCCCCCCCCCCCCCCCCCCCCCCCCCCCCCCCCCCCGCCGGGGCCTGCGGGGCCTGAGAACCCGGGCGCGCGGCGTCGCGTCGCGATGGCTGTCCCCCCGGAGCTTCGCCCGGGGGTGCCCCCAGCTGCGTTGCGATCGTCGCGCGCAGCACCTCCCCCACAGCCCTTCGGACGTGGGGGTGCCCCCAGCGCTCTCCTCCCGCGCCTTGCCGTGCTCGGCCCTCGCACCTCCCCCTCGGCCGGAGGCCTGGGGGGACCCCCACCTGCACCCGCGCTCCCAGGTCCCGAGGCCCCGTAGGATGGAGCCCATGGCGAAGACCGGTACGACGACCCAGGGGCTGCGCGCGGCGATCGAGCGCAGCGGCTACTACCCGGCTCTCGTGGCCGAAGCGGTGGAGGCCGCTGTCGGCGGCGAGCAGATCGCGTCGTACCTGGTCCATCAGGAGACCACGTTCGACGCCAACGAGGTCCGCCGTCATGTCACCGTCCTCGTCCTGACCAGCACCCGCTTCATCGTCAGCCACACCGACGAGCAGGCCGCCGACGGCAGCTCCCCGACTCCGTACGCGACGACCTCCACCGAGTCGGTCAAGCTCGGCCGGATCTCGTCGGTCGTCGTCAGCCGTGTCGTCGCCAACCCCGAGTCGTACACCCCGGGCACCCTGCCCCGCGAGGTCGTCCTCACCATCGGCTGGGGCGCGGTCTCCCGTATCGATCTGGAGCCCGCCGCCTGCGGCGACCCCAACTGCGACGCCGACCACGGCTACACCGGAAACTCCACCGCCGACGACCTCAGCCTGCGTGTCAGCGAGGCCGGTGACGGCCCGGAGACGGTCCGGCAGACGCTCGTCTTCGCGCAGGCCCTCTCCGAGGCCACGGCCGCCACGGCGACCACCCGCTGATGACCCAGACCTACTGGCCCGAGGACCCCGCCCCGCTCGCCCTCGACTCGGCGCCCGTGCCCGCGTACGGCTCCGCCTCGCTCGCCGATCTGCTGCCGACGATCGTCGCCGGCCAGGGCGTCCCGGGCCTGCACTCCGCCATCCCGGAGGTCTCTCCCGCGGACCGCAACTGCGTCTTCCTGATCGACGGCCTGGGCTGGGAACAGCTCAGGGCCCACCCCGACGACGCGCCCTACCTCACCTCGCTCCTCGCCACCTCGTGCGGCGGCACCGGACGGCCCCTCACCGCCGGATTCCCCGCCACCACCGCGACCTCCCTCGCCTCCTTCGGCACCGGCCTGCCGCCCGGCGCGCACGGCTTGCCCGGCTACACCGCCCGCAACCCGGAGACCGGCGAGCTGATGAACCAGCTGCGCTGGAGGCCGTGGACCTCGCCGCGCGTCTGGCAGCCGTACCCGACGGTCTTCCAGCTGGCCGACGAGGCCGGCGTGCACACCGCGCAGGTGTCGTCACCGGCCTTCCAGGACACCCCCCTCACCAAGATCGCGCTGAGCGGCGGGACGTTCCACGGCAGGCTCACCGGCGAGGAACGGATGGACTTCGCGGCGGGGCAACTCGCCGCCGGCGACCGTTCCCTCGTCTACACGTACTACAGCGAACTCGACGGCAAGGGCCACCGCTTCGGTGTCGACTCCGACGCGTGGCGCGGCCAGCTGATGTACGTCGACCGCCTGGTGCAGCGCCTCGCCGAACAGCTTCCGCCGCGCACCGCCCTCTACGTCACCGCCGACCACGGCATGATCGACATCCCCTTCGACGAGGACTCGCGGATCGACTTCGACGAGGACTGGGAGCTGCGCGCCGGTGTCGCCCTGCTGGGCGGCGAGGGCCGGGCCCGCCATGTCTACGCCGTCCCGGGCGCCGAGGCCGATGTGCTCGCCGTCTGGCGCGAGGTGCTCGGCGACCGGTTCTGGGTGGCGAGCCGGGACGAGGCGATCGCGGCGGGCTGGTTCGGGCCCCAGGTCGACGACCGGGTCCACCAGCGCATCGGCGACGTCGTCGCCGCGGCGAGCGACGATGTCGTGATCACCGCCTCGGTGAACGAGCCGAACGAGTCCGCGATGGTCGGAATGCACGGCTCCATGACCCCCGTCGAGCAGCTCGTCCCGCTCCTCGAAGTACGCTCGTAAACCCCCGCCCCGTCGCGCACAACTGAAAGGCCGTCAGATCCCTATGTCCGAGCTGGTGTTCTTCTCCGGAACGATGGACTGCGGAAAGAGCACCTTGGCGCTGCAGATCGAGCACAACCGTTCGGCTCGTGGCCTGCAAGGTGTGATCTTCACCCGTGACGACCGGGCCGGCGAGGGGAAGCTCTCGTCGCGGCTGGGTCTGGTCACCGAGGCGGTCGAGATCGTCGAGGGCATGGATCTGTACGCGTATCTCGTCGACCACATGACCAAGGGCGGCAAGGCGGACTACCTGATCGTGGACGAGGCCCAGTTCCTGGCGCCCGTGCAGATCGACCAGCTCGCCCGGATCGTGGACGACCTCGAACTGGACGTGTTCGCCTTCGGGATCACCACCGACTTCCGGACCAAGCTGTTCCCGGGATCCCAGCGCCTCTTCGAGCTGGCCGACCGGATAGAGGCCCTGCAGGTCGAGGCACTGTGCTGGTGCGGTGCGCGCGCCACGCACAACGCGCGCACCGTCGGCGGGGAGATGGTTGTCGAGGGCGCCCAGGTCGTGGTGGGGGACGTCAACCAGCCCGCGGAGGAGATCGGCTACGAGGTGCTGTGCCGACGCCACCACCGCCGCCGTATGACCAGCGCGACGGCCCACGCGGGCGCGCTGTCCCCGGACGTCCTGCCGGTCACCTCCGGCTGACCGTACGGGCCCGGGTGGAGGGCGGCCCGGCCGGGCGGGCGATCGTGATCACTCGTCTCTCGCGGTCCGTACGATCGTGAAGGTCGCGCCTTCCGGGTCCGCGACCATCGCCTGCCGGCCGCTCGTGCCCTCGCGTGGTGCCTGCAGGACATGGCCACCGAGGTCCACCACCCGAGCCGCCGCCTCGTCGGTGTCCTCGACCTCGAAGTACGTCATCCAGTGCGAGCCCTTGTCGCGGGGCAGACTGTGCCCCACACCGTGGAGGGACGCCACCGGGCGGGCGTCCAGGTGCAGGGTCACGTAGTCGAAGTCGGCCGAGACGACCGCCTCGACGTCGTAGCCGAAGACCGACTGGTAGAACTTGCTGACCGATGACGTCTCCCGGGTCACCAGCTCGTTCCAGACCGGTGTGCCGTGGGTGCCGAACAGGGCGGTGCCGGTGTGCGCCGCGGCCTGCCAGACGCCGAAGATCGCGCCCTCCGGATCCGAGGCGATGGCGAGCCGGCCCGCGTCCGCCGCGTCCAGCGGCCCGACCCCGACCGTGCCGCCGCAGGCCCTGATCAGCTCGGCGGTCTCGTCGACGTCGTCCGAGGCCATGTAGGTCGTCCAGGCGATCGGCAGATGGCGGTCCGGCGGGAGCTGGCCGATGCCCGCCACCTCCTTGCCGCCGATCAGTGCGCGGACGTACGGGCCGAGCTGTTGTGGGCCCGGGACGAAGTCCCAGCCGAACAGAGCCCGGTAGAACTGCTGCGTCGCGGAAAGCCCGTGCACCATCAGGCTCACCCAGCAGGGTGTGCCGGGTCTGCGCCGAGTCGCCTCGGTCGTCATTGTCACTCTCTCCTCGGACCATCGTCGTGGCCGTGCGGGGGGACCGGATGGGGGCCGTCGATCGGGACGGCCGCACATCCCGTGCAGATGCTTGCACCACCGGGCGTGCGGCGCGCCCCGGCCGCGCCGCATTCTCCGGGATCCCACAGGGAGGATGCCCGTTTTGGCATGCCCCATCCGTTCCGCTGCTGTCACGGGTCCGCCGTGCCCTGCGCGAGGATGGCTCTTATGAACCCCATCATCACCGCTACCGAACTCGCGAGCGAGTCGGCCGGCCCGCGTCCTCCTGTGCTGCTCGACGTCCGCTGGCAGCTCAGCCTGGCCAAGGCGGCCGGCGCTCCTCCCTTCGACGGACGGGCCGCGTACGAGGCCGGGCACATCCCCGGCGCCGTGTACGTCGATCTCGACTCCGAGCTGGCGGGCCCGCCCGGGGCGGGCGGCCGGCATCCGCTGCCGGACGTGGCGGCGTTCGGCGCGGCGATGCGCCGCGCGGGCGTGTCGGACGGCGCGCCGGTCGTCGTGTACGACGGCGGGCAGGGCTGGGCCGCGGCGCGGGCGTGGTGGCTGCTCCGCTGGACCGGGCACGCCGATGTGCGGGTCCTGGACGGTGGCCTGGAGGCCTGGGACGGCCCGGTGACCACGGAGACCACCGTCCCGGCGCCCGGCGACTTCACGCCGGTGCCGGGTGCCCTGCCGCTGCTCGACGCGGACGGTGCGGCGGCCCTGGCCCGCTCGGGGGTGCTGCTGGACGCACGGGCCGCCGAGCGCTACCGGGGCGACGTCGAGCCGATCGACCGGGTCGGCGGCCACATCCCCGGCGCGGTCTCCGCGCCGACCACCGAGAACGTCACGGCCGGTGCGACGACCTTCCTGCCCGCGGAGGAGCTGGCGGCCCGCTTCAAGCGCCTCGGTGCCGCGGATGCCCCGGAGGTCGGCGTCTACTGCGGTTCGGGCGTCTCCGGCGCCCACGAGGTCCTGGCGCTGGCGGTCGCGGGCATCCCGGCGGCGCTGTACGCGGGCTCGTGGTCGGAGTGGTCCTCCGACCCCTCCCGCCCGGTGGCCACGGGCCCGGACCCGCGATAGCGCCCCGTAACCGGAGGCAAGCCCCGGACCCCGGGCCCGTCACGGCCTTCGGCCGTGTCCTCACGCGCCGGCGGGCTCGGTACGAGCCCCGCTCGGTGCCCCACGCCGCAGGGCGCAGGCGGAGACCGAGGCGTGGCGGTTCGGGAGTTCGGGGGTACGGGGCTCGGGGGCAGAGCCTCCCGGGCGGCGGAGCCGCACATCGACACAGCCGGAAGGGGCGGGGCGGCGCTGTGCGGAAGGGCTCGTACGGGAATCCGTACGAGCCCTTCCGCATGGCGCAGTGCGCCTACTCCTGCTTCTTCCTGCGCGTGCCGAACACGATCTCGTCCCAGCTCGGCACCGCAGCCCGGCGGCCCGGACGGACGCCGTCCGCCTCGGCCTGGCGGTCCGTGGTGCCGGTGAGGCGGTCGCGGTGGCCGGTGACGGAGCGGGGCATGAGCACGTCCGCGTACGCCGAGCCCGCGCCGGCGGAGGCCGCAGGGGCTGGGGGCTCCTCGGAGTCGGGCTCCTGTTCGGCGGGGTCGGTCGCGGGCGGGTCGACGGGGGCGGGGCGGTCCGGGACCACCATGTCGCCGCGGAAGCTCGGAACCGCCTCCAGCAGGCTGGTCAGGGAGTCGCGCTCGCTCTCGTCGGGCTCGGGCGCCGGGACCGGCGCGGGCCGCTCCAGGGCACGGTCGAGGGCGCGGTCCAGCGGCCGGTCCCGCGGCAGCCGGGCGATGCGTGGCACGAACGGGAAGCTCGGCTCCTGCGTGATCGTGTCGTCGGTCTCACCGATCAGCGCGCGCGCCTCGTCGTCGACGGCCTGAACGAGCCGCCGCGGCGGGTCGTACGTCCAGCTCGCCGAGTGCGGCTCACCCGCCACCCGGTAGACCAGCAGCACCTCCCAGGTGCCGTCGTCACGGCGCCAGGAGTCCCACTGCACGGTGTCCTTCTCGGCACCGCGCAGCAGCAGCCGCTCCTGCACCGCCTCGCCGAGCTGGGGGCCGGTGTTCTCCCCGGGGCGGCGTACGGGCGTCTTGCGGGCCCGCTCCGCCATGAACGCGCGCTCTGCGAGCACCGGGCCCTCGAAGCGCCGCACCCGGTCGACCGGGATGCCGGCGAGCTGGGCGACCTCCTCGGCGGAGGCACCGGCCCGTATACGTGCCTGGATGTCGCGCGGGCGGAGGTGGCTCTCCACCTCGATCTCGATCTGGCCGAGGCGAGCGCGGTCGTTGCGCACGGCGGCGCGCAGGCGCTCATCAATCGGAAGCGTGTACTCCGTGCTGTCCGCAGCCTTCAGCACCAGTCGTGTGCCGTCGTTGGAGACGGCCACGACACGCAGTTCGGGCATGGGGACCTCCCGGGTGGTGCCTGCCGACGTCACGTGCGTCGCTGCTTCCGCTAGTCGAGTGTGGCCTGCCCGGGTGCAGCCTGCCACAACCTTGCCGAGTTGCCCGGCGTGTCGGGCACGGGCCCTGGATCGCCGTTATGGCACGGTTACCTGTTTGCAACGCAGTGTGACGTACTCCGTCACGCAGCGCAGCGGGTGACCGTGCGATGCCGCGGCGCCGCCGGTTCGAGTGCCGCTTTCGGCCCCCTCCCGTAAGCCCGGACGCCCATGAGGGAGACCGGACCCAGGGCTCGCCACAGTACTCCATTCGGGCCATCGGGGTGGACCGGCGCGCCGCCGAACTTGTCGCGAGGGGCGGGAGTTGGGTCGCTGTACCCCGGATCCACGGGTGTCATGCTTCACAGAATCACCAGAAATGGAACCTTTCGATTCGCTCAAATGTCCCTTCTTGGTGCACGGTGGGACAGATGGGTAAGCGAAGGCTGGAGATGGATCACGACCGGGACGACCGCGACCGGAGCGCGGTGCAACAGAAGGACCGGCGGCTCGATTTGAGCGTTCCGCAGGTCGCGGGCAGTGCGCTCGCGGCCGTCGCGGCGGCGGTGCTCGCCTCCCGGCTCGGCGTGTACGGAACGGTCATCGGCGCGGGTGTGGTCAGTGTCGTGGCGACGTGCGGCGGCTCCGTCTTCCAGCACCTGTTCCGGCGAACCGGCGAACAGATCCGCGACGCCTCGACGCACCCTCGGTCCAAGGCCCGCCAGGCGCCCGCCGGTTCGGCGCATGAGGATCTTCCGCACGGGGAGTTCGGCGAGGCGACGACCCACGGCACCCGGATCCGCGGCTGGAAGCGGTCCGTGCTCGCCGCCGCCGTCGTCTTCGGCGTGGCGATGATCGGTATCACCGGATACGAACTCGCTTCCGGCCAGGACCTCGGCGGGGGCAGGGGCACTACCGTCGGCTCCGTCGTACGCGGCGGTGGCGACGGCAAGTCCGCGCCGGAGAAGTCCCCTTCGGGCACCACCCCGCAGCAGGACCGGGACGGCGAGCGGAGCGCGCCGGGTGGCAGTGGCTCCGGCGACGACCGGAGCCCGGGCGGGAACCCCGGGCTCCGCGACGGAACCAGCAACGACACCGGCGAGGGCAGCACCGGTCCGGGAACGGGCAGCGGTTCAGCGACGGGCGGCAGCGGCCAGGACGGCGGCCCGGGCGCGACCGGCCCGGCCCCCGGCCCGACGGCGTCCTCCGGCGGAGCGGACCCCGCAACCGCCCCGACACCCACGCCGCCCCCGTCCATGTCCCCGCCCGCCGGAGCGGACGGTCCGGACGACCCGTAGATCCGGACGGGCCCTACGACCTGTCGTTTGATCCGGCCTGATCCGAACGACAGGTCCTAGGCGCCCAGCACCCGCCGCAGGTAGTCGTTGCCGAACACCCGCTCCGGGTCCAGCCGGTCCCGCAGTGTCGTGAACTCGCCGAACCGCGGATAGGCACCCTCGAAGTACTCCGCGTCGCGCGTGTGGATCTTGCCCCAGTGCGGACGCCCGCCGTGCGCGGTCATGATCCGTTCGACCGCGGTGAAGTACGAGCGGTACGCCGTGCCCTTGTACATGTGCACGGCGATGTACGCGCTCTCGCGGCCCGAGGCCGTGGACAGCGTGATGTCGTCGGCCGGGGCGGTCCGTACCTCCACCGGGAAGCTGATCCGCAGCGGCGAGCGTTCGATCATCGCCTTCACCTCGCGCAGCGCCTCGACCGCGGCCTCCCGCGGAAGCGCGTATTCCATCTCGACGAAGCGCACTCGGCGGGGACTTGTGAAGACCTTGTAGGGAATGTCCGTGTACGTACGGGCAGACAGGGCGCGGCTGGAGAGCTTCGCGATCGCCGGAATGGTGGCCGGCACCGCCCGGCCCAGTGAATTCACCACCTGGAAGAGGCCGTTGGAGAGCAGCTCGTCCTCGATCCAGCCGCTGACCGCTCCGGGCGGGGCGACCGGACCGGCGCTGCGGTTGTTGCGCTTGGTGTTGCAGTTGCCCGTGTGAGGGAACCAGTAGAACTCGAAGTGCTCGTTCTCCGCGTGCAGCTCGTCGAACTCGGCCGTGACCCGGTCGAAGGCCATCGGCTCCTCGCGAGCCGTCAGCAGGAACAGCGGCTCCACGGCGAAAGTGATCGCGCTGACCACGCCCAGTGCTCCGAGGCCGATCCGGGCCGCCGCGAAGATCTCCGGATTCTCCTTCTCGCAGCAGTGCAGCACCGAGCCGTCCGCCGTGATCAGCTCAAGGCCCCTGATCTGCGCGGCGATCGAGGCCGAATCGCGGCCGGTGCCATGCGTCCCGGTACTGGTCGCACCCGCGACGGTCTGCTCCATGATGTCGCCCATGTTCGTGAGGGACAGATCCTCACGGGCGAGGGCGGCGTTCAGCCGCTTCAGGGGCGTACCCGCCTCCACGGTCACCGTCATCGCCGTACGGTCGATCTCCCGGATACCGGTGAGCAGATCCGGCCGGATCAGTACGCCGTCGGTCGCGGCGATCGCGGTGAACGAGTGGCCCGTACCGACCGTCTTCACCCGCAAGCCGTCCTCGGCCGCCCGGCGCACAGCGGCGGCCAACTCGTCGGCCGTGGCGGGCGTGACCTCCCGCACCGGGCGGGCGGTCACCGTACCTGCCCAGTTACGCCACGCGTTCGCCGTGCTGGTCCTGGATGTGCTCGTCATCCTGCCCCTCCCGCGTCGGTACCGGCCTGCGCAGCCGGCGGTACCCCAGGAACGCGACCGCGACCGCGAGCGCTCCCGCCACGGCGGGCACCGCGTACGCCGCACCGGCCCCGTACTCGTCCACCATCCATCCTGAGGCCGACAAGCCGAGCGCCACACCGACCGCGAGGCCGGTACCCGTCCAGGTCATGCCCTCGGTCAGCTTGGTGCGCGGTACGTGCGCTTCGACGAGGGCCATCGTGGTCACCATCGTCGGTGCGATGGCCAGGCCTGCGACAAAGAGCGCCACGGCCAGGATCGTCAGGTTCCCGGCCAGTTGGAGGGGGATCATACTCACGGCCATCGCGCAGACACCCAGCACCCATCTGCGGGACGGCTCGCCCTTGAGGTGGAGCAGTCCGAAGACCGCTCCGGCCACGCAGGAGCCCAGCGCGTACACCGCGAGAACCAGGCTCGCCGCGGCCTTGTTGCCCTGCTCCTCGGCGAAGGCCACCGTCACCACGTCCACCGAGCCGAAGATCGCGCCCGTCGCGACGAACGTGGCCACCAGCACCTGCAGACCGGGGGAGCGCAGCGCGGATCCGCCGGAATGCTCCCCGCGCGGGTGCGGTACCGGCTCGGTGGCGCGCTGCGCCGTCAGCCAGAGGACACCGATGACGAGGAAGGCGGTGGCGAGCAGCGGCCCTGCCTCGGGGAACCAGATCGTGGAGAGACCGATGGAGATGATCGGCCCGAAGATGAAGCACACCTCGTCCGTGATCGACTCGAACGCGTACGCCGTGTGCAGCTCGCGCGGCGAGCCGTGGTAGATCTCCGCCCAGCGGGCCCTGGTCATCGCGCCGACGGCAGGGATGCAGCCGGCGCAGGCGGTGAAGGCGAAGAGCATCCAACTGGGTGCGTCCTGCTGGGCGCAGACGAGAAGTCCCGCCACCGCCGCCACCGAGATCAGCATGGCGGGGCGCAGTACCCGGCGCTGACCGTGCCGGTCGACCAGCCGCGAGACCTGCGGGCCCAGCACGGCCGCCGACAGCGCGAGCGTCGCGGAGAGCGAGCCCGCGAGACCGTACCGCCCCGTCAGCTGGGAAACCATGGTCACGATGCCGACGCCCATCATGGACAGGGGCATCCGGCCGAAGAAACCGGCGGCGGAGAACGCCAGGGTGCCGGGGGCGGCGAATATCGCGCGGTAGGGAGAGGGCAAGGCGGCGCTCCGTAAGGAATGTGGACGGCCGGTACAGCTTACGGGTTAGGTAACCCTTACTCCAGCGCGGTTTCCCCGCTGTCAGAAGGGGGTGGCAGGATCGGGACCATGTCCGAACAGCTCGATCCCGCCCCCTACGACGCCCTGCTGCTGCTCTCCTTCGGCGGCCCCGAAGGCCCGGACGACGTGGTCCCGTTCCTGGAGAACGTGACGCGCGGCCGCGGCATCCCGAAGGAGCGCCTCAAGGAGGTGGGGCAGCACTACTTCCTGTTCGGCGGCGTCAGCCCGATCAACGACCAGAACCGGGCGCTGCTCGACGCCCTCCGCAAGGATTTCCGGGACGCGGGCCTCGACCTGCCGGTCTACTGGGGCAACCGCAACTGGGCGCCCTATCTGACCGACGCACTGCGGGAGATGGTGCTGGACGGGCGCAGGCGCATCGCGGTCCTCGCGACCAGTGCGTACGCCTCGTACTCGGGCTGCCGGCAGTACCGGGAGAACCTCGCGGACGCGCTCTCGGCCCTGGAGACCGAGAGGCTGCCGCTGCCGCGCGTCGACAAGCTGCGGCACTACTTCAACCACCCGGGGTTCATCGGTCCCATGGTCGAGGCGGTGCTCGCCTCGCTCGCCGATCTCCCCGAGGACGTACGCGCCGGGGCGCATCTCGCCTTCACGACGCACTCCATCCCGGAGGCCGCGGCGGACGCGTCGGGACCGCTCTGGGAACACGGCGGGGGCGGGGCGTACGTGAAGCAGCACCTCGACGTGGCGCGGGTGATCGTCGAGGCCGTGCGCGAGGAGACGGGGACCGAGTACCCCTGGCAGCTCGTCTACCAGTCGCGCAGCGGCGCCCCGCACATCCCGTGGCTCGAGCCGGACATCTGCGACCACCTCGAGGAGCTGCACGGAGCAGGGGCGCCGGCGGTCGTGATGGTGCCGATCGGGTTCGTCTCGGACCACATGGAGGTCCTCTACGACCTGGACACCGAGGCCAGCGCCAAGGCCGCCGAGCTGGGGCTGCCGGTGCGGCGCGCGGCGACGGTGGGCGCGGATCCGCGCTTCGCGGCCGCCGTCCGTGACCTGGTCGTGGAGCGTGCGGCGACCGAGCGGGGGACGGTGGTGGAGCGGTGCGCGCTGGGCGCGCTCGGACCGTCGCACGACCTGTGTCCGATCGGGTGCTGTCCCGCACGGTCGGAGCGGCCGGCGGCGGCCGGCGCCGACAGTCCGTACGCGTGAGTCCTACGAGTCCGTACGCGTGAGTCCTACGAGTCCGTACGCGTGAGTCCTACGAGGGAGCCCTACGTGACCGATCCCCTGCTCGGTGAACTGCTGTCGCTGGCCCTGGAGGCCGGGCGAAGGGCCGGAGCGCTGTTGCGCGACGGCAGGCCGGACGACCTGGCGGTCGCCGCGACCAAGTCAAGTCCGATCGACGTCGTCACCGAGATGGACATCGCCGCCGAGAAGCTGATCACCGGCTTCCTCGCCGAACGCCGGCCCGACGACGGCTTCCTCGGCGAGGAGGGCGCTTCGACGGAGGGCAGCAGCGGTGTCCGCTGGGTGATCGACCCGCTCGACGGCACGGTGAACTACCTGTACGGGCTGCCGACCTGGGCGGTGTCCATCGCGGCCGAGCGGGACGGCGAGACGGTCGTCGGGGTCGTCGAGGTGCCGATGCGGGGGGAGACGTACCACGCGGTGCTCGGGGGCGGTGCGTACTGCGGGGACCGGCGGTTGCGGTGCCGGCCCGCGCCGCCACTGGACCAGGCGCTGGTCTCGACCGGCTTCAACTACGTCCACGCCGTACGCAGCCACCAGGCGGACATCGCCCAGCAGCTGATCCCGCGCCTGCGTGACATCCGGCGCAGCGGCTCCGCGGCGGTCGACCTCTGTGACGTCGCCGCGGGCCGGCTCGACGGCTACTACGAGCGCGGCCTCCACCCCTGGGACCTCGCGGCCGGCGACCTCATCGCCCGCGAATCCGGCGCCCTCACCGGCTCCCGCCCCGGCGAGCCGCCCTCCGGCGCCCTGGCCATCGCGGCCTCACCGGGTGTCTTCGAGCCACTGCAGCGCCTGCTGGACGACCTGGGCGCCTGGCACGACTGACCCTCCCCCGGGTGGGGGGGCGTGGGGCTGGAGTCTCCCTGCACCCCCTCGGGTCCGTTCCCGGCGCCCCTTTCGCCGGGGGCGGGTGTTCCGTGGGGGGTGGAGCGTGCGGCGGAGTCTTCCTGCACTTCCTCGGGTCGTTCCCGGCGCCCCTTTCGCCGGGTGTCCGTGGGGGTGGAGCGTGCGGGCGGAGATTTCCTGCACCCCGGCGCCCGGGGCGGGAGCCTGGGGACAGGTCTCCTGCCGGGGCCGTGCGACCCGCCGGTCGGTGCTTCGCCCCGGAGCGGGTGCCTCAACGCCGGAGGGGGCTCATTCGGAGCCCGTCCGGCGATCGAGGACGGAGACACGGGCCCGCCCGGGGGTACCGGGCGGATCCCGGGGCTCGCCCCCCAGCCCTGCTCCTTGGACCGCCGGGAGAGGTCCACGGGGGTTGCCGTTGCCCCGGCCATCGGGCCCGGGCAACCCCCGATGGCCCGCAGGCTCCGCGGGCTCACGACGTACGCCACGCGCCGGGCGCACCTGGGGGCCCCGGGGGTACCCCGAACCCCCCGGAAAAGCGCCCGCGCATGGAAGAGGGCCCGGCGCCGTCCTGCGGCGTCGGGCCCTCTCCGGGGTGGTCAGGCGCTGGCGGCGCCGACCTCCACGCCGTGCTCCGCGGCGAGGCGATGCAGGTCGTCCAGCTCGGCCTGCTCGACATCCGCCAGGAAGTCGTCGCCCGTCTCGCGGGCCCGCGTGAGGTCGGTTTCCGTGGCCTTGATGCGCTGCAGTAGTCCTGCGGTGAATGCGTCCATGGTTGCGCCCCCTCGTCGTGGGTCGGTGGCGGGGTGATCACGCTCCCTCCCTGGGGGACAGAGAGCGGGGTGTGGCAAGCCACATACATGGCGTGATCGCGGGTGTGCAGTCGTCCTCCCCAGGGCCACCCTCAGAGAAACCTCAACTCATCCAGGAATCCCGCGAATTCCCGCTGCCCCTTCGGCCCCCTCTCCGCCTTACATCCGGTTTACGCGCGTAAGGGGCAGGATGGAGGCACACAGTCAGTGCTACAGATCCAGCCACTGACCCTCCGGTCTGCCCTGATCACAGGGGCACGTCGCAGGGGTCACGGCAACGCCAGAGGAAGGACCAGCCACGTGCGTGTACTCGTCGTCGAGGACGAGCAACTGCTCGCCGATGCGGTGGCCACCGGACTGCGCCGGGAGGCCATGGCCGTCGACGTCGTGTACGACGGCGCCGCCGCACTGGAACGCATCGGGGTGAACGACTACGACGTGGTCGTCCTCGACCGCGACCTCCCGTTCGTCCACGGCGACGACGTCTGCCGCAAGATCGTCGAACTGGGCATGCCCACCCGCGTCCTGATGCTCACCGCCTCCGGCGACGTCAGCGACCGCGTCGAGGGCCTGGAGCTCGGCGCGGACGACTACCTCCCCAAGCCCTTCGCGTTCACCGAGCTCACCGCCCGCGTCCGGGCTCTGGGCCGGCGTACGACCGTGCCGCTGCCGCCCGTCCTGGAGCGCGCCGGCATCAAGCTCGACCCGAACCGCCGCGAGGTCTTCCGCGACGGCAAGGAGATCCAGCTCGCTCCGAAGGAGTTCGCCGTGCTGGAAGTCCTCATGCGCAGCGAGGGCGCGGTCGTCTCGGCCGAACAGCTCCTCGAGAAGGCCTGGGACGAGAACACGGACCCGTTCACGAACGTCGTCCGGGTCACCGTCATGACCCTGCGCCGCAAGCTCGGGGAGCCCCCGGTGATCGTCACCGTCCCGGGCTCCGGATACCGGATCTGACCCGATGGCCACCGCACCCGCGCCCCCCGCGGCGCCCCCGAAACCCACCTGGGACCCCAGAGAGCCCGTCAGGCCCTGGCTGCGCCCCACCATCCGGATACGGCTCACGCTGCTGTACGGCGGGATGTTCCTGATCGCCGGCATTCTGCTGCTCTCGATCATCTATCTGCTGGCGGCGCAGACCCTCCACTCGGCGATGGGGATGCCCTTCAAGCTGCTGCCCGAGAGCAAGGTCCAGCTGACCAGCAACGCATGCCCGGCACTGCAGTCAGGGCTGACCGCCGACCAGGCCAACACGGCGCTCAAGGTGTGCTTCGCCTCCCAGCGCCAGGAGGCCCTGGACGAGCTCCTCACGCGCTCCCTCTTCGCGCTCCTCGGCCTCAGCGTCATCGCGTTCGCCTTCGGCTACGCCATGGCGGGCCGCGTCCTCTCCCCGCTCGGCAAGATCACCCGCACCGCGCGCCGCGTGGTCGGCTCCGACCTCTCCCGGCGGATCGAGCTGGACGGCCCGGACGACGAGCTGAAGGAGCTCGCCGACACCTTCGACGAGATGCTGGACCGCCTGGAGCGAGCCTTCTCGGCCCAGCAGCGGTTTGTCGCCAACGCCTCGCACGAGCTGCGTACACCCCTCGCGATCAACCGAACGCTGCTGGAGGTGCAGCTCGCCGACCCGGGCGCCCCACCCGAGCTCCAGCAGCTCGGGAAGACCCTGCTCGCCACCAACGAGCGCAGCGAGCAGCTGGTGGAAGGCCTCCTGCTGCTCGCCCGCAGCGACAACCAGATCGTGGAGCGCAAACCCGTCGACCTCGCCGAGGTCGCCGGCCGCGCCGTCGACCAGACCCGTGCCGAGGCCGAGGCCAAGGGCGTGGAAATCCGCGGCCGGCGCGCGCTCGCCGTCGTACAGGGCAACGGCGTCCTGCTGGAGCGGATCGCGCTGAACCTGGTGCAGAATGCCGTGCGGTACAACGTCCCTGAGGACGGCTGGGTGGAGGTCACCACCGAGACCCAGCCCGGCCAGGCAGTGCTGGTGGTGGCGAACACGGGCCCCGTGGTTCCGGCGTACGAGATCGACAATCTCTTCGAGCCGTTCCGGCGACTGCGTCAGGCGCGTACCGGCAGTGACAAGGGCGTGGGTCTCGGCCTGTCGATTGCGCGATCCGTCGCGCGCGCCCATGGTGGCCGTATCATCGCGGAGCCGCGCGAGGGAGGCGGCCTCGTGATGCGCGTGACCCTGCCGGTCTGAGGCGCGTTCTCGATGCTGTCCGCCGGAAATCGCTCCTGTTCGCTTTACGCGGAATTTTCGGGATCTGTGCTCGAGAGTTTCATGTGTGATCGATCACAGGCGCGAATTTCCAGCCATCTACTCTCCGTGATCGGAGATTCTGTCGTAAAGCCTGGAACGTCCGGGTTTTCAGGGGTCCAGATCACGGGAAGTACACGGGGTGGCGCCCGTGAAGTGCGACATTAGGACCGTGTACGGTCCTGATCGCCATCCAACCCGATCACTCTTGGGGGGTCCGGTTGGGTGTCGATTGAGTAACAGACCTTGATGTGAGGCAAAATCTCCGCCTCAGGTCGGGCACAAGTCCGGCCTCTCACGCGTTACGTGCGCTGGAGACACCGCAAACACCCAGAGGGGGAGAGCGACATGGCAACGGACTACGACACCCCACGCAAGACCGATGACGACATCGATTCCGACAGCCTCGAAGAGCTGAAGGCCAGGCGGAACGACAAGACGACCTCCACGGTCGACGTCGACGAGTTCGAGGCCGCCGAAGGCCTGGAGCTGCCCGGAGCGGACCTCTCGAACGAGGAGCTGGCCGTACGGGTGCTGCCCAAGCAGGCGGACGAGTTCACCTGCATGAGCTGCTTCCTCGTGCACCACCGCAGCCAGCTGGCCCGGGAGAAGAACGGCCAGCCGATCTGCCGCGACTGCGACTGAGGTCAGGTCGGTCGTGGCAGGCGGCGAACCGGCCAGGAAGCGACGCTTCCGGCGGAAGGACTCCCCGGAGGCGCTCCCGGGCGGTCCGGGCCCGTCGGACGGCGCTCAGGCGCCTGACGGGCACGGAGACGCCGCCTACCTGCCCTCTCCCGGTGCGAGTGACGGCGAGCGAGGCCGGTCGGCCTCGCTCGAGGCAGTGCCACAGGCGGGGCCCCCGACCAGGGCCCGGCGCCTGGACACGGTCAGGAAGGGCGTGCGGAGAAGCGGCGAGGTCGCCAGGGCGGGCGCACGGAGAAGCGGCGAGGTCGCCAGGGCCGGCGCACGCAGAAGCGGCGAGGCCGCCAAGGCCACGCTCGGTTTCATCGCCGACCGGCTCATCGAGGCCGCGCCGCGCATCCCGGTCCGCGACCTCGCGACCCTGCGGGCGCAGTTCCCGGGCCTCGGGCCCGAGCAGCTCGCCGACAAGCTGATCGCGGGCGCCGCCAACGGCACGTCGACCGTCGGCGCAGGCGTCGGCGCGGCGGCCATGATGCCCGTCCCGCCCGCGCTGCCCGCCGAGCTGGCCACGGAGATCATCGGCGTCGCCGCGATCGAGCTGAAGCTCATCGCCGAGCTCCACGAGGTCTACGGCATGCGGCCGCCGGGCAATCTCAAGGAGCGCTCCGCGGCGTATCTGACCAGCTGGTCGGAGGAGCGCGGCATCGACGTCACCAAGCCGTCGACGATCAACTTCGCACTCGGCGGCCAGATGAAGCGTGAACTGCGTCAGCAGATCATGAAGCGCATGGTCCGCAATCTGCCGAACCTGATGCCGTTCATGATCGGCGCCGCGGTCGGCGCCGTGATGAACCGGCGCGACACCAGGAAGGTCGCGGAGCGCATCCGAAAGGATCTGCGCGCACGCCAGGTTCCGTGGGACGCACTGCCCCAGATGCCCGGCTTCGAGCAGCCGCAACTGCCCGCCGAGCTTCCGCCCGAGCTGCGCAAGGCACTGGAGAACTGACCGCGCGGCGCCGACGCGTCGGCGGCCCAGCTGCTCAGCCCGCCCGTACGGCGTCGAGCGCGGCCACCAGACCCCGCGGATCCCGGGTCGAGACATACACGTACGGCGTCGGGTCCTCCGGGTCCGTGACCGTCACCCGCACCGCCGTCGGCACGTAGCTGCGCAGCAGCATGAACGCGCGCGGATCCGCCTTGTACGAGCGCCAGGCCCGCGCCTCCTCCGCGTCCAGCACCTCGGCCTCGCCGAGCGCCGACACGGGGATCCGCGCGTCGCCCGCGACCAGCGAGCCGGCGACCACCCGGATCCGTGCGGATCCGTACGAACTCACCGCGGCCGCCGCCAGCGCGCCCGCGCCGATCAGCCCGCCCAGCATCGGCAGCGGGCCCAGCGGAAGCAGTATCAGACCGCCCGACAGCGCCACCAGGACGGTGATCAGCCACCAGGAGCGGGGGGCGGTCAGACGCTCGTCGTAGCGCGGCGCGGAAGGCGAGCCGGAGGGCGTGGCGGAGGGCTGCATGAATCCAAGCTTGGCACGGCGCGACCTGCGGCTACCCGCGCGGGTAAGGTCTGCGCCTGTGAGTACTGCACTGACCCCTCCGGCCGACGCCATACCGCCGGTACGGCACCCCGACGCGCCCGCCCCCGGCGAGCTCCTCGGCGCGCACTACGAGTACTGCTTCGGCTGCGGCGGCGGTCAGCCCCACGGGCTGCACCTGGCGGCCCGGGCCGGTGAGGGCGTCAGCCTCACCGCCGAGTTCACCGTCACCCCCGCCCACCAGGGCGCGCCGGGCCTCGCCCACGGAGGCGTCCTGGCCACGGCGCTCGACGAGACGCTCGGCTCGCTCAACTGGCTGCTGCGGGTGATCGCGGTGACCGGTCGACTGGAGACCGACTTCGTCCGTCCCGTACCCGTGGACACGGTGCTGTTCCTGGAGGCCGAGGTCACCGCGGTGAGCGGCCGCAAGATCTACTCCAGGGCCAGCGGCCGGATCGGCGGCCCCGACGGGCCCGTCGCGGTCCGGGCCGAGGCCCTCTTCATCGAGGTCAAGGTCGACCACTTCATCGACAACGGCCGCCCGGCCGAGATCCAGGCGGCCATGGCAGATCCCGACCAGGTCAGGCGCGCCCGCGCCTTCGAGGTGAACCCCTGATGCGCAACCCCGTCGACGTACTCATCCGGCGCGTGGACCCGGAGGTACCGATTCCGTCATACGGACATCCGGGCGATGCCGGTGTCGATCTGGTGACCACGGAGGCCGCCGAACTCGCACCCGGAGAGCGCACGGTTCTGCCGACAGGAGTGTCGATCGCACTCCCGGACGGGTATGCGGCCTTCGTGCACCCTCGGTCGGGGCTGGCGGCCCGCTGCGGCCTGGCCCTCGTGAATGCCCCAGGGACCGTGGATGCCGGGTACCGTGGGGAGATCAAGGTGATCGTGGTCAATCTGGACCCGCGTGAGAGCGTGCGGTTCGAACGGTTCGACCGGATTGCTCAACTGGTTGTCCAGCAGGTCGAGAAGGTGCGCTTCCACGAGGTGGCGGAGCTTCCCGGCTCGGCGCGGGCCGAGGGGGGCTTCGGGTCCACCGGTGGTCATGCCGCCGTGGACGGCTCACAGGGTGGGAATCGATACGCTTCGGTCGTATCCGACCGGGAAGGACAGTGACGTGTTCGGACGTCGCAAGAAGAGCAGCCCCGCTGGGGACGCAGCGGATGTGGCGGGCGAGGCCGAGCAGGTCGTCGACGAGCTCGACACGGACGACTCGGCGGAGCGGAACGAGCCGCGCCGGGTGAACCTTCCGCCGGCGCCCCGGCCCGACGGTCCGTGGGACCTCTCCGAGGTCTCCAGGCCCGAGGAGGGCCGCGTGGACCTGGGCGGTCTCTTCGTGCCCGGAGTCGAGGGCATGGAGCTGCGTGTGGAGGTCGCGGGCGACGCGATCGTCGCGGCGACGGTCGTGCTGCGTGACAGCGCGATCCAGCTGCAGGCGTTCGCCGCGCCCAAGAAGGAAGGCATCTGGGGCGAGGTCCGCGAGGAGATCGCCTCCGGCATCACTCAGCAGGGCGGCATCATCGACGAGGTCGAGGGCCCCCTCGGCTGGGAGCTGCGGGCCCAGGTCCCGGTCCAGCTGCCCGACGGCACCGGCGGCGTGCAGCTGGTGCGCTTCGTCGGCATCGACGGACCTCGCTGGTTCCTGCGCGGAGTGATCTCCGGACAGGGCGCGGTGCAGCCGCAGGCGGCGGGTCTGCTGGAGCAGATCTTCCGGGACACGGTCGTGGTCCGCGGCGAGGGCCCGATGGCGCCCCGCGACCCGATCGTCCTGAAGCTGCCGAACGACGCGCAGATGGTGCCCGAGGGTGTCCAGCAGGAGGAGCAGGAGACGTCCCGGTTCTCGGGCGGCATGGGCCAGCTCCAGCGGGGCCCGGAGATCACCGAGGTCCGCTGACGCCCGCGTTTCGTGAGTGGCGCTCCGGGCTTCCGGGCCGGGGGACCGCGGGGGCGGGGGCCCCGGGTGGTTGCGGTACCGAGGTCCGCTGACGCCCGCCTCACGGAGGGCGGACGGGCGCTGGACGCCGGGACTGTGAGCAGTGTGTGCGGTGGGCCGCACTCCGGTTACGGGGTGCGGCCCACCGGCGTTCAACTCCCTTGCCACTCCTGGTCGTCCGACCGGATACTGGTCCGCCACCCCGGGGGTGAGGATGAGCGGTCCGACGGAGGAAGCGCATGACGGAGAGCGGCACAGGACACTCGAGCACGGCCGTCGCGCCGGACCGGGCGCCCGCCGCCATGGTGCGGGTCGAGAATCTGCACCGTTCGTACGGCACCGGCGCCGCCGCCGTCCACGCGCTGCGTGGCGTGTCCTTCGAGGTCCCGCGCGGTGAGCTGGTCGCCCTCAAGGGGCGGTCGGGGTCCGGGAAGACCACGCTGCTCAATCTGGTCGGCGGCCTCGACGCCCCGGACGAGGGCCGGATCACCGTCGACGGCACCGACCTCTCCGAGCTCGGCGAGGACGGGCTGCTGGAGCTGCGCCGCGACCGTATCGGCTTCATCTTCCAGTCCTTCGGGCTGATCCCGATCCTCACCGCCGCCGAGAACGTCGGCGTGCCCATGCGGCTGCGCAAGGCCGACCCGCGCGAGCGCGAGGAGCGTGTCGAGCTGCTGCTCTCCCTGGTCGGTCTGGCCGAGCACGCCGCCCAGCGCCCCGGCGAACTGTCCGGCGGCCAGCAGCAGCGCGTCGCCGTCGCCCGTGCGCTGGCCAACCGGCCCGCGCTGCTGATCGCCGACGAACCGACCGGTCAACTGGACGCCGAAACCGGTCTCGCGGTCATGGAGCTGCTGCGCGCGGTGGTCCGCAGCGAGGGCGTCACCGCCCTGGTCGCCACGCACGACGCCCAGCTCCTGGGCCTCGCCGACCGGGTGCTCGAACTGAGCGACGGCGAGATCGGCGAGATCGACGAGATCACCGAGCGGTAGGGCACGGCCACACGCAGTCGAGTGCACGCCGGCAGCCATGCCAAGCGCATCAGAATCGCGTCAATACGTCCCCCAGGACCACACGCTGTCCGTTTCGCCGGATTCCATGGCGGTAGCTTCGACGAGGCGTCCGCGGCGGACGCAGCAGCCACCGCACGGCTGCGGTCGAAGGACACGGCTGCGGTCGAAGGACAATGAGGCCATGGGACGCGGCAGACTACGGATCTACCTCGGAGCGGCACCGGGCGTCGGCAAGACGTACGCGATGCTCTCCGAGGCGCACCGCCGCGTCGAACGGGGAACCGACTGCGTCGTCGGGTTCGTGGAGCACCACGACCGGCCGCGGACCGAAGTCATGCTGCACGGGCTCGAGCAGATTCCGCGCCGCCGGATGGACTACCGGGACACCGTCTTCCCCGAGATGGACGTGGACGCGGTCCTGGCACGCAAACCGGCCGTCGCTCTCGTGGACGAGCTGGCGCACACGAACGTCCCCGGATCCCGCAACGCGAAGCGCTGGCAGGACGTCGAGGAGCTGCTCGCCGCCGGGATCGATGTCGTCTCGACCGTCAACATCCAGCACCTGGAGTCACTCGGCGACGTCGTCGAGTCGATAACGGGCGTACGCCAGCGGGAGACCGTCCCGGACGAGGTCGTCCGGCGCGCCGACCAGATCGAGCTGGTCGACATGTCGCCGCAGGCCCTGCGCCGCCGGATGGCGCACGGCAACATCTACAAGCCGGACAAGATCGACGCGTCGCTCTCCAACTACTTCCGGCCCGGCAATCTCACCGCCCTGCGCGAGCTGGCCCTGCTCTGGGTCGCCGACCGGGTCGACGAATACCTCCAGCAGTACCGCGGAGAGCACAACATCCGCTCCACCTGGCAGGCCCGCGAGCGCATCGTCGTCGGCCTCACCGGCGGCCCCGAGGGACGCACCCTCATCCGCCGCGCCGCGCGTATGGCGGCCAAGGGCTCCGGCAGCGAGATCCTCGCCGTCTACATCGCCCGCAGCGACGGTCTGACGTCCGCCTCCCCCAAGGAGCTGGCGGTCCAGCGGACGCTGGTCGAGGACCTGGGGGGCACGTTCCACCATGTCATCGGCGACGACATCCCTGCCGCGCTGCTCGACTTCGCGCGGGGTGTCAACGCCACCCAGATCGTGCTCGGTTCCTCCCGCCGCAAGACCTGGCAGTACGTGTTCGGGCCGGGCGTGGGCGCGACCGTCGCCCGTGATTCGGGGCCCGACCTGGACGTCCACATCGTCACCCACGACGAGGTCGCCAAGGGCCGGGGCCTCCCCGTCGCCCGCGGCGCCCGGCTCGGCCGCTCCCGGATCATCTGGGGCTGGCTCGTCGGTGTGGCCGGGCCCGCCCTGCTGGCGCTGCTGCTGACGCACATCGACGCCGAACTCGGCCTCGCCAACGACATGCTGCTGTTCCTGACGCTGACCGTGGCCGCGGCGCTGCTCGGCGGACTGCTCCCGGCGCTGGCCTCCGCCGCCGTCGGCTCACTGCTGCTGAACTACTACTTCACCCCGCCGCTGCACAGGCTCACCATCGCCGACCCCAAGAACATCGTCGCCATCGTGATCTTCGTGGCGGTCGCCATATCGGTCGCCTCGGTCGTCGACCTCGCGGCCCGCCGTACCGAGCAGGCCGCCCGGCTGCGTGCCGAGTCCGAGATCCTCTCGTTCCTGGCCGGCAGTGTGCTGCGCGGCGAGACCGCTCTCGACGCCCTGCTGGAGCGGGTCCGTGAGACCTTCGGAATGGAGTCGGTGGCCCTGCTGGAGCGCGCGAGCGACGTCGACCCGTGGACCTGTGCGGGCAGTGTGGGCCCCGCCCCCGCCGACCGGCCCGAGGACGCCGACGTCGACATGCCCGTCGGCGACCACCTGGCGCTGGCTCTCTCCGGACGGGTCCTGCCCGCCGAGGACCGCCGTGTACTCGGCGCCTTCGCCGCCCAGGCCGCCGTCGTACTCGAGCGGCAGCGCCTCGTCGGAGAGGCCGAGGAGGCCCGTAAGCTCGCCGAGGGCAACCGCATCCGCACCGCGCTCCTCGCCGCCGTCAGCCACGATCTGCGCACCCCGCTCGCGGGCATCAAGGCCGCCGTCTCCTCGCTCCGCTCCGACGACGTCGAATGGTCCGAGGAGGACCGCGCCGAGCTCCTCGAAGGCATCGAGAACGGCGCCGACCGGCTCGACCACCTCGTCGGCAACCTGCTCGACATGTCCCGCCTGCAGACCGGCACCGTCACCCCCCTCATCCGCGACATCGACCTCGACGAGGTGGTGCCCATGGCGCTCGTCGGCGTCCCCGACACCGCGGTCGAGCTGGACATCCCCGAGGCGCTGCCGATGGTGCGCGTCGACAAGGGACTGCTGGAGCGGGCCGTCGCCAACATCGTCGAGAACGCCGTCAAATACAGTCCCGACGCGACAGCCGTCATGGTGTCCGCGAGCGCGCTCGGCGACCGCGTCGACGTACGGGTCGTGGACCGCGGCCGCGGCGTCCCGGACGAGGCGAAGGATCGTATCTTCGAGCCCTTCCAGCGCTACGGCGACGCCCCGCGCGGCGCCGGCGTGGGCCTCGGCCTCGCCGTCGCCCGCGGCTTCGTCGAGGCGATGGGCGGCACACTGTCCGCCGAGGACACCCCCGGCGGCGGGCTGACCATGGTCCTCACCCTCCGGGCGGCACGGGGAGCCGTTCCGGTCAGCCCCGAACTTCCCGCCCGGATCACCGGCTGACCCGGCAGAGCCACCCCGACGCACGCACAAGAGACGGAAGGAAGGCACTCATGACCCGAGTGCTCGTGGTCGACGACGAGCCGCAGATCGTACGCGCCCTCGTGATCAACCTGAAGGCGCGCAAGTACGAGGTCGACGCGGCCCCCGACGGCGCGACCGCACTGCAGCTCGCGGCGGCCCGCCACCCCGACGTCGTCGTCCTCGACCTCGGCCTGCCCGACATGGACGGTGTCGAGGTGATCAAGGGCCTGCGGGGCTGGACCCGCGTCCCGATCCTCGTGCTCTCCGCCCGCCACACCTCCGACGAGAAGGTCGAGGCGCTCGACGCCGGAGCCGACGACTACGTCACCAAGCCGTTCGGCATGGACGAGCTGCTGGCCCGGCTGCGCGCCGCGGTCCGTCGTGCCGAGCCGGCCGGCGGAGGCGACGACGAGCTCGTGATCGTCGAGACCGAGGACTTCACCGTCGATCTCGCGGCGAAGAAGGTCAACCGGGACGGCCGGGACGTCCGGCTCACCCCCACCGAGTGGCATCTGCTGGAGGTCCTGGTCCGCAACACCGGCCGGCTGGTCAGCCAGAAGCAACTGCTCCAGGAGGTTTGGGGCCCGTCGTACGGCACGGAGACCAACTATCTCCGGGTGTACATGGCGCAGCTGCGCCGCAAGCTGGAGGCCGACCCCTCGCACCCCCGGCACTTCGTCACCGAGCCGGGCATGGGCTACCGCTTCGAGCCCTGATCCGTGTCCCGTCCACCGGGCGTTGATCTGGATCCGCAACGCCCCCGGTACGCTTTCTGTTATGAGTGCCGTACCTCGATCCGAGAACGCCGAGAAGCCGGTCGGCCGTTTCCGCCGGATGCTCGACCGCCTCTCCAGCTCCCAGCAGGACCTTGAGTCCGAGGAGCTTCAGGAGGACGCCCAGGCATCGGGTTGCACGCCCATCTCCTCCTGCGGCGACCGACAGATCGTCAAGGTGACTGGTACCTTGCGCACGGTCACCCTGCGCCCGCGGGCCGGAGTCCCGGCCCTGGAGGCGGAGCTGTTCGACGGCTCCGCCGCCCTGGACGTGGTGTGGCTGGGCCGGCGCTCGATCGTGGGCATAGAGCCGGGCCGCAAGATGATCGCCTCGGGCCGGATCGCCATGAGTCACGGCCGGCGGGTGCTGTTCAATCCCAAATACGAGCTGCGACCGCTCGGACAGGAGTAGCCGGTGACGTCTCTCGACAAGCCGACCACGCAGAAGCAGGAAGGCGGCGGCACGTCCGACGCGGATGCCAAGGCCGTGACGGAGGCGGCCCTGTTCGAGGCCTTCGGCGGGGTGCGCGGCATGGTGGAGACGGTCCTGCCCGGGCTGCTCTTCGTCACGATCTTCACGATCAACAAGGACCTGCACCTCTCGGCGATCGCGGCCCTCGCGGTCTCGCTGGTGCTCGTCGTCGTGCGGCTCGTCCGCAGGGACACGATGAAGCACGCGTTCAGCGGGGTCTTCGGAGTGGCCTTCGGTGTCGTCTTCGCGATGATGACCGGGAACGCGAAGGACTTCTATCTGCCGGGCATGCTGTACACGCTGGGCCTGGCCCTCGCGTACATCATCACGACCCTGGCGGGGGTCCCGCTGATCGGCCTCATCCTCGGCCCGGTCTTCAAGGAGAACCTCTCCTGGCGCAAGCGCAACCCCGGCCGCAAGAAGGCCTACGCCAAGGCCAGCTGGGCCTGGGGACTGATCCTGCTCGCCAAGTGCGCGATCCTCTTCCCGCTCTACTGGTGGGCCGACACCACGCAGCTGGGCTGGGTCCTCGTCATCCTCAAGATTCCGCCCTTCCTGCTCGCGGTGTACCTGACGTGGCTCTTCCTGGCAAAGGCCCCGCCGCCGATCGACGTCTTCGCGGAGATGGAGGCGAAGGAGCGCGAGGAGGAGGCCCGCGAGGCCGCTGCCTCTCGCGAACAGGGGGCGTAGGCCACCACGCGCCCCTTCAGGGAAAGCTCCGGGCCCGGGACCACACGGTTCCGGGCCCTGCGCGTGCCGCGCCACGGGAGCAGCCACGCCGCGCGAACAGCGGAGCCCGGGAGCGCCCGCGTACGGGTCTCCCGGGCCCCAGCCGGTGTACGGGTGTCAGCTCGACGTCGTGTCCTCGCGGCGGACCGAGAGGAGGTCCTCCAGCTGCTCCTCACGAGCCTGGGCCGCGACGAAGAGAAGCTCGTCGCCGGGCTCGAGGGTCTCCTCGTTGTGCGGGGTGAGCACGCGGGGGCCACGGATGATCGTCACCAGCGAGGTGTCCTCCGGCCAGGCCACATCCCCGACCTGCGTGCCCGCCAGCGCCGACTCCGGCGGCAGGGTCAGCTCGACCAGGTTCGCGTCGCCGTGGCTGAAGCGCAGCAGCCGCACCAGGTCGCCGACGCTCACGGCCTCCTCGACCAGAGCAGACATCAGACGCGGGGTCGAGACCGCGACGTCGACGCCCCACGCCTCGTTGAAGAGCCACTCGTTCTTGGGGTTGTTCACCCGGGCGACCACGCGCGGCACGCCGTACTCGGTCTTCGCGAGCAGCGACACGACCAGATTGACCTTGTCGTCACCGGTCGCCGCGATCACGACGTTGCAGCGCTGCAGCGCCGCCTCGTCCAGCGACGTGATCTCGCAGGCGTCGGCCAGCAGCCACTCGGCCTGCGGCACCCGCTCCACCGAGATGGCCGTGGGCGCCTTGTCGATCAGGAGCACCTCGTGCCCGTTCTCCAGCAGCTCACCCGCGATGGAACGACCCACCGCGCCGGCGCCGGCAATCGCGACCCGCATCAGTGACCGCCCTCCTCGGGACCCTGGGCGAACGCCGCCTCGACCTTCTCGATCTCGTCCGTCCGCATCATCACGTGGACCAGATCCCCTTCCTGCAGCACCGTCTGCGAGGTCGGCAACAGAGCCTCGCCCAGCCGGGTCAGGAACGCGACCCGCACGCCCGTCTCCTCCTGCAGCTTGCTCACCTTGTGACCGATCCAGGCCGGTGACGTGTGCACCTCGGCGAGCTGTACGGCCCCACTGGGGTCCCGCCACAGCGGCTCGGCGCCGGACGGCAGCAACCGGCGCAGCATCTGGTCCGCGGTCCAGCGGACCGTAGCCACGGTCGGGATGCCCAGGCGCTGGTAGACCTCGGCGCGCCGCGGGTCGTAGATCCGCGCCGCGACGTTCTCGATCCCGAACATCTCGCGGGCGACCCGCGCGGCGATGATGTTCGAGTTGTCGCCGCTGCTCACCGCGGCGAACGCGCCGGCCTCCTCGATGCCCGCCTCGCGGAGGGTGTCCTGGTCGAATCCGACACCGGTGACGCGGCGACCGCCGAAGCCGGAGCCCAGGCGACGGAAGGCCGTGGGGTCCTGGTCGACGACGGCGACCGTGTGCCCCTGCTGCTCCAGGGTCTGCGCGAGGGCCGCTCCCACTCGCCCGCAGCCCATGATGACGATGTGCACCTATCTACCCCGCAGTCCTGGTCAACCCGCTGACCTGCGAAAACACCCTGCTCACTCTTCTCTCTCGGCTCTGCCGGGCAACGACGGGGCAGCAGCGTGCGGTGTTGCCCGTGACGAGCTTATGACGCGGGGCCTGCGTTGCCCTCATCCGCGGTGGCAATGCGGGGGATGCCGGGCGCTGTCGCGTCGTACGTAGCGCTACGTGCTCGTTCGATTGCCGCGGGGTGGCGTCAGCATGACAGGACCGTGCGATTCCGCGCCGGAAGGGGCCGCGGGTGGGCTTCGTCAAGAGGGAACCCTTACGATCCCTTGCGTGTCCAAACTGACCGACATTCCCAAACGGATCCTGATCGGCAGGGCGCTGCGCAGCGACAGGCTGGGAGAAACGCTCCTGCCGAAGCGCATCGCACTTCCCGTCTTCGCCTCCGACCCGTTGTCCTCGGTGGCGTACGCCCCGGGAGAAGTCCTGCTGGTCCTCTCCATCGCGGGTGTGTCGGCGTATCACTTCAGCCCCTGGATCGCGGTCGCCGTCGTGGTGCTGATGTTCACCGTCGTCGCCTCGTACCGGCAGAACGTCCACGCGTACCCCAGCGGCGGCGGCGACTACGAGGTGGCGAACACCAACCTCGGCCCCCGGGCCGGCCTCACCGTCGCCAGCGCGCTGCTCGTCGACTACGTCCTCACCGTCGCCGTGTCGATCTCCTCCGGCGTCGAGAACCTGGGCTCCGCGATCCCCTTCGTCGTCGAGAACAAGGTGCTCTGCGCCATCGGCATCATCGTGCTCCTGACACTGATGAATCTGCGCGGTGTGAAGGAGTCGGGCAAGCTCTTCGCCATCCCGACGTACGTCTTCGTCGCCGGCGTCTTCATCATGATCGCGTGGGGCGCCTTCCAGGGCCTCGTCCTCGACGAGAGCATGAAGGCCCCGACCGCCGGGTTCGAGATCAAGGCCGAGCAGCAGGGCCTGGCCGGCTTCGCACTCGTCTTCCTGCTGCTGCGCGCCTTCTCCTCCGGCTGTGCCGCGCTCACCGGCGTCGAGGCCATCAGCAACGGCGTCCCCGCCTTCCGCAAGCCCAAGAGCAAGAACGCCGCCACGACGCTGCTGCTCATGGGCGCCCTCGCCGTCACGATGTTCTGCGGCATCATCGGCCTCGCCATGGCAACCGACGTCAAGATGGCCGAGAACCCCGCCCACGACCTGCTCGACAACGGCACACCGGTCGGCGCAGCCTATGTCCAGGACCCGGTGATCTCGCAGGTCGCGGCCGCCGTCTTCGGCGACGGCACGTTCTTCTTCGTGCTCCTCGCCGCCGCCACCGCGCTCGTCCTCTTCCTGGCCGCGAACACCGCGTACAACGGCTTCCCGCTGCTCGGCTCGATCCTCGCCCAGGACCGCTATCTGCCGCGCCAGCTGCACACACGCGGCGACCGGCTCGCGTTCTCGAACGGCATCGTGCTGCTGGCCGGCGCGGCGGTCCTGCTGGTCTGGGTGTACGGCGCCGACTCCACCAAGCTGATCCAGCTCTACATCGTCGGCGTCTTCGTCTCCTTCACGCTCAGTCAGACCGGCATGGTCCGGCACTGGAACCGCCATCTGAGGACCGAGCGCGACCCGACCAAGCGCCGCCACATGATCCGCTCCCGCGCGATCAACGCCTTCGGTGCCTTCTTCACCGGCCTGGTGCTGGTCGTCGTCCTGGTCACCAAGTTCACGCACGGCGCCTGGGTCGCCCTGCTCGGCATGGTGATCTTCTACGCCACGATGTCGGCCATCCGCAGGCACTACGACCGTGTCGCCGAGGAGATCGCCGCCCCCGACGAGCCGACCGACGACACCGTGCGCCCCTCCCGCGTCCACTCCATCGTGCTCGTCTCCAAGGTGCACCGTCCGACCCTGCGCGCCGTCGCCTACGCCAAGCTGATGCGCTCCGACAAGCTCGAAGCGCTCAGCATCAACGTCGACCCGGCCGAGACGAAGGCACTCAAGGACGAGTGGGACCGGCGCGGCATCAACGTGCCGCTCAAGATCCTGGACTCGCCCTATCGCGAGATCACCCGGCCGATCATCGAGTACGTGAAGAGCCTGCGGCGCGAGAGCCCGCGGGACGCGGTCAGCGTGATCATTCCCGAGTACGTCGTCGGCCACTGGTGGGAGCACGTGCTGCACAACCAGAGCGCCCTGCGTCTCAAGGGCCGTCTGCTGTTCACCTCGGGCGTCATGGTGACCTCCGTCCCGTACCAGCTGGAGTCCTCCGAGGTCGCGAAGAAGCGGGCCAAGAAGCGCCAGGAATGGAACGCGCCGGGAGCGGTGCGCCGTGGCCCGGTGACCGAGCGCCCCAAGGAGCCCAGCACCAAGAGCTGAGGAGTCCTCGCACCCACGTAGACTGGGGGGCTGTCGTCCGCACAGGGCGACGCCCCCCTCTCGTATCCCTGGAGCCGTCCCCGTCATGCAGAACGCACCTGAGTCTTCGCTGGTCGGGGAGGAGTACGAGGTCGAGGTCGGCCCCGTCGCACACGGCGGCCACTGCATCGCCCGCACGGACGAGGGCCGCGTCCTGTTCGTCCGGCACGCGCTGCCCGGCGAGAAGGTCGTCGCCCGCGTCACGGAGGGCGAGGAGGGCTCCCGCTATCTGCGCGCCGACGCCGTACGCGTCCTGGAGGCATCGAAGGACCGCGTCGAGGCGCCGTGCCCGTACGCCGGCCCCGGCAAGTGCGGCGGCTGCGACTGGCAGCACGCCAAGCCGGGCGCCCAGCGCCGCTTCAAGGGCGAGGTCGTCGCCGAGCAGCTGAAGCGGCTCGCGGGCCTCACCCCGGAGGAGGCCGGCTGGGACGGTACGGTCATGCCGGCGGAGGGCGACAAGCTGCCCGCGGGCGAGGTGCCCGCCTGGCGTACGCGCGTGCAGTACGCGGTCGACGCCTCCGGGAAGGCAGGCCTGCGGCGCCACCGCTCCCACGAGGTCGAGCCGGTCGAGCACTGCATGATCGCAGCCCCCGGCGTCACCGAACTCGGCATCGAGAAGCGCACCTGGGAGGGCATGGCGTCCATCGAAGCCATCGCCGCCACCGGCTCCAGTGACCGCCAGGTGATCCTCACCCCGCGCCCCGGCGCCCGCCTCCCGATCGTCGAACTCGACAAGCCCGTATCGGTGTTGCGCATCCACGAGAAGGACGGCAGCGTCCACCGTGTCCACGGCCGTCCCTTCGTCCGCGAGCGCGCCGACGACCGCACCTACCGCGTCGGCATGGGCGGCTTCTGGCAGGTCCACCCGAAGGCCGCCGAGGTGCTCGTGCAGGCCGTCATGCAGGGCCTGATGCCCCGTAAGGGCGACACGGCCCTCGATCTCTACTGCGGCGTCGGCCTCTTCGCCGGCGCGATCGGCCAGCGCGTCGGCGAGAAGGGCGCGGTCCTCGGCATCGAATCCGGCAAGCGCGCCGTCGAGGACGCCCGCCACAACCTCCAGGACCTCCCGCGCGTCCGCATCGAACAGGGCAAGGTCGAATCCGTCCTCCCGCGCACCGGCATCACCGAGGCCGACCTCGTCGTCCTCGACCCGCCCCGCGCGGGCGCGGGCCGCTCCACCGTCGAGTACGTCTCGGGCCTCGGCGCCCGCCGCATCGCGTACGTGGCGTGCGACCCGGCAGCGCTGGCGCGGGACTTGGCGTACTTCCGGGAGAACGGGTACAGGCCGCGGACGCTGCGGGCGTTCGACCTGTTTCCGATGACGCACCACGTTGAGTGCGTGGCGATCCTCGAACCGGCCGCAAAGGGCTCCTGACCTGTGGTTTTGAGTGTGCGCATGATGTGCGGTGCGGGCGTTACGGGTGATATCTTGACGCTGAAATGACGCTCGTGACGCTCATTTGACGCTCGTTCTGATGGGTTGTCAGGGCCCCTTGCGTCGCTCCACAAGCGCTCTGGTGGCCACGCCGTTGGGGGCAGGTCTGGCCGTATGGCTCTGATCGAGATTGCGCTGCAGGGGCGGTGTGCGGAAACGTCCAGACCACACTCTGCCGCCACGAGCCGTACGATGCAGGCGGCGCAGGTGCCCATCGGCTCCTGGGTAGACCTCCCTCACAGAAAGCTGGCATCGGAAGGGTGACAGGCGTATGGCGGCGAACGCCGAGCACCTGAAAGCTCTCGTGCGAGCGCACGCCGAAGCCAACGACGACCTCTTCTAAAGCGTTGCCCTGCAGGTAGCGGCGAAGTCCGCTCGCCAGGGGCAAGGAAAGTTCGCTGTAGAACTGCGTGAGCTGGTGGAGACCGCGCAGCAGGGGCAGAGCAGAGCTGGCAGCCGGAGTGCCGCAACGCCCGTTGTGCAGCCGCGTGGCGAGCTCACCAGTCTTCTGACAGCGGGCTACCCGGACACCCAACTCGACGACATGACCTTGGATGCAGGGCTACGAGCATCTCTGGATCGCGTGCTGCACGAGCAGCGTCAGCGCGCCCGGCTGGAGCGTTTCGGCTTCACACCAGTGCACCGCATCCTGCTGTCTGGCCTGCGTCGGTTCGATTGATGCGGCTCGGTCGGGTGATCTTCAGCGGGTAGGCGCATGAAGGCAGGGCCTCCTGTTCAGCTCGGGATTGTCGAAGCCCGATGCCCAGGAGGCCCCTTGTGTCGAAGTCTTGCGCTGTCATGCCGGTGATCTCCTGGCACGTCATCACCCCGTCCCCGCCCGTGCGACGCTCCGCCAGCGCGGAGAGGATGCGCTGGTACTCCCGGGGCGAACACCTCCGCTGTCAGCGCGGGGCGCCATACCGGGACGATCGAACCGGCCGGCGCAGCCCCGGGGGCAGACACCACGGCGGGCGCGTCCACCGACGGCTCGGGCTCCCGCTCGGGCACGGAGGGCTCCTCCACCGGGACCGGACCGGTCTCGCCGGCTTCGCGGACTTGCGGCACGGACAGGACCTCACCCACGCGCTCCCGCGCGGCCAGCTCCCGCTCTTCCAGCAGCCCCACGACCGACGCCATCCCGGCACGTCCACCGACGAGACAACCCGACGGTCCCAGCCTGTCTCGCCAACCCCGGCATCATGCCTGAGCTGCAAGAACACACCGCTCAAGTTCGGTACGACAACGGCTTCTTAGTGCCGACCGGCGGTCATGACCGCCTCACCGCAGCCAATCGTGTAATCGCTGACATGGATCTTTGGCTCACTCCCCGGGGCCCTGTTACGGGGGCCCTGTGGCGAACCGCCGTACCCACGAAGGGTAAGAACATGTACACTCGCCCGAAGATGGAACCAGGAGCTGGTCGGGGGGCTGGTGTAGTGGTGCTGCAGGCGATATTGCCGAATTGGTCGGTCTTGACCGCGTGGAATCCCAGATCGTGCAGGGTGGAGAGGCTCCCAGGCAGGCGTGAAGTGCGGGCCTGGCGGCGCTCCTCCTCGAAGGTGTCATCCAGGACGTAGTGCCGGTACTCGGCGGACCAGTGCAGCGGTTGACGGACCGCCAGGTCACTGGGTCCCGCGTCCGAGGCCGACAGGCACCGAACACGTATTCCTTAAACCACGATTGTGCCACTCCATGCCCGCGCGCCAAGTCTGGCAAAGCATGACCGATCACGAGAACTGACTGACCATCACCATGGAACGGAACTCGCCGGGGCCCTGGTGATGAAAAACGCCGTCGCCGACACCCAAGTCATTGACGAGGTCCTGTCCGATGCTACCCGAGGAAAACTGGTGCCGCAAACCTTGCTGAGCACCCCTGGCCCCAAACGGCCAGTGGGCGATTCTTCTGAGCCAACGGTCCCCGCAGTCGATGAATTGGACCACTGCATTATTCATGCCCTGCGTATCGACGGTCGGGCGCCGTTCAGCCGGATCGCCGAGGTTCTGGGCGTCTCCACGCAAACAGTCGCCCGTCGCTACGGGCGGCTGAGCAGCGAGCTGTCGCTTCGCGTTGTCGGGGTGGTGAACCCGCGGCAAGCGTCAGGCGGGAAGTGGATTCTGAGGCTCACGGCCAGCCCGAACACCGCTCAGAATGTCGCGCAGAGCCTGGCTCGGCGGGACGACACCGTCTGGGTGCGGCTCATGTCCGGGGGAACCGAAATATGCTTCGTCATGAACTCCGCGGCGCACCATACGCTGCTGTTCCGCGAGATCCCTCGTGTGGCCAGCATCGCCGAGGTGTCGGCGCACCGCCTGCTGCATACCTATCTGGGCGGTCCCACCGCATGGCAGGGGCACACTACCGCTCTCACCAACGGGCAGCAGGAACAACTGCGCCGAGCAGTCGACTCGTCGGATGGCGCTGACGAGCCCAAGCTCCGCTCGTCCCTGACCCAGGCGGACTGGCACCTGCTGGCCGCGTTGCAGCGTAACGGCCGCATCAGCTACACAGACCTCGCCGCCGAGACCGGCCAGTCTTCCTCGACCATTACGCGCCGACTCGCTGCTTTACAGGCCAGCGGCATGCTCACGTTCGACGTCGAGATCAGTGCGGAGGTGTACGGCGTCACCACGCAAGCCCTGCTGTGGATGTCGGTCGCCCCCGCGCACCTGAACCAGGTAGCGAGCACCCTGATCCAACACAGGGAAATAGCCTTCCTGGCCTCTACCACCGGCCCAACCAACCTGGTGGCCCTCGTCTTGTGCAGGAGCCCCAGTGAACTGCATGACTACCTGGCCCATAGTCTCAGCGCGCTGGACTCCATCCGCATGCTCGAAACGAGTCCTGTCCAGAGGACCCTGAAAGCCTGCAGTCCGTTCCTGCAGAGCAGCCCCATACGTAGCAGTTCAGCCTGACGCGGGTTCGGAGCCTCCATCAGTCGATCAGTCCAGGGTTTCAGCATCATGCGAAATGTCGGGTGGCCCGGGGGAATCTCACCCCCGGCTCCCGCAGATCCGTAGCGTGAGCCTCGTTTCCTCAACCAGAGGTCTGATTACGTGGCCTGGCCCGCGTGAAGTGCGCCGAACCACCGCACCCATCGGATGCGGCGCTCGCCGCGCCCCAAGCCGAGCTCCCCTGGCTGAACTCCCGTCGGGTTCAGCTAGGGAAGCGGCGGTGACGTGCAGGAACGCGGGGCCCGGGGCTCGGACCCAGAATAAGCATCCTGATTATTCGTGAAGAACTCGAGGAGTTCACGAACGATCAAGGTGAGTGGCCGGCCTCTCGGCAGCCTATGGTCGTCAGTGGTTGTAGACGAGGTCGGCCATGCGTTCGGCGATCATGATCGTGGTGAGGTTGGTGACGCTGGAGGGCACGTAAGGGATGATCGAGGCGTCCACGACACGCAGGGCGGCCAGTCCGTGCACGGCTCCGCGGGAGTCGACGACGGCCTGAGGCGAGTCGGCGGCACCCATGGGGGCGGTGGAGGTGGGATGACCGTAGATGGAGAGGCTGGATTCGATCACCCGCGTCAGTTCCTCGGCGTCGTCAGGCAGTTCGCGCGGCATCAGAAGCCCGGCGAGCGACGGCGCGAGTGCCGGGTCACGGGCCAGATCACGGGCGATTCGTACGCCTTCGAGCATGCGTCGCCGGTCGCGCTCGGTGCCGAGGTAGTTGTGGTCGATCAAGGGCTGGGAAAGCGGATCGCGGCTGGCGAGGCGCACCGTGCCGCGCGCGTCGGGGAGCACGAGAGCTGTGGACAGGGCGATGACGCCGCCGGCGGGCATGAACGGAGCCCCGTTGGGATGCACGGCGACGACGTTCAGGTCGAGTTCACCGTCCGCGGCCTCGCTGGAGGCGGTCCACAGCAGCGCGCCGAGGGCCGGAGTCATCCCCGCTCGCCCCGGGGCGAGCGCATAGACCGCGGGGCAGAAAGGGTGGTCTTGCAGGTGTTGTCCGACGGGTAGGTCGGCGAGGGGCTCGATGCCGAGCGACGCCAGTTCGCCGGCGGGGCCGATGCCGGAGCGCAGCAGGATCGCCGCGCTTGCGTAGGTCCCGGCAGAGAGGATCACCTCGTCGGCGTTGTGCACGGTCCCGTCGGCGGTGACCACTCCAGTCGCACTGGTACCGCGGAACAGGACCCGGTCGACGGTGACGCCACCGTGCACGGTGAGGTTCGGGCGAGCGCGCACCTCGGCGGTGAGGTAGACCAGTGCGGTGTTCTGTCGGATCCCGTCGAGGACGTTGACCGCGAAGGGTCCGACGCCGTCCTGCTCGGTACCGTTGAAGTCGGCGATCCGCTTGTGACCAAGGGCGACCGCGGCGTCGATGAAGCCACGGTGCGCGGGTGTCAGCTCGGAGTCGGTCAGTTGGCGCACGGGCATCGGCCCGCTTCGCCCGTGGAACTCGTCCTCGCCGGTGGGGGTGTTCTCCAGGGCGCGGAAGTACGGCAGGACGTCGGTGAAGCTCCAGTCGTCGAGCCCGTTCTCGGCCCAGCGGGCGAAGTCGCGGGCGCGGGCGCGGAGGGCGGCGCCGGCGTTGACGGCGGAACTCCCGCCCATCACTTTGCCGCGCAGAGCGGTGATCTCGGGGGTCAGTCGCCCGCCCCGTGAGGTGTATCCCCAGTCGTGATCGAGATCGGCGATGCGGTTGGCGTCGAGCAGCGCGTCGGGGAACTGGGTGGGGCCGTAGTCCGGCCCGGCCTCGAGCAGCACCACGCGCCGGGCGGGGTTCTCGCTCAGGCGCGCGGCGAGCACTGCGCCGGCCGACCCGCCGCCGACGATCAGGACGTCGGCCGGTTCGACGGAGTGGGACAAGGTAAAACCCTTTCGATCTCGTTGGGGTTGCAGGGAGCGTCCCGGTGGCGAGCCGCCGCGGGCGATATCGGAACCGCGCTCACGGTGCGAACGCGACCGTCGCCGGACCACTTTCAGTGGCGGCTGACACGGATGGGGAGTCAGTTCCGGATGACGCCCTTGTTCCGCATGAGGAAGTCGGCCAGGTAGCCGTCGTGCGGCACCGAGGAATCCATCCAGTAGGTGTGCTGGCTTCCCAGGTACAGGTTGCTGATGGTCGGCTCGCCGAGTAGGCGGTCGATGAGCTGGGTGTCGTTGGTCATCGCGTTGAGCACGAGCGTGTTCTTCAGCGGCTCCGTACCGGCCTCGGGCGTCCACGGCGCGATCCACACGCAGGGGAACGGCAGTTCCACACCTGCCTGCGGAGCGGCTGGATCGTAGAGTTGGAAGACGGCGGGCAGCAGCGCGGCGCTCCCGTCCCCGAGTTCGCCCACGATGCCGTCGCCGCCGAGCCAGGGCCGGGCGCCGGCCGCTTTCTTCAGCAGGTGCGCTTCTATCGCCTTGGCGATCGCGACCGGCTGTACGGGGAGTACGGCCTTGTCATCCTCGGGCGGCAAGGGCTTCGCGGCGGACAACCGCGCCGCGACGGCCTCGGCGAGCGGAGTCGGGTCGCCCTCCACGAAGATGGCCGTCGTGTTCACGCATCCGGTCCCGCCGTGGCCGCTCACGGATGCGACGATCACGTCCAGGTGATCGCGCCAGTCCACGTCGGCCGTAATGAGGATCTTCGACCGCCCCGGCCCCTGCGGCAGCACCGTCGCGGCCTCGCCGTACTTGCGGGTCACCTCCTCGCCGCCGTACACCATCCCCAGGTCGGCGCCGCGCAGGATGGCGTCGGCACCGGCGTGGTCGGTGGGCAGGAGCACCACCTGGTCGTCGGCGAATCCCGCGCTCCGCAGTGCCGTCACAAGCCGGTGCGGGGTGAAGGGATCGCGGCTCGACGGGCGGACCGCGACGCGGTAGCCCAGCGCCAGTGCCTCCGGCCAGATGCTGTGGGTGCCGGGGTGGTTGCCCGCGGCGTGCACGGCGAACACGTCTCCGCGCCGGGTCCACACCGAACGCCCGGTCCGCGTCAGCGGATCGCGCCAGTCGTCGACCGCCCCCCGTGGGCGCGCGTACTGGACGCTCAGATGAGCCTTCGCCACCCGCTCGGCGACCGTCCTGGTCGCCGTGACGACGGAGGAGATCGGGACGCCACCGACCCTGCTGACCGCGTGTTGGTACTCCTCGACGGTCAGGCCGTCGATCGTCGCGGTCGCGAAGAGCTCGGCCGCGCGGATCATCGCGTCGGCCCGCTCGTCGGCCGGCATGACGCCGCCCCGGCGCAGCGCCGCCATGGTGCGGTTGACGTACAACGGCGGCACGAGGCTCAGCTCCGCGACGGCGGCGCCTGCCACATCGGTGACCGTCTGCCTGTTCCTGGAGCGGAAGGCGCCCGTTGCACCGAGCGCGGGCAGGTCGATCATCAGTAGACCCCCTCGATGACGGCCTCGTCCTCGAACACGTCGACCGTGCCGATGTCAGCGACCGAGTCCCCGACCAGGCCGTTCACCTGGGGAATCCGGGTGGCGAGGTCACGTTCCAGGTTGCTGGGCAGCAGGAAGGACTTGCTGACGTGGTTGACCAGCACCCGGCCCCGCTCCCCGTAGGGCACCGGCTCGAGGCTCTTCGGGTCGATGACCGTGAAGGTGACGTACGGGGAGAACGAGTCGAAGACGCACGGGTCGTCGGCGGAGAGCCCGGCACGCTCGCCCGCGACCCCGATGATCATCGTGCTTCCGTACTCGCCGCACAGCGCGACCTCGGGGAACACCTCGGTCTTGAAGAGGTGCCGGCTGTCGGCGTCCATCTGGGTGCCTCCCCACCTGATGCACTTCACCCGCTCGTTCACCAGGGCGACCAGCTTCTCGTCCCTGGCCAGCCGTTCCAGCAGCGGCGGCGTGATGGTGAGCAGGCCGATGTCCTGCGTCCGCAGGACGTCGGCGGCCTGGTCGATGAGGTGCTGGGCGTAGGCGTCGACCTGCCCGAACTGACCGCCGGCGATGAGCCGCTTCACCCAGCGCGGATCGAGGTCGATCGTGAAGCCGTGGCGGCCGTGCGTCACGGCGTGCTGCCGGAACAGGGTGCCCACGACGTGCGGCCCGGTCGGGATGACTCCCAGCCAGTTCCCTCCGCGCGGCACACCGTGGCGGTCGAGGTTCGCGTTGCTCCAGCCCACCATGCGGTCGAGCCAGTCCCGCATCAGGACGACCCGCTTCGGGGCGCCGGTGGTGCCGCCGCTCTCGAAGAACCCGACCACGTCGGGCTGGTCCCCGTATCCCCGGGGAATCAGGTCCTCGCCACGGACGTCACGAAGCTCCGCGGCCACGTTCGGGAAGAGCCGGAGGTCCTCGAACGTCTTGACATCGGATCGCGGATCGAAGCCGAGAGTAGCGGCCCGGTCCAGCCAGAACTTGCTGCCTGTCTCGGGGTTGAAGTGCCACTCCATGGCGGCGCGGATGAACTCGTCCGGATCGGGCTGGACGTCGAACGGAAGATCCAGGATCTGTTCTGCGGTGAAAGTCATTGTCTCTCCCTCATGGGAAGGGTCGGGTGTATCCGGGCACGACGTCGATGCCGCCGGAGCGGTGAAAGGCGGTGAGCGCCGGGAGGGTTCGTCGAGGAGCGGGGCTACGGCTGCAGCCGGCTGGTGCGCCACTCGTGCGCGTCGCGGTCGTAGCGCAGCCTGCGGTGCAGCCGGTCCGAGCTCGCGGACCAGAATTCGACGACGTCGGGCTGCAGCCGGTAGCCGACGAAGAACTCCGGCCGGGGCTGGGGCTCCCCGGTCAGTTGCAGGCTGCGTGCCCTGGCGCGCAGAGCCTCGACGTCCTCCAGCTCCAACGGCTCACTCTGCTCGGTGACCGTCGACATGGCGTGCAGCGGAATCGGCCGGGCGGACCACAGGGCGTCTGACTCGGCGTCGGGCAGCAGCGCGACTGGACCGGAGAGGATGATCTGCTGACCGGTCTCCCTCCAGTACAGCAGGCCCGACGCCCACCCCGTAGCGGCGATCTCACGTCCCTTCTGGCTGCAGCTGTGGCTGCTGAACACCAGGCCCTGGTCAGTGACTTCGGTGATGGCGACGATCCGGTTGGAGGCGCGGCCGCGGGAGTCCGCAGTGGCCAGCGCCAGCGCGCTGGGCTCGCGGACTCCGCTTTCCCGCGCCTGGGAAAGCCAGCTGCTCACCAGCTTGAGGGGCTCCGCCGGCGGCTGGTCGTACTCGGGAAAAGGGAGGTCGACCTTCCCGCTGAGGGACTCGAATCCACTTGGGTCCACGGAAGGCTCCTCGCTAGACATTGATTGTTCCCTCGGCGACCAGGACGGCGTGCCCGCCGACGTGGACCGAGTGGACTGACTCGCCGACCCCCTCGGCGGTCGCCCTCATGACCGACGGGCGTCCCATTTCCACGCCCTGGGTGATCTTGATCTCCTGCCCGTACTCGGCGAACCCGTGCCTGGCCAGGTGGATCGCGAGAGGCCCGGCGGCGGAACCGGTCGCCGCGTCCTCGACCACGCCGTAGGCGGGGGAGAACATCCGCGTCCGCCAGCCCCCGTCCGCCTTGGCGAAGCAGTTGGCGGCCATGTCGGGGAAGCGCGAGAGGGCGCGGTGGTCCGGGTGGAGGGCGGAAAGCGCCTCGACGTCCCTCAACCCCACGAACACGTGACGCGGCCCGTTGTGGTAGATCTCGACCGGGGCCGTCGACGACTCGACCCCGAGTGCGGCCAGGAGCTCCGTGTCGAGATCGTAGGGCTTCGAGGTGGGGACCGGCTGCTCCATCCGGACCCATGCGGCGCCGTCGCGGGTGCTCAGCTCGAACGGGATGACACCCATCGCGGTCTCCAGCTGCATGCTGTCGCGCCCCCAGGCCTGACCGAGCGCGAAGGCCGTGCCGAGCATCGGGTGCCCGGCGAACGGCAGCTCGTTCACCGGGGTGAAGATCCTGATCCGCGCGTCGCCGCCTTGCTCGGCCGGCAGCACGAAGGTGACCTCGGAGAGGTTCATCTCCTTCGCGATGCGCTGCATCGTCTCACCGGTCAGGTCCTCGCTGTCGAAGAAGACGGCGACCGGATTGCCCAGCAGCGGCTCGCTGGCAAAGGCGTCTACGACCATGTATCGGTGCATTATCGGAGCTCCCCGGCTTGTGCCGGTACCGAGGTGCCGGCGGAGAAGGCGAGGCCGAGCGGGTCGAACCCCTCGGCCACCGCTGCGACGTCGAAGCTGGCGCGGTGGTCGGGTGCGTACCCGATCAGCTCGGCCGCCCGGTTGGGGGGCAGCGGCTGATCTGCCGGAACATCCGGATCCCACCACATGACCGCGCCCCAACGGCCGCGTTCACGGTCGGCGATCCACAGCTTCAGGCGCAGTCCCTTGACCTCGTGCCACGGCTCGACGGAGCCGTCACGAAGATCCTGCTCCAGGGATTCGATGGTCTGGTGGGACCTGGCCAGGTCCCACCAGACGACATCCACTCTCATCGGCCGAGCACCCCCTGTATCGCCTCGCGGATGATGCGCGGGCCGTCGACGGTGAGCACCGACTCGGCGTGGAACTGAACCGAGGCGAAGCCCGGCCCGCGTAGCGCGTTCACCTCGCCGGTCCTCTCGTCACGGCTCACCTCGACCACGCCGATCCCCTCGACGGTTCGCTTGCTCGCCTCGCTGTGCGCGGCGAACGTGTTGTAGAAGCCCACTCGTTCGCGCACGCCGAACAGGTCGATCTCACGCTGCACACCCTGGTTGGGTACCTCGCGGCGCTGCAGGTCGAAGCCGAGCTTCGTGCTGAGTACCTGATGGCTCAGGCACACGGCCAGCAGCGGCCGGCGGCTCGCCAGCGCGGTGTCGATCGACTGCCTCAGCTTGGCGATCTTGGGGTGGGAGGTCATCCGCGGATCTCCCGGACCGGGACCGAAGACCGTCAGGTCGTAGGCCGCCACGTCGTACGGCTCGTCGAAGCGGCGGACCTCCACGGACAGCCCCAGTGACCGCAGCTGCTGGTCGAGCATCGCGGTGAAGGTGTCCTCCGCGTCCACGACCAGTGCCGTCATGCCGTCCAGCGAGGCCTCGGCCGGCCGGCCGTCGTACTTGCCCTGGAGCCAGAAGTCCGCGATCCCCTCGTTGCGGCGCTCCAGGGCGGCGCGGACCTCCGGGTTGGCCGCGTAGCCGGATGAAGGGTCGGACTTGAGCGCGTTGAGCAGGGTCGCCAGCTTGATGCGGGTCTCGGCGACCTCGGCCATCGGGTCGGAGTGGCGCACCAGTGTGGCCCCCACGGAAATGTTCATCCGGCCGCCGGGATCGATGTCGGCCGTCCGGATCAAGATCGCCGAGTCAAGTGCCTGCCGTCCGGCCGCGTCCCGTCCGATCAGCGCGGCGACGCCGCTGTAGTAGCCGCGTCCCTTCGGCTCGTAGCGCGAGATGACCTTGGCGGCGCTCTCCAGCGGGCTCCCGGTGACGGTCGGGGCGAACATCGTCTCGTGCAGGACCTCGCGCACATCGCGGTTGGTCCTGCCTTCGATCAGGTACTCGGTGTGCGCCAGCCGCGCCATTTCCTTCAGGTACGGCCCGTGGACGCGCCCTCCGTCATCGCACAGCCGGGCCATCATCTTCAGTTCCTCGTCGAGGACCATGTAGAGCTCGTCGGTCTCCTTGGTGTCGGCGAGGAACTCCATGACCCCCTGCAGGGTGGGGCCGCCGGACGGATACCGGTACGTGCCGCTGATCGGGTTCATGACGGCTGTGCCGCCGGCGAGCGAGATGTGGCGCTCCGGTGTCGCACCGACGAGGGTGTTGCGGCCGGTGTGGATGATGAAGGTCCAGTAGGCCTTCTCCTCGCGCTCCAACAGCCGCCGGAAGAACGACAGGGCGCTGGCCGGGGAGTAGTCGCCGATGTCCGCGATGAACGAGCGCTTCATCACGAAGTTGGCGCCCTCGCCGGTGCCGATCTCCTGGCTGACGATCTCGCGCACCATCTGCGCGTAGTCGTCGTCGTCCACGTCGAAGTGTCCGCCGGTCAGCTCCGTCGGGACCTGCGGGAAGCGGGCGAGCGCTTCGGCAACCGGCACCGTGTCGCGAGCGGTGAGGCTCATCGCGAGCAGGGGCGTGGCGTCGTCCCGCGCGGCGAAGCCGCGGTCGGCCAGTTGCCGGTAGGGGACGAGCACCAGCGTGTCGAGCGCGGGGCCCGGCCCGGAGTCGTCGGCCAGCGGGATGTCGTCCAGCGACTTGTACTCGGTCACCTGGCCGGTCAGGACGTCCAGAGTGCCGGGGGAGCCGCTTTCGGGACGGTGGATGATCGCGAAGGCAGGCAGTTCCAGCGCGAGAACTTGCTCAAGCAGGGCGCTCATGCGAGCACGTCATCGGCTCGGACCACCATGGCGCAGCACCGTGCCGCGTATTCGAGGGTCATCTTGTGGTGGGCTTCGGAGAAGTCGCCGAGCGCGTCGGCGACCAGGAAGGGCTGGATGTCGTTGGAGAACGCCTCCAGAGCGGTCGTCAGCACACCGACGTGCGCGTAGACGCCGCAAATGATCAACTGGTCACGCTGCACCGCGCGCATGCGCTGCAGCAGCTCCGACCCGAAGAACGCGCTGTAGCGCCACTTCGTGCTCATCCAGTCGTCCGCGTCGGGCGTGAGCTCGGGCACGACCGCGCGCTCGGCCTCGTCAGTGCGCATGCCGGGGCCCCAGAAGTCCTTCAGGAGCCCGCGCTGCTCGTCCGTCATGCTGCCGGGCTGGGCGGTGTAGGCCACCGGCATCCCGAAGTCCGCGCAGCGCTTCTTGAGGTCGGCGATGGTGCGCACCAGTTCGCTGCGCATGCCGTCCTCAAAGGGGTTGAGGAAGTACCTCTGCATGTCGTGGATGAGGAGCACCGCCCGATCCGGGTCGACGGTCCAGCGCACGGCGTTCTCCGGCAGCGCATACCTCGGCGGCAGACTGTAAGGCGCGATCGGTGGTATTCCCGTCATCGAAGGCTCCCTCTCTAGGAATCTCAGTACTCGGACCACGCCGAGACCACCTCGATGGCCTGGCGGGTGTTGAGTCGCGGATCGCACAGGCTGGTGACGGAGCCCGACCCCAGCTCGGCCGTGTCCATCACGCACTCGGTCACGTCGTGGGGGGTCGCCTCGAGGTGAAGCCCCCCGGCCGGCACCCCCGCCAGGTCCAGGACCCGCCGGAAGCCGCGGACTTCCCGGGCGACGGTTCCCACGAGCCGGTACTTGGTGCCGTCAGCCGCGCAATCGGTGTTCCCGTGCATCGGGTCGCTGAGCCAGACCACCGGGTGCCCGGCCGACCGCACAGCCTCGACGAGCCGGGGCAGCCTGTCGGCGACGAGGTCGGCGCCCATGCGCACGATGAGCGAAAGCCGGCCCGGCTCCCGCTCCGGGTCCAACCGGTCGCACAGCTCGACGATCTCGCTGACGGTCATCGACGGGCCGACCTTGCAGGCAACCGGGTTGGCCACCTGGGCGAGCAGTGCGACGTGCGGGCCGTCGATCTGCCGGGTCCGCTCGCCGATCCACGGCCAGTGGGTGGAGCTGAGCCAGCGCCGACCGCCGTCGAGCTCTCGGAGCATCGGCATCTCATAGTCCAGAAGCAGCGCTTCATGGCTGGTCCAGACAGCAGATTCGTCAAGCCGAGGTGCTGACCCAACCCACCCGAGCTGCGTCATGATCTCCCGCGCGGCCATGTAGCCCGTGAGCATGCGCAGTGGATCGGGACGCCTACTCTCGTGGGTGGGCTCCGGCCCGTTGATCATGTGCCCGAAGAAGGACGGCAGTTCGTCATCGCCGAATTTTTCGACCTGGCTGGAGCGGGGCTTGGAGAACTGCCCTGCGATCCGCCCGACCCGCAGCGTCTGCTTGCCGGTGGCGGTCTCCAGGTTCTGGGCGAGCAGGTCGATGAGTCTGGTCTTGCCTTGAATGTGCCCAGCGGTGCACTCGGCTGGGTCCTCCGCACAATCCCCGGCCTGCAGCACCTGCGTCTCGCCGGTGGCGACGCGGGCCAGGTGGCAGCGGAGGTTCTCTACCTGCGCCGCGGTCACCAGCGGTGTGACAGATGACAGCATCGCTCGTACGAGCTCGACCTGTGGCGGATTGTCCCAGTCGGGCTGGTGGCGCGCCTTGGCTCTATCGATGTCGGCAAGGATGTTTCCCATAACGACCTTCTCCATTGATTGATAAGAAGCCGCCCGGCGAACGGCGTTCAGGTCGGTATGTCGGCCCGCTTGACCTGAGGGACGGCGATGCCCAGAGCCCTGAACTGCTGGCAGGGGTTCATGAACTCGCGCTGGCGCTTGATCTTCCCGTTCTCGAACAGGAAGGAGTGCAGGAAGTGATTGCGGTAGTAGCCGTCGGGATAGTCGGGGAAGCGGATCGTTCCCTCACCGTCGCATTCGACCCAAAACTGGTTGGGGTCCTGCGTGTCGAAGATCTCGATGTTCGTCCAGGCCCAGTCGGGGAAGCACTTGAGCGACCATTGGCCGTGGTCACCCAGTCGATCCCTGCCCGTGATGACGATCGGCTCCCCAGTCTCGGTCGTCCAGAGACCACCGGTGCCGTCTTCGGTGAACAGAAGGTGCCGACGCAGGCGGTCCTGCCCGCGGGTATTCATGTACTGCTCCACGATCGCGCGATTGCTCGCTCGCAGTTCCGCGTCGCTGCGGGACCTCGACAACGTATCGGTGGTTTCAGTGGTGCCGGTGATGTCGACCATTGGATCTCCCTGTAGTGCCGAAGTAGAGCGGGATCACCGCGCGCACAAGGGCAGACTCAACCAGTCACGACGACGCCGAAAGAGCACAATCATGCATTGGTTCATGAGATTTCTGTTGAACCCGCCTCCCGTGCACGACGGGTATGCGAGGAGTTTTCTCAACCCTGGCCGGTTCGGGAAGCCGATTACCGCTGTCTGGCCGAAAAATTCCAGCGGGTATCACCGTCTGAAGGATCTACTCCATGGCCTGAAGGATCTGCTCCATGGCCTGAAGGATCTGCTCCATGGCAGGCGCGACTCCAACTGAGCCCCGATCCACCGATCGGGGCTCATCAGGGCGACGGCCGGTCGGCCGTCCGGGAGCGCAGGCCCGCCTACCGGCCGGCCTGCACTCCTGTCCCCTTGTCCCCTCTGTGCGAGGGACGCCCACGACTACTACCGGCAGCCCGGAGCTCCGGCCCGGTACCGGTGCCCGGACACGTGCCGCCGGCCTGGTCACCGGCGCGCGCCGGAGCCTCGCATCCGACGTGAATTTCGGCCACGCGGGCCGCACTCGATGGAACGAACAAGCCAATACTGCGCCACGTGCGGTGGCCAAACCTATGCGGCACATATATTCGCGATGCGCACCGAACACCTCGATGATGTCCGTATCGAAGGATTCGGGAAACTATCGCCCGAGCATCGGCCGCGATCGCCCACGTATTGGATGACATACCCCACACAAGACACTTGCCCAACCAGAAGGAATTCCAGTGAAGCGTATCGGTGAACATGCGGTGGTGCTGGGCGCGAGCATCTCGGGTCTGCTTGCCGCCCGAGTGCTCTCCGAGGCATTCGACCGGGTAACAGTGATAGAGCGTGACCAGCTGCCGGACGGGCAGAGGACTCAGCGGCGAGGCGTGCCGCAGGGCCGCCACGCTCACGGCCTGCTCTCCAAGGGTGCGAAGATCTTCGAGGAGCTGTTCCCCGGCATACTCGACGAATTCGTTGCCGGTGGCGCGCCCGTCATCAACGGACCTGCCGAACTGCGGATGAGCTTGGGCGGGCACTTGTTGTGCATGGACGGCGAGTACGCCGATCTGTCCCGCACCTACCAGCCGAGCCGACCGCATCTGGAGAGTCGGCTCCGCGCCCGGATCGGGGCTCTTCCGAAGATCAAGCTGGTCGACCAGTGCCAGGTCACCGGCCTCGAGACCACCTCGGACAACAGCGCTGTCACCGGTGTGCACGTCAGGTACGAGGGCAGCGGCTCCGAGGACGTGATCCCCGCCGACCTGGTGGTGGACGCGACCGGCCGGTCTGGACGGACCACCAAGTGGCTGGTCGAGATGGGATACGAGCCGCCGCTCGAGGAGCGTATCGACGTCGACATCATGTACACCAGCCGGTACCTGCGGCCGGCCCCCGGTTCGATGGGCCGCGAGAAGGTCGTGATCATCGGGCACGCGCCGGGGAGCCCCATGGGCGCGGAATTCCTGGAGGAAGAGGACGGCCGCTGGGTCCTGACGCTGATCGGCTACCGCGATCACCACCCGTCGACCGACCCGGCCAAGTGGGTGGAGTTCGCCAGGCCGTTGGTTCCCGACCACGTCTTCGCGGCGATCCGCGACGCTGAGCCGCTCAGCGAGATTTCCGCGCACCGGTTCCCGGCGAGCGTGCGCCGTCGCTATGAGAAGCTGACCCGGTTCCCGCGCAGGCTGCTGGTGGTGGGCGATGCGATATCCAGCTTCAACCCCATCTACGCCCAGGGGATGACGGTGGCCTCGCTCCAGGCGATGGCGCTGCGTGACTCGCTGAGCGGTGACCTGGATCAGGTCGCGCAGCGATTCTTCCGCAAGGCCGCCAAGCCCATCGGTGTCGCCTGGAAGATGGCGACCGGCAGTGACCTGGCCCTGCCTCAGATCGAAGGCCCGCGGCCACTTCCCGTACGGCTCATCAACTCCTACATGGACAAGGTGCTCGCCGCAGCCGAGACGGACAGGGTCGTGACCGAGAAGTTCCTGAAAGTCCAGTACTTGCTTGAACCGCCGACGACATTGTGCACCCCGGGCATCATGTGGCGCGTTTTGGCGGGAAATCGCCGGCGGCGCTCCCCGGCACACACCAGTTAATGGAGGTAACCACATGCCCCTCTCCATCGCCGACAAAGTCCTTCGGCTCTCCCTGACCACGTTCCCGTTCATAGATGCGTCACAGTTCTTTCCGGCGCTCTCCACGTACAAGGTTGACAGGGCCTTCGAGCTCGCCGAGTTCGAGGAGGCCATGACGCACTTCTTCCGGGGGAATCCGCTCTTCTCCAAGTGCCACCTGGTGGAGCTGACCTTCGACACTCCCGAGGATTTCCCCCTCTCGTCCTTCCAGGCACTCCTTGCGGAAAAGTACGAAAGCTACTACGACAGCTTCCTGCTCGCTTCCGTCACCTACCGCTCCGACCCGCACCGGCAGGGCATCTTTACGTGCGTGCCGTTTCCGCTGCAAGACGGATACAAGACTTTCCGATTCCACCAGGCTCTGATGAGGACCCTGAAGACTCGGAAGGACGGCTTCCAGATCGCCGAAGGCCTCGCAGAGCTGGGGGTCCGGGCTGATGAGCTGGCAGACTTCTTGCCGCCCGCTGAGACTTCGCCCTCCAGTGCGAGCAAAGACCTCCCCGTCACGTTCACCGAAAGCTGTGACTCGTCGGTCAAGATCGGCCCCTTCTTGGAGAAAATGAGGGCGGATTTCGTTGACCGCGACAGCGCAAACATGTTCGTCCTCAAGAACAGTCTTTACTCGCCGAAGCTGCCCCTTGGCAACTCGCTTCAGTTTCTGACGGTGCCGCGAAGCGTAATCGAGCAGAGCACGGGAATCCAGATCCGTGACTACTACCGCGCCGAGGAGCAACGGCAGATAGACGCACTGTCTCGCGTCGAGCGGCGAGAAGACTTCATCGAAGCCGGCCAGGCCAGAATCGGGAAGATGATTGCCACGCCCGACGTCTTTGCCGTCAACAACTACGGCAATGTATCGGCGCACGACGGCTCGGACAGCGATGCGGGCCGAGGCACGCTCGTGAGGTACGAGTGGCACATGCCGCTCATCGTGTTGGGACTTACCGTGGGCGCGAGGTCTGGACTCTCGTGGACAATCACCATTCGCGACAAGGCGTTCAACTTTGCGACGGTCCGCAATTTCCCGCAGGATGACGCCGTCAAGGCGGCTGTCGGAGACAATCCGGCGGCATCCGTCGCATGAACCGCACTATCAGTCGGGTGGCCAGGGGCTCGCGCCCCTGGCCACCCGACCGCGTCCCTGCCTCCGCCGCGCACATGGAAACTTGCCCGATGGACGCGCCGAGCGATCCGCAACGATGCCGCGAACAGACCCGAGAGGCCTTCCGATGAGTACCCCCGCCCTGCAGACGCTGACCCTCGCCGACGACCTGACCGTCACTCGGATGGGATACGGCGCGATGCAGCTGACCGGGCCCGGTGTCTTCGGACCGCCCAGGGATCGCACTCAGGCAATCGCCGTGCTGCGCGCAGCGGTCGAGCTCGGCATCACCCACATCGACACCAGCGACTTCTACGGGCCGGCTGTCGTCAATGAACTGATCAAGGAAGCCCTGCACCCCTACCCGGCCGGTCTGCACATCGTCACCAAGGTCGGCGTCCGCCGCAGCTCCACCGGCGGCTGGATCACCTCCCTGGACCCCGCCGACCTCAAGGCCCAGGTCCACGAGAATCTCCGGCACCTCGGCCTGGAGACCCTGGACGTGGTCAACCTGCGCGCGGCCTCATTCGGCGGTGACGGGTCCTCCGTCGCCGAGCCGTTCGGCACCTTGGCCGACCTGCGTGAGCAGGGCCTGATCCGTCACCTCGGCCTCAGCGGGATCACCGACGTCCAGCTCACCGAGGCCCAGGCCATCGCCCCCGTGGTCACCGTGCAGAACCAGTACAACCTGGTCGACCGCGCCGACGACGACCTCGTCGATCGCTGCGCCGAGGAGGGCATCGCCTACGCCGCGTTCTTCCCCCTTGGCGGCGGATTCCACCCGCTGCGGTCACGGACCCTGCGCGACGTCGCCCGCCGCCTTGGCGCCTCCGAGCAGCAGGTGGCGCTCGCCTGGCTGCTGCAGCGCTCGCCGTCGACGGTGCTGATCCCCGGAACCTCCCGCGTCGCTCACCTGCGGGAGAACATCGCCGCGGCTGACCTGCAACTGCCCGACGAGGCGATCTCCGAACTCGACGCCATCGGGCAGTGACCTGGGGGCCCTTACTCCGGCGCAGGGCCTTGGGGGTGAGCGTGAACATCCACCACCGGGACGGTCACCGATGGAACGAGTCCGTCAATCTTGCGTGACAAACCCCGCTCGGATCACCGACCGCCTTTACTAAGAGACGCAGCCGCTCGTTCCGGAAGCGATCGCCCTTTCAAAGCGCTCGATAAGAACGCATGACCGCGGCCACGGCCGACCTGCTCGCCAAGATGGACAGCAAGGACGGACACGGGTTCGCGTCCTACACGAGAGATGGAAAAGTCAGTGACCACCAACCGCACCCTCGTCATCGTCGCCCACCCGAACCTCACGGAATCCCGGGCCAACGCCACCCGGCTCGCCGAGATCAAGGACTTGGACAACGTCACCGTCCACAACCTCTATGAGGCCTACCCCGACTTCAACATCGATGTCGCACGCGAGCAGCAGCTGCTGCGCGAGCACGACACCATCGTTCTCCAGTTCCCGGTCTACTGGTACAACGTGACCTCGATGCTCAAGGCCTGGATCGACGCGGTGCTGGTTTACGGTTTCGCCTTCACCTTCGACGGTTCCGCCTCCGCGCTGCGCGGCAAGAAGGCTTGGCTGGCCGTCACGGTCGGCAGCACCCTGGAGACCTACGCCGCGGAAGGCCTCGCCCGACGGCCCCTCGACGAGTACCTCGCCCCGGTCACTCAGACGCTGGAGTTCTGCCAGCTTGACTACCAGGGTTTTCACGCCGTCTACGGCATGATGATCGAGCCGTCGGACGAGACCCTCGCCCTGGACGCCAAGGAATACCGCAGGCTCATCGCGGCCAGTGAGACGCCGGTCGGCTGACCTCGATTATTCGTGAACCTCGATTATTCGTGAATTCTTCGAGCTTTCACGATTAATCACGATCTTTACTCTGGGGCCCAGACCCAGGCCGCGCGTTCCTGCATGTCACCGCCGCTTCCTTCGCTGAACTCGACGGGAGTTCAGCGAAGGAAGCTCGACTCAGGCACGGTGAAGCAGACGGGGAGATCCTTCTCTTTCGCCACCAGGTCGCGCTGCTCGAGCGTCGCGCGCCCGAAGCTCCGGCGACGGCCACCGGCGGTGGCCTCGAACCCACGGCTCCGGACGGCGGCTCCCTCGTCGTCCGGCTCTCGGGTCCGCCCCCGGCGGACCTGCGCGGACCAGGACTGCGTTCCCCCGGCGCGGTCCTGGTCCGCCCCGACGGCGTGATCAGCGCGGCGGGCCCGTTCACCGACCCCGACCTGCGTCGGCGGGTGGAGGCCGCGCTGCCCCTCCCGGCCACCGACTCGGACCGCACCTCCCAGCACCTCCCAGCACCTCCCGTCCCAGCACCGCACACCCGAGTTGCCGCGAGAAAGGCGAGCGTGATGACCACCATCGGTGATCACCGGCCTGAAGAAACGGTTCTGGGCCGTGCCAAGCTGGGTTCTCTGGAGGTGTCCCGGATCGGCCTCGGCTGCATGGGCATGGCCGAGTTCTACGGGGACCGGTACGAGGCCGAGTCGATCCGCACCATCCACGAGGCCGTCGACCTCGGCATGGACTTCCTCGACACCGCCGACATGTACGGCGCGGGCCTGAGCGAGGAGATCGTCGGCCGCGGTCTGGTCGGCGGGCTGCGCGACCGCGTCGTGCCGGCCACCAAGTGCGGCCTGATCCGCACCCCGGACGGGGTGCGTGTGGACGGCAGCCCGAAGCACATCGCGGAGGCGGTCGACGCCTCGCTGCGGCGGCTCGGCACCGACCGGATCGACCTGTACTACCTGCACCGCGGCGACCCGACGGTGCCCGTGGAGGACTCCGTCGGGGCCATGGCCGAGCTGGTCCAGGCCGGCAAGGTGCGCCACCTCGGACTCTCGGAGGCCGGCAGCGAGACGATCCGCCGCGCCCACGCCGTCCACCCGCTCACAGCCGTGCAGACCGAGTACTCGCTGGCCAGCCGCAACCCGGAGCGCGGCGTGCTCCCCACCGTGCGCGAGTTGGGCATCGGCTTCGTGGCCTACAGCCCCTTCAGCCGCGGCCTGATCTCCGGCGAGATCGCGGGCGAGGCGGACCCCGGCCCGGACGACATGCGCCGCAAGCTCCCGCGCTTCGCGCCCGAGAAACTCGCCCACAACACCGCGCTGGTGGCCGGGCTGCGCCCGTTCGCGGAGGCGCACGCGTGCACCCTGGCCCAGTTGGCGCTGGCTTGGCTGGTCGCGCAGGGCGTCGTGCCGATCCCGGCGCGAACCGCCGCGCCCACATGACCGACAACGCCGGGGCCGGCCGGGTGGTGCTGACGGCGGCCGAGCTCGCCGAGATCGACCGGCTGGTCCCGCCGGGGCGTTCGCCGGCGAACGCTTCCCCGAGCAGCTGCTCGCGATGGTGCAGGATGACTGAGTCATGACGCTCGAGATCGTCTACGAGACGCATGCCCCGACCCCCGACAACGCCCGTGGCGTGATCAGCGGTTGGCACGACACGCCGCTGGCCGAGGACGGCCTGCGCGCGGCGCGCGAGCTCGGCGAGCGCCGCCGGACGGACGGTACGGCCGCCGTCTGCAGCTCCGACCTGACCCGGGCGATACAGACCGCGCAGACCGCCTTCGCCGGCACCGACGTCCCGCTCTTCCAGGACGTGCGGCTGCGGGAGTGCAACTACGGGGACCTGAACGGCTGTACGGTCGCCGAGCTGGACGTGGCGCGCCCGGCGCACATCGACACCCCGTTCCCCGGAGGCGGTCAGAGCTTCCGTCAGGTCCTGGTCGCGACGGACGAGTTGCTCAAGGAGCTGATCGACCCGGCCGCCACCCGCGAGGTGCTCATCCGCTCCCTGCAGAGGCTCCGCACCAAGCACGCGGACCTGCCCGCCCGCAAGCACGGCAACCCACCCCAGTGAGCGCACCGAAGGAGCAGCAGATGGACCAGGGGGACCTCCGCATCATCCACGGCGATCCCACTCCCGAGGAACTCGCCGCGCTGATCGCGGTTCTGGCGGCCCGCACCGCCGCGCAGCGTGCCGCCACTCCGTGGTTCGCCCATGGCAACCGCCGCCCGCAGGCCCGCTGGCGCCGCCTCGAGCGCGTGGCCGGCTACCGCAGCCCCGTCTCCTGGCGCTGATGCCGCCCGCCTCGGTTCAACGTGGTTCAACCGAACGGCGTCAGATCGGGGGAGGTGCTGCCGTACCGCGGGTAGCCATGACACGCCGGATTGCCCCTGCCGAACCGACGTACGGCCGTGACGCTCATTTGACGCTCCGGGCGCCCGCTGGCCCTCATTCGGGACCAGAAAGACTCTCTGACCTGCTGCTTTACCGCCTGCGTCCAGGGCAACATGTTTCCGATGACGCATCATGTGGAGTGCGTCGCGATCCTTGAGCCCGCCGTAAAGGGCTCTTGACCTGCCGTTTTTCGACTTCTTCGGTCGGCTCGACCTGTTTCGTGGCGGGGGAACAGGTGGAGCCGGGCGACGTCGCGTGGCCTGCGTATCCGGCTGAAGAGGCCGACCATCCAGGCCACCTGGTAGGCGTGGGTGACCAGGACGCGTTGCTGGCTGGTTGCGGGGTGCGGCCCACCGGGGTCATGGACGCGGGCGAGCCCGCGACCGGTGTCACCGAAGGGTTGCGGCCGTACTGCGCACGAGATGCCCGGCTTCAGGGCGTTCCCCGTCCGGACACCCCCGTCACCGACCTCAACTCCGTCATCAAAACTGCTGTCCACGCAGCCGACCCGGGCCGAGCAGGAGTGCGGCCTGTCAACATGGTCAGGGTCATCGGCGCCTACGAGGTGACCGGCATGGGCGACCAGATCACGCTGCGGATCTCGGTCTCAATGGTTGCCGGGGCCAGGGCCGGAGCAGCCCGCAACGGCGTTCTGGGTGACCGCCTCCGGTCGGGTGGAACTACCAGGGCTTCCTCCGGCGGCCGTCGAGTGCATCGCCGGCCGTCCGCCCGGACAGGAGCCGACCCGACCGCGCGACTGTCCGTGCCTGCTGCACGGAAATTCAGCGAGTTCGGGAACAGTGCTCGTCCGGCGAAAAGCTGCTCTGGAGTGTGAGTTTCCGTCAAGGCTTAAAAACCTGTCTTTGATCTAGGCCACTCCTGAAGTATTTGCCTAAGCTCAGGCGACTTCAGCTCATGGAGTTGATCAGCCGACAGGGGAGGGACTCGGGTGCTGGGAAACGTCGTCATCGTCGGTGGCGGAACATCCGGATGGATGACCGCCGCTTACCTGCGAGCCGCTTTCGGGGATCGTATTTCCGTAACGGTGGTGGAATCCAAGAGGATCAAGACGATCGGGGTCGGCGAGGCGACCTTCAGCACGGTCCGGCACTTCTTCGACTACCTGGGTCTTCCGGAACACGTCTGGATGCCCAGGTGCAATGCCACGTACAAGCTGGGTATTCGCTTCGAGAACTGGCGCCGAAAAGGGCACTACTTCTATCACCCGTTCGAGCGGCTGCGGGTGGTGGACGGCTTCCCGATCACCGACTGGTGGCTGGACAAGCGTCCCAGCGACCGGTTCGACCAGGATGTCTTCCTCATGGCGGCGATCTGTGACGCGGAAAGATCGCCCCGCTACCTGGACGGCACGCTCTTCGAGCAGGAATTCATGGAGCGAAAGGGAGCGCCGCTCGAACGCAGCACGCTGTCCGAGCAGGACACGCAGTTCCCCTATGCATACCAGTTCGACGCGAGTCTCCTCGCCGAATTCCTCGCCGAGTACGCCGCCGAGCGTGGCGCCCGGCATATCGAGGATGACGTCGTCGACGTGGTCCAGGACGAACGCGGCTGGATCAGCTCCGTACGGACACGGGAACACGGAGAAATAGCCGGCGACCTCTTCATCGACTGCACCGGATTTCGAGGTCTGCTGCTCAACCAGACACTCGAAGAACCGTTCATCTCCTTCCAGGACACTCTTCCCAACGACAGTGCTGTCGCGCTGCGCGTTCCGGTGGACATGGAGAAGCGCGGGCTGCGGCCCTGCACCACGGCCACCGCGCAGGACGCCGGATGGATCTGGACCATTCCGCTCTTCGGACGGGTCGGCACCGGGTACGTGTACGCGAGCGACTACACCACACCGGAAGAGGCCGAGCGCACGCTCCGCGAGTTCGCCGGCCCCGACGCGGCCGGCCTGGAGGCCAACCACATCAGGATGCGCGTCGGACGCAGCCGCTCCTCGTGGGTGAACAATTGCGTGGCCATCGGGCTGTCCAGCGGCTTCGTCGAGCCCCTCGAATCCACGGGCATCTTCTTCATCCAGCAGGGCATCGAGGAGCTCGTCAAGCATTTCCCGGACGCGAACTGGGACCCGGCCCTGCGTACGTCGTACAACCGTACGATCGCCAACGCCATCGACGGCGTACGGGAGTTCCTGGTCCTGCACTACCGGGCTGCGGCCCGAGCGGACAACGACTACTGGCGCGACGCCAAGAAGCGCACCATGCCGGACGGGCTCGCCGAGCGCCTCGAACTCTGGCGGGCCAAGGCGCCGACCACGGATGACATCTACCCGCACTACCACGGCTTCGAGTCGTACTCCTACCTCGCCATGCTGCTCGGCCTCGGCGGGGTGGAGCTCCAGCCGCCCGCCGCTCTGCGCCTGATGGACGGCGCGCGCGCCGAGAAGGAGTTCCAGCTGCTGCGCGACCAGTCGATGGACCTCGTGGCGAGGCTGCCCAGCCAGTACGAGTACCTCGCGCAGATGCACTGACCGGGCCGTCTCCTCCGAGGGAAGCAGGACCATTCGTGGAGAGTGTCCCGTACGACTCCGCCGCGCTGATGCTCGTGCTCCTCGTGCCCGCCACGCTGCTGGGGCGCGGCGCCGCCCGGTTGCTGCGGCAGCCCCGGATCGTCGGCGAGATCATGATGTGTCTCCTGGCCGGAGCGCTGGTGGCCGACCGCCTCGACCTGCGGCCGGGAACCATGGGCGGGTGGGCGGTACTCGAAACGGCCGGGCACCTGGGGCTCGCGCTCTTCCTGGTGGGCACGGTGCACGAGATCCGGTGCGGGGGCGCCAAGCGCCCCCGCGGCCGGGCGCTCCTGTGGACCGCCGCGGGGTCCGCGGTGGTGCCCATGGCCTGTGGTGTGCTGCTGGCGTTGTGGGTGCTGGCCCGCGGCGATGCCCGCCTGCGCGGTGACGCGCCCGCCGGCGTCCTGGTACTGATGCTGGCGATCGCCCTCGCCGTGACAGCGGTACCGGTACTCGCCGGAATCCTTGAGGACCGCGATCTGCTGCACACAGCGACCGGGCGGCTCGCCATGGCCGTCGCGGTCTCCATCGACGCCGTCACCTGGGCGTTGCTGGCGGTCGCCGTCGGGATCGCGTCCGGCGGCGGACGGACCACCCCCTACGCGGTCTTCGGCCTGGGGCTGCTCGCCTCCTGGGCCGTACGCCGCGCGGCCGGTACAGGCGCGGCCCGAGCCTGGTCGCAGCGGGTCGGGCCGGTGCTGCCCGTGGGTCTCACCGCTCTCGCCGCGGTCGTGACGGCTCTGGCCACCGCACGGGTGGGGCTCACCGACGTCCTCGGTGCGGTCCTCGTCGCCCTCGCGCTGCCGGCCGACGGCGAGGACGGAGCATGGACCAAGGCGGCCCGCACAGTGGGCGGCTGGGGCCGGGCGACACTTCCGCTGTTGTTCATGGTGACGGGAGTGGGGCTGGGCGCGGCGCCGCTCGGGGTGTTCTCCGGCCAGGCCGTGACGCTGGCCATCGTGCTGGCCGTCGCGGGCAAGCTCGCCGGAAGCTACCTCGGTGCCCGGATGGCGGGGCGCCCTCCCGCGACCAGCATGCGGCTCGCCGCCCTGTTGAACGCCCGGGGCCTGACCGAGATCGCCGTACTCCAGGCCGGCTACCAGGCGGGCATCCTCACGCCGGCGCTCTACCTTGCCCTCGTCGTCATGGCTCTCGTCACGACGGCGCTCAGCGGCCCGCTGCTGTGGGCCATCGACCGGCGTGCCCCGGCCGTCACCCGGGCTCCGGAGCCGCCCCAGACCCGGACGAGCGGTGAATCACGTGGACGCCACCTCAACCCCCGGTGAGGTCGTCTCAAGCCCCCTTGAGGCCACCCCGCCGCGCTTTCGATCCTTCATGGCCGGATTCCCGAGCGGGGTGGCCGTCGTCACGGCCGTCGGCCCGCACAAGCGCCCCTGGGGCATGACCTGTTCGGCTCTGTGCAGCGTGACGGTGGACCCGCCCACCCTGCTCGTCGGCATGCGGGTGGGAAGCCCGACGCTCGACGCGGTCCTGAGCAGCGGAGGGTTCGCCGTGAACCTGCTCCACTCCGCCGGCCGGCCCACCGCGGAGCTGTTCGCCTCCGGCGCGCCCGACCGCTTCCTCACCACCGCCTGGGACAGCCCTGACGGCGCGGCAGGGCCCCACCTCGTCAAAGACGCGCACTCCGTGGCCGACTGCAGGGTCAGTCAGACGGTGCGGATCGGCGGACAGCGCGTGGTCTTCGGCGAGGTGGTCCGCGTCACCGAGTTCAGTGACGCGCCTCCGCTGCTCTACGGGCGCCGGCGGTTCGCGTCCTGGCGTACCGACTGACCGGTGCCTGGGAGTGTCTTCCGGATCAGGCAGCCCGGCAAGATCCGGAAGACACCCCCTGGCTAGGGGAGGGCTCGGCGGCCGTCCTGGAGCATCTCGGCCACGAGGAACGCCAGGTCCAGGGACTGGCTGTGGTTGAGGCGCGGGTCGCAGGCGGATTCGTAGCCGTGCGCGAGGTCACCGACACCTATGTCCTGTCCCCCGCCCAGGCACTCGGTGACGTCCTCCCCGGTCAGTTCGACGTGGATGCCGCCGGGCTGTGCGCCCAGCGTCCGGTGTACCTCGAAGAAGCCCCTGACCTCGTCGAGGACGTCGTCGAAGCGACGGGTCTTGTGACCACCGGCCACGGTGAACGTGTTCCCGTGCATGGGATCCGTGATCCAGCAGGCCCGGATGCCGTTGGCGGCCGCCTTCTCCATCAGGACGGGGAGCACGTCCCGGATGCGGTCTCGGCCCATGCGGACCACGAACGACAGGCGTCCCGGCGAACGGTGGGGATCGAGCCGGTCGGCGTAGGCCAGCAGCTCGTCAGGGGTGGCGGAGGGGCCGAGCTTGACCGCGACCGGGTTCGCGATGCGGGAGAAGTACTCCACATGCGCACCGGACGGGTCGCGGGTGCGCTCACCGATCCAGAGGAGATGAGCACTTGTGGCGTACGGCCGGCCGGTCTCGCCGTCCACGCGCGTCAGCGCGGTCTCGTAGTCGAGCAGCAGCCCCTCGTGGCTGGTGAAGAACTCGGTGGTGTGCAGCTGTCGCGGGTCCACCCCGCAGGCGTGCATGAAGGCCATCGTCCGGTCGATCTCGGTGGCCAGTCGCTCATAGCGGCCCGCGGCGGGCGAGTCCGTCAGGAAGCCCTGATTCCAGGTGTGTACGCGGTGCAGGTCCGCGAAGCCGCCGCCGGCGAAGGCGCGAACGAGATTGAGGGTGGCGGCCGACGCCTCGTACACGGCGCGCAGCCGCGAGGGGTCGGGACGGCGCGCCCCGGCCGAGAAGGCCCGGTCGTTGACGGCGTCGCCGAAGTAGGACGGCAGGGTCACCCCGTCGCGCGTCTCGGTCGGGCTGGAGCGGGGCTTGGCGTACTGCCCGGCCATCCTCCCGAGTTTGACCACCGGCACCGAGGCACCGTGGGTGAGGATCACCGCCATCTGCAGCAGCGTCTTCAGCTTGCCCTGCACGGAGTCGGCGGTGGACCGGCCGAAGGTCTCCGCGCAGTCACCGCCCTGCAGGACGAACGCCTCTCCATGTGCGGCGGCGGCCAGGTGTGACCGCAGCCGGTCGCATTCGGCGGCCAGTACCAGTGGGGGAGCGGCCGCCAATTCTCCGGTGATGCGGCGCAGCGTATCCCGGTCGGGCCAGTCCGGCTGTTGAGCGGCCGGCAGGCCGCGCCAGGTCTCCACGGCGGTCGCCTTCGTTTTCGGATTCATTCGGTTCCCATTCCGGTGAGTGGGGGGTCAAGTCATCCAAACCGCGGTTTCACAAAAGGGTCAAGCGCGGTGTGGAATGGACCGCAATCGCGCTCGGGAATTGGTCTGGTCCGAATGCTGCGACGGTGCTTCGCTGACCACACCAATCCAGCGGATCAATTCAGATGAGGCCCGCATGCACGTCAGGACAGGAACGCAAACAATGACCCTGGGCGCATCCGGGGAACGCATCGGCGTGCGCGTCAGCACCACCGAACTGCCTCCGCACGCCCCCTTCGACCTCTACGCACTCCTGCGCCGGGAGCTCGGTGAGCAGGACGTCTTCCTCACCGAAAGCCCCGTCGGACCGGAACAGGACCGCAGGCCCGCCGTGGTCGGCTGCGGGCGCCTGGCCGAGGTGCGGGTGTACGCCGGCCATGTCGAGATGGACGGGCTGCCGGAGCTGCGCTCCGCGCTCGTACGGGCCGCGGAACGAGCCGGCACGACGGCTTACGAGGAGAGCGAGGAGGGCGAGGCAACGGCGGACGAGCCGGCGGGCCGGGGACCGGAACGCCGCACGTTCCGTTCGTCATCCCAGGTGTGGGAGCTGCTGCGCCAGGCACAGGCGCTGTTCCGTCTGGACACCGGACTCCCCGATGACTGCTACGCCTTCGGCTTCCTGACCACCCTGTCGTACGAGGCCGCTTGGCACATGGAGGAGCTGCCGCCGCGCACGTCGGCGGCCGCCGGCCCGGACATCACACTCACCCTCTTCCGTGACACCGTGTGGTACGACCGCGACACCGGCGCGGTACAGCTGCGCCGGGCGCACAGCCCCGGCTTCGAGCAGGTGCACTCCCCCATCACGCCGGAAGTGGCCGAGCGGGCGCTCGGCTCGCCGTCACTCGGCCACCCCGGCGCCCCGGCGCCCCGTTCCGTGCGCGACACCGTGGACAGGAAGACCTTCGTCGGCTGGGCGGAGCGGTGTCTGGAGCACATCAGGATCGGGGACATCTACCAGATTCAGATCGGCCACCGGATCGACGTGGAGAGCGAGTTGACCCCGGTCGACGTCTACCGGCGGCTGCGCGGCCGCAACCCCTCTCCGTACATGTACCTGGTACCACGCGCCGGCAGCACCCTGATCGGAGCCAGCCCGGAGCTGTACGTCAGGACAGAGGGCGACCGGATCGTCATGCGGCCGATCGCCGGCACCACCCGTCGCGGGCCGGACGCGGCCGCCAACGAGCGCGGCGTCGCCCGGATGGTGGCCAGCCGCAAGGAGCGGGCCGAGCACATCATGCTGGTCGACCTGTGCCGCAACGACATCGGCCGGATCAGCGAGCCGAGCACGCTGCCGGTGGACCGGCTGTTGTCGGTGGAGAGCTTCTCCCACGTCTTCCACCTGGTCTCCACGGTGTCCGGACGGCTCCTTCCCGAGGCCGACACCTGGGCCGCGATCTGTGCGACGTTCCCGGCCGGCACCATGAGCGGCGCTCCCAAGATCCGCGCCATGGAGATCATCGACACGCTGGAGCAGGAACCGCGTGGCGCCTACGCCGGGGCGGTGGGCCTGGTCGACGTACGCGGCTGGAGCGAACTGGCCCTGTGCATCCGTTCCGTCGTGCACGACGGGCGGACGTACTCGACACAGAGCTCGGCGGGCATCGTCGCCGAGTCCGTCCCCGAGGCGGAGTGGGCGGAGACGCTGGCGAAGATGGGTGCCGCCTACTGGGCACTCACCGGGCAGGAGCTGGCATGAGGGTGCTGCTGGTGGACGCGTACGACAGCTTCGTACACATCATCGACCGCTATCTGTGCACGCTCGGTGCCACGACTCAGGTGGTACGGTCCGGGACCCGCACTCCGGAGCAACTGACGGCCCTCGCCCCGGACGCGGTGGTACTGGGCCCGGGGCCGGGACACCCCGCGGACAGCGGCCACGTCGAGCTGGTGCACTCCTTCGCCGGCCGAGTGCCGTTGCTCGGGGTCTGCCTCGGGCATCAGGCGATCGCCCTGGCCTTCGGCGGACGGGTGCGCGTCGCGGAGCACATCATGCACGGCCGCACCAGCACGGTGCGGCACGACGGCGCGGGGCTCTTCCGGGGCGTCGGCGCCGAGGCGGAGGTCACCCGGTACCACTCCCTCGTCGTGTCCGAGCCGCTGCCGGACGACCTGCTGGTCAGTGCCCGGTCGACGGACGACGGATACGTCATGGGGCTGCGCCACCGCACCCTCCCCGTCGAGGGAGTGCAGTTCCACCCGGAGTCCATCGCGACCAGGGACGGGCTCGCCGTGCTGGACAACTTCCTCGTCCTGGGCGCCGGACGTCAGGCGATGCGCACTGCCGGAGCAGTCGGCCCCGACACGTCCGCGTAGGCCGCGCCCAGCTGCCGCAGGGCCTCCGTCAAGCCGGACTTGGGCAACGACGTGTACCCGACGACCAGGGCCGGGCGCGCCCCGGCGGGCCGGCCGTGGAACTCCCGTCCGCTGCGTACGAGCACCGACCGGCGGAGCGCGGCCGCCACCAGGGCGGTCTCGTCGGTGCCGCGCGGCAGCCGTACGTAGGCGTGCAGGCCGGCGGCCGGGCCGCCGATCAGTGCCTGCGGCAGGGAGTGCCGGACGGCATCGGCCAGGGTCTCCCGGCGTAACCGGTAGCGGGCCCGCAGCCTGCGCATATGGCGGTCGTAGGAGCCCGAGCCGAGCAGCTCGGCGAAGGCCAGCTGGGTGAGGCTGTCCGATCCGAGGTCACGCCGGGAGCGCGCCCGCTCGAGCGTTGGCAGCAGTTCCCCGGGCACGGCCAGCCACCCCAGCCTCAGGCCCGGAACCAGGGACTTGGAGGCGGTGCCCGCGTACACCACCCGCTCGGGAGCGTGCCGTTGCAGCGCGAGCGGCCGGGAGCGGCGGTCGAACCAGAAGTCGCCGTCGTAGTCGTCCTCGATCACATAGCCGTCCACGTCCCGGGCCCACCGGGCCAGTGCCGCGCGCCGTTCGTCCGACAGCGTGACCCCGGTGGGGAACTGGTGGAACGGCGTGACGAGGACGGCGCGCGCCCCGCTGCGCGCCAGCGCCTCCACATCCAGGCCGCCGTCGTCCACGGGAACGGCGCGGGTGCGCATCCCCGTCTCCAGAACGAACTCCCGCTGCCGCAGGAGACCCGGCTCCTCCATCGCCAGCACGTCGATGCCCAGGTCGGGCAGGACGGCGCAGAGCAGGCCCAGACCGTGGGCGAACCCGGAGACCACCATCACCTGACCGGGCGTCGTGCGCACGCCCCGTACGCGCCCCAGATGCCGGGCCAGTTCTTCTCGCAGTGCCGGGACTCCGGACAGCGGCGGATAGTCGAGATCGCTCTGCCGCGCCGTCTGCAGCACCCGCTGATAGCCCGCGAGCCACTCGCGGTAAGGGAAGTGCGACACGTTGGCCCTGCCGGTGCGCAGGTCCCAGCGCACGGACGGGACCCGGCCCTCGTCCAGCAGTGTGGGTACGACCGCCGTCGGCGTGGTCGACAGATGGCGGGCCACCCGTGTGCCGGAGCCCTGGACCGCTTCCAGGTAGCCCTCGGCGATCAGCTGGCCGTACGCCTCCACGACGACGCTGCGCGACACGTCGAGATCGTCGGCGAGCCGACGGCTCGGGGGCAGTCGGGTCCCCGGGTGCAGTACCCCCTCGGTGATTTCCCGCTTCAGCACACGCTGAATCTGGGTGGTCAGGGATTCCCCGGAATTCCGCGAGACCTCGATCGACGCGCGCCAGCTCATTCCCGAATCCCTTCCGTGCGTGATTGGACCGCAATGATTTCCTCGAATGGTCTGGTGAATCGCCCGGCGTGACTCGCAGACTGAGCGCCGGTGGTCCGAAAAGCGAAACCGCATACGAATCGGGCGCCGCCCGGCGAACTCAGGGAGAACTCGACGTGACCGGAAGCGCGTACACGAGTGGCTGGCCCGGCCTTCTCACCGCTTTGCTGGCCCACCGTGACCTGTCCTCCGACGAAACCGAATGGGCGATGGACCAGGTGATGCGCGGGACGGCGACCCCCGCACGGACGGCGGCCTTTCTGGTCGCGCTGCGCGCCAAGGGCGAGACCGTGGAGGAGATCACCGGCCTGGTGCGGTCGCTGTGGGCGCACGCGCTTCTCCTCGACGTGCCCGGCCCCACCCTGGACATCGTCGGCACCGGCGGCGATGGCGCCCGGACGGTCAATGTGTCCACCATGGCGGCGATCGTCGCGGCGGGTGCCGGGGCACGGGTGGTCAAACACGGCAACCGTTCCGCCTCCTCGGCCTGCGGCTCCGCCGATGTGCTGGAGGAGCTCGGCATACCCCTCGACCTGTCGCCGCACCACGTGGCGGAGACCGTGGCCCAGGCCGGCATCACGTTCTGCTTCGCCCCCCGCTTCCACCCCTCGATGCGCCATGCCGCAGGCATCAGGCGCGAGTTGGGCATCCCCACGGTCTTCAACGTGCTCGGACCCCTGTCCAACCCGGCTGCGCCCACGGCGCACGCGGTCGGCGTCGCCGACCGGCGGATGGCCCCGCTGATCGCCGGAGTGCTCGCTCGCCGTGGCGGCACCCGGGCTCTCGTCTTCCGGGGCGACGACGGGCTCGACGAACTCACCGTCACCACCACCTCCACCATCTGGTCGGTTCAGGACGGCGAGGTTCACGAGACCGTCTTCGATCCGCGTGACATCGGCATAGGGCGCGCCCCGGTCGAGGCGCTGCGGGGTGGCGACCGTACCCATAACGCCCGTGTCGCCAGGGAGGTCCTTGCGGGTGAGCGCGGCCCCGTGCGGGACGCCGTGCTGCTGTCGGCAGCGGCCGGGCTGGCCGCTCTGGAAGCCGACGGCCGGCCTGTCGTCGAGCGGCTCGCCACGGGAGTGGAGCGTGCCGCGCGGGCCGTCGACTCGGGTGCGGCGGCCCAAGTCCTGGACGACTGGATCACGGCGACCACCAAATTGACCTCCGTCACATCGACCTCCGCCGGGTGACTCAGGGCTGTACGAGGCCGGCCAGCCGGAGGATCAGCCGCTTGACGTCGGTGGCGTGGTAGCGCGGGCGCTCCGCCGCGGGGTCCGAACACAGCAGCACCGGCTCGTCGTCGGCGTCGTCCGGCAGGCGCCCATGGCTGCCGCGCACCAGCGACGCGTCGAGGGGCACCACCGACAGGGGCGCGCGCATGCCCAGCTTCTTGCGCAGGACGGTGAGGCCCGCGCGGAGCCTGACATGCGGTTGGTGCGGGTCGAAGAAGAGTTCGGCCGGGTCGTATCCGGGCTTGCGGTGGATCTCCACCCCACGTGCGAAGTCCGGTGCACGGTCGTCATCCAGCCAGTAGTAGTACGTGAACCAGGCGTCGGGTTCGGCGACGGCGACGAGCTCCCCGGACCGCTCGTGGTCCACGGCGAGGTCCGCCTGGGCGGCCCGGTCCAGTACCCGGTCGACGCCGGGCAGGGCCTTGAGGACGTCCCGGACCCGCGGTATGTCCGCCGGATCTGCCACGTAGACCTGGGCGACCTGGTGGTCGGCGACGGCGAACGCCCGTGAGGTGTGCGGATCGAGGTACTCCATGCCGCGCTGGGCGTGCACGCCGAGCAGCCCTTCCCGGCGCAGCGCGCGGTTGATGTCGACCGGCCGGCGGACACGACGGATCCCGTACTCGCTCAGGGCCAGGACCGTCGTGCCGCGCTCGCGCAGTTCGCGCAGCAGGGGGCCGAGTGCCGCGTCGGCCTGGCGGGCCGCGCGGATCGCCTCCGGGCCGTCCGGACCGTAGCGCTGGAGGTCGTAGTCCAGGTGGGGAACGTATACGAAGGACAGGTCCGGGGCCGTGGTGCCGATGACCAGCCGGGCGGCGTCGACGACCCAGCGGGTGGAGGTGATGTCCGCGGTGGGGCCCCAGTAGCGGAAGAGCGGGAAGGGGCCCAGGGCGTGGGTGAGGACGTCGCGCAGCGCCGCGGGCCGGGTGTAGCAGTCGGGTTCCTTGCGTCCGTCGTAGCGGTAGACCGGTCGCGGAGTGAGCACGGTGTCGACGTCGGCGCCCATCGCGAACCACCAGCACAGGTAAGCCGTCCGGTGGTCCGGGGCCAGCTCACGGGCCGCCTGCCACACCTTCTCACCCGCCACGAGGCCGTTGTGCTGCCCCCAGAACCGGATCTCCGCGCGGTCGCGGTCGAACCAGCCGTTGCCCACCGCGCCGTGGTCGCGCGGCGTGCCGCCGGTGATCCATGATGCCTGGACCGTGGACGTCACGGCGGGGAAGACGGTGTCCAGCGCCGCGACGAAGCCCTGCTCCCCGATGGCCCGCAGCTGGGGCATGTGCCCGAGCAGCCGGCGGGTGACGCCGACCGTGCAGAGCACCACCACGGGCGTGCGCCGGCTCATCCGGACATCTCCTTCAGGCCGATGTGCGTCAAGTGGCGGCGGGTCCAGTCCAGTTCGGCGGCGATGCCGTCGAGCAGGCCCGCCGGTCCGCCGGGGCGCTGTCCCGCCGGCAGCACGGACCAGGTGTAGGTCTCCACCTCCACGTGGTCCGTGCCCGCCCGCTCACCGCCGAACAGCTCGGACAGGGCGGACTCCAGCACGGGCCGGGTGCTGTGCAGCGGCGGTGCGGGATCGGCGTGCAGCGGCACGTGGAAGTGGACCCGCCAGGGCGAGCGGCCGGGAAGCGTGCCCGGGAGCAGCGCCTGGTCCAGGTCGTCGCAGCCGTGCGGTGGGGAGCCGGGGGCCGCCGCCTCCCTGGTCTGGTGGAGGAACCGCGGCTCGACGAACGAGGAGAGGGCTTCGGCGGTGCCGGGGGCGGCGGGGTCCTGGGCGTGCAGGGCACAGGACGCCTGCAGCTTCACGATCGGCAGCCCGGCGGCCGCCAGGGTGGCCAGCACGACGGCGGGTTCCTCGAAGGCGACTGCCAGATGGCAGGTGTCCAGACAGACGCCGAGCACCGAGGGATCCAGCCCGGACAGCTCGGCGACGGCCTCGTCGGCACGCTCGATCACGCAGCCGGGCTCCGGCTCGAAGCCGACCCGGATCGTACGGCCGTGGGCCCGGCCGAGCGCGGACAGGCTGCGCCCCAGCTCGTCGAGGTGAGCGTCGGTCCGTTCCCGGTGGGCGGGGGACCAGAAGGCGCGCCAGCCCAGGGGAAGGGTGGAGATGCTGCCGCCCGCCGCGTCGTCGGGCAGCAGCCGGGCCAGGATCGAGGCGAGATCGAGGGTGTAGTCGAGCCGAGCGGGATGCGACCAGTCGGGCAGGTAGACGTCCCGCTTGACGACAGGGGCTTGGAAGTCCCGGTAGGGGAAGCCGTTGAGGGTGACGACCTCGAGTCCACGGGCGGTCAGTTCGGCGCGCAGCCGGTCCACGGCGGAGGGGTCCTGGGCCAGTGAGGTGGCGGCGGGCTCCGGGAGCCACAGCCCCAGCCCGAGCCGGTCCGTCCCGAGCCGTTCACGCACCGGCTCGGCGTACCGGCCCAGCAGCGTGACGACGTCGCCGAGGTCGTCGGCCCGGTGGACGTTGGTGCCGTAGGAAAGGCGGACGACCGTGCCGTCGGGGTGCCGGAATCTCATGAACGACCTTTCAACGCGGACCTCGCATGATGGAGTTCCCCTGGTGCTCCGCGGGGGTGTCGTCGGCCGTCTCGTCCAGAAGGGGCCGCAGCCGCCCGCTCTGGCCGTAGAACGCGACCGGGTTGCGCCACAGCACCTGTTCCACGTCGTCCTCGGTGAAGCCGTCGGCCAGCATTGCCTCGCCGGTCGCGCGGGTGAGGAGCGGGTCGCTGTGTCCCCAGTCGGCGGCGGAGTTCACCAGCATGCGTTCGGTGCCGTACTCGCGCAGGATGCGGACCATGCGGTCCGGGTCCATCTTGGTGTCGGGGTAGATGGAGAACCCCATCCAGCACCCGGTGCCGGCGACCTGCTCGACCGTCACCTCGTTGAGATGGTCGAGCACCACGAGGCCCGGGTCGATCGCCGACCGCCCGATCAGCTCCAAGGAGGCGGCGGTGCCGGCGGCCTTGTCCCGGTGCGGTGTGTGCACCAGGGCGGGCAGCCCCTCCGCGGCGGCCAGCGCCAGCTGTGCGGCGAAGGCCATCTCCTCGGCCTCCGTCATAGCGTCGAAGCCGGTCTCGCCGACCGCGACCACCGAGTCCTTGGCCAGATAGCGGGGCAGTATGTCGAGGACGCCCTGGCAGCGCGGGTCGTTGGCCTCCTTCGGATTCAGCGCCAGCGCACAGTGGTGTGCGATGCCGAACTGCGCCGCGCGGAACGGCTCCCAGCCCACCAGCCCGGCGAAGTAGTCGACGAAGCTCCCGACCGATGTACGGGGCTGGCCGAGCCAGAAGGAGGGCTCGACGACACTCCGCACCCCGGCCGCGCGCATGGCGCGGTAGTCGTCGGTGGTGCGGGACGTCATGTGAACGTGGGGATCGAAGATGCGCATCTCACTCAACTCCCGGCGAAGCGCTCGACCAGCGGCGGTATCTCGGGTGGTACGGGACGCCCGGCGGCCTCGCGCTCGTGCGCGAGGTCGCGGGCCATCCGTACCAGCTCCGCGTCGCACCGCCGGTACAGGCCGGACACGGAGGTCAGGGGCACGCCCATGAACAGGCACTTCAGGACGCCCTGCCGCCAGGACGCCTGCGGCAGATGGCGGGCGGCGTAGGGGCCCATCGCCGCCTCGACGAGCCGGGTGTCGTGGGAACGCAGGGCGTCCTCCGCCAACGGTCCGCCACCGTCGCCGATGTCCAGCAAGGGGAGGGCCTTCAGGACGGCCCGCCGCTCCTCGGCGTCCCCGTGGTGGTAGCAGGACACGACCTCGTGCAGCAGCCCCGGGCCGCGCAGGGGAAGGGCGAGTAGCAGCACGGTCCGTGCGGCGTCGGGCACCGACCAGCCCGCGAGCGCGGTGAGCGGGCCGCGGCCGCAGTGCCGGCCGGCGGCGGGGAACGCCTGGGCGAGGGCGCCGGGTTGGGAGGCAAGGCCGGCCTCGGTCTCCCGCAGCCACGACGCGCCCTGCGGCGTGAGGGCCCGGCCGAGTGCGGTGCGCAAGCGCCCCGCGCCGGGGACGTCTTCGGGGGAGTAGGGGGTCGGCGGGCCGGTCAGCCGGTGCGGACGGGTCATGTCGCGGACACCCGTCGGCCCAGGCGCCGGGCCAGCGGCAGGAGAGCGGCGAGCGAGGCCGCGGCCGGGACGGCTCCGGTGCGGGCCGTGAAGGACGCCTGGAGCGCCACCATCGCGTGGATTCCGGCGCGCACCGCGTGCTGCACGCGCGCGGCCCCCGGATCTCGCACGGCGGCCAGTTGAGCCGCTCCCGAGACCCAGCCGTACCACCCCGCCAAGGCGGCGGCCACGGTACCGGTGCGCGAACCGCCCGTACGAGCGCCCGCCGGCGCTGCGGCGGAAGCGGCGGTGACGGCCGCCGTGACGGCGAGCGTGGCGGCGGGCAGCGCGCGGGTGGCTCCCTCGACCTCGCTCCTGCTGAGCCAGGTGACGGCGGCGGTGTGCGCCGCCATGGTCGCCGCCGGCCGCAGGGCACCGCGAAGCCCGACGGCACCCGGGCCACCGGGTGCGGTGGCGCCCAGCAGGATGTCCAGGCCGCGGGCGCCCGCCATGGCGGCCGGGCCGAACGGGGTGGACTTGAGCGCGAGGTCATAGGCCCAGATCACGCTCGCGAGCGGCACGGCTGCCGCCAGCGAGCGGCGCCCGCCCGCGAGCGCGGCCAGGCCGAGGCCCCCGGTGGTGCAGGCCACGGCCACGGCCAGGGCCGTACCGGGCCGCACACGCCCGGAGGGGACCGGGCGGTGGGACCGTTCCCGGGCGTCGACCTCGCGGTCGGCGTAGTCGTTGAGCGCCATACCGGCCCAGTACAGGCAGGTAGAGGCAGCGGCGAGCCCGGCGACGGAGCGCCCCAGGGGGCGGCCTGCCGATGCGGCGCCCGTCAGCACGTCGCCCGGCACCGTCAGGGCGGCGGGAGCGCGGACCAGTTCCGCCCACGCGGCGGGACCGGCCGCGCCGGTGTCCGGAAAGGGTGAGCGGGCCACGGGCTCCTCCAACTGCCGCAAGACGTCCTCTGCTGCTGAACGGATCATGCGGCCTGTGGCTATGCGTGGCTCATCGTTCGGTTATTGGATGGACAACTCACCCAGGTGAAGGCTCCGCTGAATCGTCACATGAGGTTTCCATGCTCTACAGGGCACGTTGAACGTGGCGGGAAACGATAGGTGCCTGCGACTGCGGCATGTAAAGATCTCGACACTGTCACAGTGTTCCAGGGGGAAGCGCTCCGGGTGACTCGTGCGTATTGCGTAACACGAGGGAGGGTTGTCGCGAGATGGCATCTACAGACCACGGCCGACGTTCGGTGCTCAGGCACGGACTCACGGAAGGACAGGGAACGGCACACACGCCACGGTCGGGCCTGGAGTTCAGAATGCTGGGGCCACTGCAGGTCACGGTCGACGGGAAGCCGCTGCGCATTCGCGGTGTACGGCAACGAGCCGTGCTCGCCCGCCTCTTACTGGCCCAGGGAAGAGTGGTTTCCGTCGACTCCCTGGTCGCGGAGGTCTGGGACGGAAGGCCCCCGAACACCGCACGGACCCAGGTGTCGATCTGTGTGGCCGCGCTGCGCAAGCTGTTCCGGAACGCCGGCTGCACGGACGAGGTGATCGTCACCGTCCAGCCGGGCTATCAGCTCTCCCTCACCGGGCACCGCCTCGACACCGTGGAGTTCGCCCGTGAGGTGGAGCGCGGTTACGGTCTCGGGCAGGAGGGGCGCCCGGTGGAAGCGGCCCAGGCCCTCAAGCAGGCGCTGACCCTGTGGCGCGGCCCGGCGCTGAGCGACGTGCCCGCGCAGTTCGCCGAGATGGCTGCGATGAGTCTGTCGGAGCAGCGGCTGCTCGCCACGGAACAGCTCATGACCCTGCGCCTGGAGTTAGGTGAACACCGGTCCATCATCGGCGAGTTGAGCGCCCTTATGCACACACATCCGCTGCGCGAGCAGCTGCGGGCCACGCTCATGCATGCCCAGTACCGCGCGGGCCAGCGAGCGGAGGCGTTACGCACCTTCCGCGAAGGGCGAACGTTGTCAATCGACGAGCTCGGCCTGGAGCCGGGTACCGAACTCCAGGCGCTCCACGAAGCGATCCTCAAGGACACGTCCGCGCCCGCGCCGGTCAACGAGTGCTCGCCCGTGGAGGCGGAGCAGTGCGGCCGCCCGTCCGAACTGCCCCTCAACGTGGGCGAGATCGTGGGACGCTGCGCCGAGCTGCGGACGCTGGACGCCCTTCCGTCCGTGGAGCCCGGCCGGCGGCGCACCACCGTCTGCTTCATCAGCGGCAGCCCGGGCAGCGGCAAGACCGCGCTCGCGGTGCACTGGGGACGTACCAAGGCCCAGCACTTCCCGGACGGACAGCTCTATGTGGACATCCGCGAGATAGTGGCCGGCTCGCCCGAGCGTACGGCCCTGTCCGTCCTGCAGCGGTTTCTGCGCTCCCTCGGCGTGCGCCCCGACCAGGTGCCGCGGGACCTCGGTGAGTGCTCGGTCGCATACCGGAGCATGCTCGCCGACCGGCGCGCGCTCATCATCATCGACAATGCCACCACCTTCCGGCAGGTGGAGCCGCTTCTTCCCGGCGGCGGGCAGTGCTGTGTCCTGGTCACCGGGCTGGAGCAGTTCATGCACAGCCGGGGCACCACGGGCCTGCGGCTCGGCCCGATCGAGCATGCGGATGCCATCGCGCTCCTCGCCGCGGTCACGGGGTGGGAGCGGATCGCGGCCGAGCCGGACGCCGTGGACAGGCTGCTGGAGTTGTGCGCCCGGTTGCCGCTGGCGATACGGGCCGCCGGCGTCCGACTGGAGAGCAAGCCCCACTGGACCGTCGAGGACCTGGTGGCCCGGCTGTCCGACCCGCAGCGCCGCCTGGACACCCTCAGCCATGGTGAGAGCTCCCTGCGCGCCTGCTTCGACCGGGCGTTGCGTCACCTGTCACCGGACACCGGGGCCGCCTACCGTGCGCTGAGCGCCATCACCACCACCGACTTCGACGTACGCGCAGCGGCCGAGGTGCTGTGCATGAAAGCGTCGGACGCCGAGGACACGCTGGAACGGCTCGTCGACCTCAATCTCCTCGAAGCGGGGACACGGGTGCGTCGCGGCGGCGTGCACTACCGCTACTCCCACCTCCTGCGGCTGCACGCCGAACGACTGCTCACCGAGGACTCGCTGGAGCAGGCGACGCTGCGGCTGACGCAGCGGGCCCGGCCGAAGCACCGCCCCTACCCCAGCCAGCTCAGCGCCAAGTGCTCCTGACCGGGCCGTACGGCCGGCACGTGCTCGGCATAGTCATTCGATAAAGCCTCCATATCTGGGTCACGCAGACTGTGACGGCACGCACGATCGAATCCGCGTGCGTTCCCCCACACTTCGTGGCTCAGCTGAGCCACGCCCATTTCGGAGGTCAAGGATGCATCGTCTGATGCGTATGTCGGTGGGCGCTGCCGCGGCGGCAGTGGCGGCGACCCTGGTGACGGCCATTCCGGTTCAGGCGGCCCCGGCGGACAAGCTCAGAGTGCTGTCGGACTGGACGCAGACCAGCTCCTCCAGCTATCAGGCATGGAACAGTGCGCGGCAGAACCAGGCCGCCTGGGCCGCCTACGGATTCAACTGGTCCACCGACTACTGCACCGCTTCACCCGACAATCCCTACGGCTACCCTTTCGCGATGTCCTGCGCGCGGCACGACTTCGGTTACCGCAACTACAAGGCGGCCGGACTGTTCGACGCGAACAAGGCACGCCTCGACAGCGCCTTCTACGCGGACCTGAAGCGCGTCTGCGCGGCCTACAGCGGGGAACGGCGCACCGAGTGCGAGAGCCTGGCGAAGGTCTATTACGACGCGGTGCGCGTCCTCGGGATCCAGCAGCCGCAGGCGCACGAAAAGGCAGCCTGAAGCGCGTTCCCGCGTCGGTGCCGTCTCGGGGGAGGGAACGGAAAGTGCAGAGAATTCACTTCACGGTAGAGGATCTGGCGCGCACCCGGCTGAGCCCGACGCTCGGCCCGGTCACCGAGACCGTGTTCGCCCTGGGGCTGCTCGGCCGGCCGGGCAACGCCCCGCACCTGCGCTGGCGCAACCGCCTCGCCAAACACCTGCGGCAGCGCACCGTGCTCGCCGGCCTGCTCGCCTCGCCACAGAGCCGGGTGCGCGCCCCGGGTGACCTGCTCTGCCTGGTGGACGGGGCGCCGGACGTGGACGACAAGGCCCTGCGCGCACTGGGCCTTTCGCGCGACGAGGCGCTGGCGGCGGTCCGGGACGTGTGGCGCTGCGCCGTGGCGCCGTACTGGAACCGCATGCTCAACCACCTGGAGTACGAGTGCAACGCCCGCGGCCGCATCACCATGGCCGGTGGCGTCGACCGGCTGCTCGAAACCCTGCACTCGAAGATCCTTTGGCACAGCCCGGTGCTGGAGGTGCCCGGTCCCGACCGGGACGTACATCTGGACGGCCGGGGCCTGATCCTCGTGCCGTCCCTCTTCCTGGCGCACCAGCCGGGCGTACTGATCCGCTCCGAGCCGGAGACGGGGAACGCGGCCCTGGTGTTCGCGGTGTCGCCGGACTTCCCGCAGGCCGCCGTTCTGTGGGACGAACCCGACAACACCGTGCAGGCGCTCGGCGCGCTGGTCGGCCGGACCCGTGCCGCCGCGCTGCGGGCGCTCACCGCTTCGTGCACCACTTCCGAACTGGCTGAAAGGCTGGGCATATCCTCGGCCGGTGCCAGCCAGCACACGGCGATTCTCCGGGAATCCGGACTGATTACTACTCACCGCAACCGTAATACCGTTCTGCACACGGTGACTCCACTGGGAATGGCATTGCTGGGAGTGCGGTGCCGGGACGCGGGCATTCCCGAACGGCGGATCGGTGATGAATCCCAGCTGCCCGCTGCGTGAAACCGTCGCAACGTTCCGCCAGGTGCCGTCATTCAGGCGGCAGTAAAAAACGCAGTTGGTGCCGGAGCAGTCCCATAAAGCCCCCGCTTAAAAACGGTGATCAGCGCTCCGGAGGGCGGCCCGGAAAAGGGTGAGCGGGCCCTTGCCTCCCGGCATTACTTCCTTGACGCTGAGTTGGCGCGGCGGCTAGCGTCGCAACGCGTTGGTCATTGTGAATCGACCGGGTGCAACCGGAATTGAGCAGGATTAGCGGAGTAGGAATTTCCCAGCGGAGAATCGAGGAATCGACGGGTCATGTCGGATGTCATGAACTATCCCAGCGCGACGGAGCTCCTGAGGTATCGGGCCGCCGTCCGCCCCAGGCAGGATTCCCTGATCTGGGTGCGCGACCCCGAGCAGGGACATGCGACCCACCTTTCCTACGCAGAACTCGACGCGCGGGCGCGGCAACTGGCCGTCCTGCTCACGAACCGCTTCCCGGCCGGCTCCCGCATGCTGCTGCTGTACCCGCCCGCCGAGTTCATCGTCCCCTTCGTCGCCTGCCTGTACGCCGGAATGGTCGCCGTGCCGGCGCCGCTGCCCGGACGCTTCCCCCATGAGCGCAGGCGGGTGCGGGCGATCGCCACCGACTCCGATGCGGCCGCAGTGCTGACCGACGCATCGGGCCTGCCGTCGGTCGGGCGGTGGGCGGTGGAGGAAGGGCTCGACCGGCTCCCCGTCCTGGCCACCGACAGCGGCGAACTCCCCCATCCCGAGGACTGGTCGGCGTCCCCGGCCGACCACGGGACGCTCGCCCTGCTCCAGTACACCTCCGGATCGACCGGCACGCCCAAGGGCGTGATGATCAGTCACGGGAACCTGCTCACCAACGCGGCCACGCTGTGCTCCACCCTCGCCGTCCCCCAGGACGCGAGGTTCGGCGGATGGGCGCCGCAGTACCACGACATGGGCCTGATGGCCCAGACGCTGCCGGCTCTCTTTCAGGGCAGCACCTGCGTGCTGATGGACCCGACCGCCTTCCTCAAGCGGCCGCACCACTGGCTGCGGATGATCGACACCTACGACATCACCTGGTCCGCCGCCCCCAACTTCGGCTACGACTACTGCTCCCGCAAGGTGACGGACGATCAGATCGCCGGTCTGGATCTTTCGCGCTGGCATTACGCGGTCAACGGCTCCGAGCCCGTACAGGCCGGAACCATGACCGAGTTCACCAAACGGTTCGCCTCCGTGGGGTTCCGCGCCGAGGCGGCGTGCCCCTGTTACGGTCTCGCGGAATCCACCGTGTTCGTCTCCGGTGCCCCCTCGCGCGAACCGGTCGTCACCACGGTCGACGCCGAGGCCCTCGCCCGCCGCGAGTTCCGTCCGACGCCGTTCGCCGAGGGCGGGCGGGACCTGCCCAGCAACGGAACCGCGCACGGCTTCGACGTGGCCGTCGTCGACCCCGCGTCGGGGCAGCGCGTTCCCGCGGGTGGCATCGGCGAACTGTGGCTTCGGGGCCCCAGCGTCGCCCAGGGGTACTGGGGCGACGAGCGGGCCACCGAGCAGACCTTCCGCGCGGTGACCGCCGACGGTGCCGCGGGCTATCTGCGGACCGGTGACCTGGGCACCGTGCACGACGGCGAGATCTATGTGACCGGCCGCATCAAGGACATGATGATCTTCCGCGGCCGCAATCTGTACCCCCAGGACGTCGAGCACGAGCTACGGGTCCACCACCCCGAACTGGGCAACGTGGGCGCCGTGTTCGCCGTCCCGATGAGCCCGCGGGCCGACGGCGACACCGAGGAGTCGCTCGTCGTCACCCACGAGGTGCACACCGGACTGGCCCAGCAGGAACTCGCCGCGCTCGCCGCCCGCATGAAGCAGTCGGTCGCACGGGACTTCGGGGTCGTACCGTCCGCGGTGATCCTGCTCCGCCGCGGCGGCGTCCGCCGCACCACCAGCGGCAAGGTCGAGCGCTCCGCCATGCGCGACCTCTTCGCAGGCGGGCGCCTGGACAGCGTGTACGCAAGCATCGCGACGCCGGGAGAAACGACGTGACCGCACACACCGTGTCCGACACCGAGATACGCCAGTGGCTGGCCGAACGCGTCGGCAGCCTCATCGGCAAGGCGAGCGACGAGATCCAGCCGGACGTCCTGATGTCCGAGTACGGCGTGGACTCCCTGCACGCGGTCGCCCTGACCGGCGAGATCGAGGATCGCTGGGGGTTGAGCCTGGACACGACGGTGGCCTGGGAGTTCCCCACCATCGCCCTCCTGGCGCAATTCCTGGCGGCCGAGATCGCCGTCGGTGCGGTCGACTGACGCGCACCACACCTCCGAGCGCCCACCCCGTGGAGACGGCACTCCTGGGAGAGGGCCGAGCACTTCCCGAAGAAGTCGCAGAAAGGGCGGGTTGAGCATGTCCAAGGGCGGAGCCCTGCGTCACCGTGCGTCGGCGGCACAGCTGGGCGTCTGGGTCGCGCAGCAGTTGGAGCCACGCAGCCCGCTCTACAACTGCGGCGTGTTCTTCGACATCGACGCACCGCTGGACCCGGGCGTGCTGGACCGCGCCGTCACCCGCGCCGTCGAGGACACCGAAGCGCTGCGGGCATGCTTCGCCGAGGACGACGACGGTCTGTGGCAACGGACCGTCCCCGGCGCCGCACCGGTCCGGCACGTCGACATGAGCGGAGACTGCGACCCGTACGCCGCGGCTCTGGCCTGGATGAAGGCCGACCTGGCCACACCGGTCGACCTGACCGAGGGGCCGCTTTACGGGCACGCGCTGCTCCGCCTCGCGCCGGACCGGCACCTTCTCGCCTTCCGCTACCACCACATCGCGCTCGACGGCTGGGGCCAGACCCTGCACTGCCGGCGGATCGCCGAGCTGTACACGGCATTCGTCAAGGGCGCCGAACCGCCCGCCGCCCCCTTCGGCACCCTGTCCGGTCTCCTCGCCGAGGAAGCCGAATACCGCCGTTCCCCCGCCCACGAGCGAGACCGCACCTACTGGCGGGACGCCCTGGCCGATCCTCCCGAGGCCCCGCGCCTCGTACCGGGCTCCGCGGCTCCCGCCCACGGCGAGCTGCGTGCCACCACGTGGCTTCCCGAGCCGCAGATCCACGGCCTCATGGCGGCGGCCCGTGCGGCCCGCACCCGCTGGACCGTGGTGCTCACCGCCGCGCTTGCCGCCTACGTACAGCGGCTGACCTCCGTACCCGACGTCGTCCTCGGATTCCCTGTCGCCGCGCGCACGGGCCGCGCCGCCCTCACCACTCCGGGCATGCTCGCCAACGAGGTGCCGCTGCGCATCCGCGTGCGACCGTCCGACACCATGGCCGACCTGACCGCACAGGTGGCACAGCAGGTGGTGGCGGCGGTCAAGCACCAGCGCTACCGCGGCGAGGACCTGCACCGCGACTTCGGACGCACCGCCGGCCACCCGCTGACCGGCCCCGTCGTCAACCTCGTCAGCTACGACCAGTCCCTGGACCTCGCCGGCCACACCGTCATGGCACGCCAGCTCTCGACCGGACGGGTGAGGGACCTGTCCGTGCACATCAGCGGAACCCCCGAAGGCACCGGAGGCATCCGCGTCGACTTCGACGCCCATCCCGCCCTGTACAACGACGCCGAACTGCACGCCCACCGCGACCGGTTCCTCGGCTTCCTGGCCCGGCTCCTCGCCGACGCCTCCCGGCCCGTCGGCCGGGCCGATCTCCTGGACGCCGACGAGCACCGCCGCGCCCTCGTGGAGTGGAACGACACCGCCAGGAACCTACCCACCACCACGCTGCCCGGCCTCTGGGCCGACCAGGTGCGGCGTACCCCGGCACACCCGGCCATCGCATTCGGTGGACACGTCCTCACGTACGCCGAGCTGGACGAGCGCGCGGACCGCCTCGCGCGACGTCTGAGCCGTGCGGGGGTGCGTCCCGAGACCTTCGTCGCACTGTTGCTCCCCCGCTCCCCGGAACTGGTCGTCGCCCTGCTCGCGGTGATGAAGGCGGGCGCGGCGTACGTACCGGTCGACCCCGAATACCCGGCCGACCGCATCCAGTACATGATCGAGGACTGCGACCCCGCGCTGATCGTCACCGACACGCGGCTCGCCGACCGTGTTCCGGGTCCGGCGTCCAGGCGTGTACTCGTCGACGTGCCCGACGCCAACGATGTACTGCAGGACGAGCCGGACGGTCCGGCGGCCGGCGACGCCGGGCACAGCACACACCTCCTGCCGCACCATCCCGCCTACGTCATCTACACCTCGGGCTCGACCGGCCGCCCCAAGGGAGTGGTGATCGAACACCGCTCCCTGGCCGCCTACCTCCAGCGAGCGCGCCACACGTACCCGGCCGCGGCAGGCAGCTCCTTGCTGCACTCGCCGGTCGCCTTCGACCTGACGGTCACGGCGCTGTACACCCCGCTCGTCAGCGGCGGCTGCGTCCACCTCGGCGAACTCGGCGAAGAGACCGCCCGCACCGGCGACCGGCCCACCTTCATGAAGGTCACCCCCAGCCATCTGGAGCTCCTCGACGCGCTCCCCGACGCCGCCTCACCCAGGGAAACGCTCATCATCGGAGGCGAGGCCCTGCACGGCAGCGCCCTCGACGGCTGGCGGCGCCGGCATCCGGACGCCGTGGTGTACAACGCGTACGGCCCCACCGAGGCCACCGTGAATTGCCTGGACCACCGGCTGGAGCCGGGCGATCCCACACCGGACGGCCCCGTACCGATCGGCCGCCCCTTCTGGAACACCCGCGCCTATGTCCTCGACAGCGCCCTCCGACCGGTCCCGCCGGGTGTCGTGGGCGAACTGTACATCGCCGGTACGGGGCTGGCGCGCGGCTACTGGAAGCGCCAGGACCTCACCGCCGAACGCTTCGTCGCCGACCCGTTCGGCCCGCTGCACAACGATCCCGGCGCACGCATGTACCACACCGGCGACCTCGTACGTCAACGGCAGGACGGCACAGTCGAGTTCGTGGGACGGGCCGACGGCCAGGTCAAGATCCGCGGTCATCGTATCGAGCTCGGCGAGATCCAGGCCCGGCTGGCCCGGCTGCCGGAGGTCGCCCAGGCGGCCGTGATCGCCCGCGAGGACCGGCCCGGCGACCTCCGGCTCGTCGGCTACGCCGTCCCCGCAGGCGGTGCCCACCCCGACTCACTGCGCGAGCAGCTCGCCGACGCCCTGCCCGAGTACATGGTTCCGGCCGCCGTCGTCCTCCTGGACGAGCTGCCGCTCACCCCGAACGGCAAGCTCGACCGCAAGGCGCTTCCCGCGCCCGACTACGCCGGTGACACACCCGCCCGCGCCCCCCGCACCCCCCACGAAGAGCTGCTGTGCGAACTGTTCGCACGGGTGCTCGGCCTGCCGCACGTGGGCCCCGACAGCGACTTCTTCACCCTGGGCGGCCACTCCCTGCTCGCCACCCGCCTCGTCTCCCGCGTCCGGGCAGCCTTCCGGGCCGAGATATCCGTCCGCCAGCTGTTCGACACCCCCACCCCGGCAGGGCTGGCCCGTGCCCTGGCGTCCGCCGGCGCCGGCGGCGAACCGCTGCGCCCCGCCGGCCGCCGTCCCGCGCGCATACCGGCCTCCTACGGGCAACGTCGCTGGTGGTTCCTGGACCGCCTGGAGGACAAGGACGCCAACGCCACCTACAACATCCCGGCCGCGCTCCGGCTCTCCGGCCCCCTCGACCGCACCGCGCTGCACGCCGCCCTGACGGATGTCGTCACCCGCCACGAGCCCCTGCGCACCCTGCTCACCGAGGACTCCGAAGGGCTGCGCCAGAGCGTGCTCGCGCCCGAGGAGGCCCGGCCGCTCCTCCCGGTGACGCCCGTCGACCCCGCCGACCTCGACGCCGAGCTCGACCGCGCGGCCCGCGAGCGCTTCGACCTCTCGGCCGAACCGCCCCTGCGCGCCCGGCTCTTCGCGTGGGACGGCACCGAGCACGTGCTGCTGCTCGTCGTCCATCACGTCGCCGCGGACGGATGGTCCATGGAGCGGCTCGTCCGCGACGTCGCCACCGCCTACGCGGCCCGGCACCAGGGCCACGCACCCGACTGGGCGCCACTGCCCCTGGACTACGCCGACTACGCGCTGTGGCAGCGGGACGTCCTCGGCGCGCCCGGCGATCCCGACAGCCGCGCCGACCGCCAGCTCGCCTACTGGAAGGAGACGCTGGACGGTCTGCCCGAGGAACTCCCGCTACCCGTCGACCGGCCCCGCCCGGCCGTGGCGACCGGCGTGGGCGCCCACTTCGCGTTCGACGTGCCCGCCGACCTGCACGCCCGGATGGTCGCGCTCGCACGTGCCCACAACACCAGCGTCTTCATGGTTGTGCAGGCCGCGCTCGCGGCGCTGCTGTCCCGGCTCGGCGCCGGCGAGGACATTCCGATCGGCTCGCCGATCGCCGGACGCACCGACGAGGCGGTCGAGGAGCTGGTCGGCGTCTTCGTCAACACCCTGGTCCTGCGCACCGATGTGTCGGGCGACCCCACCTTCAGCGAGCTGCTGGCCCGGGTCCGCGAGACCGACCTCGCCGCGTACGTCCACCAGGACGTCCCCTTCGAGCGCCTCGTCGAGGAACTCAACCCCGCCCGGTCACTGTCGCGCAGCCCGTTGTTCCAGGTGATGCTCGCCTTCCAGAACACCTATCGGCACGACGGCATCAACGCGCTCAGCCGCCTCTCGGGGCTCGACGCCGAGCTGCTGCCCAGCCACACCGGCACGGCGGAGTTCGACCTTTCCTTCGACCTCGGCGAGCGCTTCACTGCCGACGGCGCACCGGCGGGCATGTACGGCGGGCTCGAGTACAGCATCGAACTCTTCGAGCCCACGACGGCCCACGCGATCGCCGACCGCCTCCTGCGCGTCCTGGAACAGGTCTGTGCCGACCCCGACCGAAACGTCCGCGACCTGGACGTGCTGTCGGGTGAGGAGTGGCGGCGGGTGGTGGTGGAGTGGAATGCGACGGGGCATGTGGTGCCGTCGGTGTCGTTGGCTGATTTGTTCGTGGAGCAGGTGGGGCGGACGCCGGGTGCGACGGCGGTGGTGTTCGAGGGTGTGTCGTTGTCGTATGGGGAGTTGGAGGCGCGGGCGTGTGAGTTGGCTGCGTTGTTGGTGGGGCGTGGTGTGGGTGTGGGGGATCGGGTTGCGGTGATGGTGCCGCGGTCGGTGGAGCTGGTGGTGGCTTTGCTGGCGGTGCACAAGGTGGGTGCGGCGTATGTGCCGGTGGATGTGGATTATCCGGCGGAGCGGATCCGGTATGTGCTGGAGGATGCGGCTCCTGCGCTGTTGTTGACGGTGTCGGGTGTCGTGGCTGGTTTGTCGGTGGGTGTGCCGGCGTTGTGTGTGGATGAGGTGGGGTGGGGTTCGGGTGGCGGGTTCGTGCCGCGGGCTGTGCCGGAGGGTGCGGCGTATGTGATCTATACGTCGGGTTCGACGGGGCGTCCCAAGGGTGTGGTGGTGCCGCACCAGGGCGTCGTCAACCGCCTCCTGTGGATGCAGCACGAGTACGGGCTCACGCCGGACGACCGGGTTCTGCAGAAGACCCCCGCGGGCTTCGACGTGTCGGTGTGGGAGTTCTTCTGGCCGTTGATCACGGGTGCGACGTTGGTGGTGGCGCGGCCGGAGGGGCATCGTGATCCGGCGTATCTGGCGGAGGTGATCCGCCGGGAGGGGATCACGTCGGTGCATTTCGTGCCGTCGATGCTGGGGGCGTTCCTGTCCGAGCCGGCCGCGGCGGAGTGCACCTCGCTGGTGCGGGTGTTCTGCAGCGGCGAGGCGCTGCCCGGTGAACTGCGCGACCGCTTCACCGAGGTGGTCGACGCACAGCTGCACAACCTCTACGGGCCCACCGAGGCGTCGGTGGACGTCACCTACTTCCCTTGCGGTGACGAGCGGGGTGCCGTGGCGGTGCCGATGGGTCGTCCGGTGTGGAACACGTCGGTGTTTGTGCTGGATGCGGGTTTGCGTCCGGTGGCGC